>NZ_JBPBBB010000012.1:0-109678 GCF_050896375.1 Roseovarius tibetensis
ACGGAGGAGGGGTGGGGGGGCGGGAGAGAGGGGGCGGGGGGGGGAGTAGGAAAAAACAGAAAAGAGCGCCCCCCCCCCCCCCCCCCTCCCCCCCCCCCCCCCACCCCCGGGGTATTTGAACCAAGAAGAAGGGACGATCGCCAGTGACGGCCTTTCTGGGCGTGGAATGCTCGCTGACCGGGCGGCGCTGGATCGGGCCGGGCATCGAGATCGACCGCCAAGCCGAGGCGATGGCGCAAGACAGCGGCCTGCCCCGCGCCCTGTGCCAGACGCTGGCCCGGCTCGGTGTGAGCCCATCCGAGACTGCGGCCTACCTGGCCCCCACCTTGCGCGACCTCTTGCCCGACCCGCGCGGCCTGCGCGACATGGAGCGTGCCGCGGCACGGTTCCTGCGCGCGGTTCAGGGCAATGAGCGCATCGCGGTCTTTGCCGATTACGATGTCGACGGCGGGGCCTCGGCGGCGCTTCTGATCGACTGGCTGCGGCGCATTCAGACGCGCGCGCCCACGCTTTACGTTCCTGACCGGATCGACGAGGGGTACGGACCCAACCCCGCCGCGATGGCCGAGCTGTCGATGCAGCACGACCTCGTGATCTGCGTGGATTGCGGCACACTTGGCCACGAAGCGCTCGCCGCCGCCGGGGCGGCCGACGTGATAGTGCTCGATCACCATCTGGGGGGCGAAACCCTGCCGCCCGCGCATGCCGTGGTGAACCCCAACCGGCAGGACGAAACCGGCGATCTCGCGCATCTCTGTGCCGCGGCGGTGGTGTTCCTGATGCTGGTCGAGGCGGGACGGCAGTTGCGAGAGGCCGGCAGTCGCGGTCCAGACCTGATGGCGTCGCTCGACCTCGTGGCGCTGGCGACCGTGGCCGATGTCGCCCCGCTGATCGGGGTCAACCGCGCGTTCGTGCGGCAGGGCCTGCATGTCATGGCCCGGCGCGAGCGTCCGGGGCTGGTGGCACTGGCGGATGTCGCGCGCATGGATGCGGCGCCCAACGCCTATCATCTGGGGTTCCTGCTGGGACCGCGCGTCAATGCCGGCGGGCGCATCGGCAAGGCCGATCTCGGCGCGCGTCTTCTGGCCTGCGACACCCCGGCCGAGGCCCGTGCGATGGCCGAACGCCTCGACCAGCTGAACACCGAACGGCGCGAGGTCGAGGCGCAGGTGCGCGAGGCGGCGATGGCCCAGGCCGAGGCGCGGGGCACCGAGGCGGCGCTGGTCTGGGCGGCGGGCGAAGGCTGGCATCCCGGCGTCGTCGGCATCGTTGCAAGCCGTCTGAAGGAAAGCCTGAACCGGCCCGCCATCGTGATCGGGCTGGAGGGAGACGAAGGCAAGGGATCGGGCCGCTCGGTCGCAGGTGTCGATCTCGGGGCGTCGATCCAGCGGCTCGCGGCCGAGGGCCTGCTTCTCAAGGGTGGGGGGCACAAGATGGCGGCCGGCCTGACCGTCGCCCGCGACATGCTGGAACCGGCCATGGCGCGGCTTACAGAACTGCTGGCCAAGCAGGGCGCGGATCGCGCCGGGCCGGCCGATCTGCGGCTCGACGGGTTGCTGACACCGCGCGCGGCAACGATCGAGTCGATCGAACAGATCGACGCAGCCGGTCCCTTCGGCGCTGGCGCACCGGGGCCGCGTTTCGTCTTCGCCGACAGCCAGATCACCTTTGCGCGCCAGTTGGGCGACAGCCATCTGAAGCTGCGCTTCACCGACGGATTCGGTGCAAGCCTCGAGGCGATCGCCTTTGGGGCCTTCGACACGGCGCTTGGCCCGGCCCTTGCCGGACATGACGGCGCGCGCTTCCACCTCGCCGGACGCCTCGATATAAATACTTGGGGTGGGCGCCGCTCTGTGCAGCTGCGGCTTGAGGATGCGGCCCCAGCGGTTTGAGGCACGCCGTCGGATTTCTTGCCCATGCCGGTATGTTTTTTGCAAAAACCCTCTTGCGCGCATTACGGGTTTTGCCTAGTCACGCTCTTGTAATTGGCCCGTTCGTCTATCGGTTAGGACGCCAGGTTTTCAACCTGGAAAGAGGGGTTCGACTCCCCTACGGGCTGCCATTTACGTCTATGACATCGAAATAATGCTTAGGCGATCGTGCGTGGTCCGGTATCGGCATAACGTCGTCGGCGTGACGGTTGCTTCATTTTCACCCGTATTGCGGCGTTGATTACGTGGGGACCTCATCGACCCGAATGGTGGCCTCTCTCAAGTGACGTACCTATGTCACGACAAAAACCCGGCGTTGCGTTAAGACCGCCCTGATCCGAGCCTCGGGGCATGGCTATCCTGGGCGGGTTTTGTCTGAAACTGCTGTGCCCGTCTTGCCGGACGTGGAGTCATCGCCTGATGGAATACACGTTCCGAAGGGTCCGGTGCCGATCGATCCCGCGCGGGTCGGTGGGGTGCGGCATGGTTGCACGACCCGGTCCATACACCGAATGCCATCATGAGGCGCAAATCGTGGTCCTTGCGAGAGCCGCGCCCGGCACCAGACGGCCCGCTTTCCGACTTGAACCGACCGCAATCAGAGACCTGCCGCAGCCACGTCCAAGCCACAGCCAAAGCGTGGCACATGACCGAATCTGATCATACGCCCGATGCTTAGCCCTGAGTCGATTGCGCGGCATCCAGCGTGCCAGCACGGCATGCGACCGACACCGCGCAGGATCGTCAAGGGCGGGCCGCGGCCTGCAATCCGGAAATGCTCCGTCATCCGGACATGTTGGACAAAGGATACTCCGACAGGCCGGGCCGGTTTGGCTGGCGGCATTCCGCCCCGCCCGTCAGATCGATTTTATGGAACCACCGTCGATGCGGATGCGGGAGCCGGTCACGTAGCCTGCGCGAGCTGATGCGAGAAAGGTCACGACATCAGCAAACTCCTCGGGTTTTCCGTAGCGCCCTGCCGGAATGGTCGCACGGGATCTTGCCGCAACATCTGCCACATCGCTGTCGGTGCGTTTGGCGGCCGCCGCGTCGAGTTCGTCGACACGTACGGTGTGGATGCGGCCCGGCATGACGACGTTGACGGTGATCCCGTCGCCGGCCACTTCACTGGCGAGTGTCTTGCACCAGCCGACCACCGCCGACCGGATGCCGTTGGAGAGCGCGAGGTTGGGAATGGGTTGTTCGACACCAGAGGAGGTGACCGAGATGACACGCCCCCATCCGCGCTCTTTCATCGGTGGCAGAAGACGCCCCGTCAGATGAAAGAGGTTCGCGGCCATGGCCTCGAAATGGGTGATCCAGGCGCCACGCTCTGCCGCCTGGGCCGTGCCCGGAGGTGGCCCGCCGCCATTGTTCACGATGATGTCGACGCCACCCTCGACCAGCAATCGGTCCGCCAGCGCGTCGATCTGCGCGATATCGGCAATGTCCAGTGCCACGGGCTGGACATTTTCCATGCCGTCGGCCCAGGCGTCGATCTTGTCGCGGCTGCGCGCCGCGGCCAGGATGGTGGCGCCCTCGGCGGCCAGCGATTTGGCGATCGCCATGCCAAGGCCCCGGCTGGCACCCAGCACGAGCGCGCGTTTTCCGGTCAGTTCCAGATCCATCAGGTAAGCTCCTTCAATCGGTATTCCTGCCGCGCAACAAGGCTGTCCACCTCGGCGCGGGTTTCTTGTGAAAGCGTGGCACCGGGGCGGCGCAGCGCGTCATGGGCGATGATGCCGCGCTTGGCGAGCATGTATTTGCGGATCGCAAGGCCAAGACCGGGCTGTTGTTCGAACCGCGCAAGCGGCAGGTAGGCATCGAAGATGTCCCGCGCGCGTCCGGCATCGCCGCTTTGCATGTGGTGCACCACGCTGACCATCATCTCGGGATAGGCAAAGCCGGTCATCGCGCCATCGGCGCCACGGGCCATCTCTTCGGGCAGGAACAGCCCACCATTGCCGCAAAGGATCGAGATGCGGCGCCCCAGCATGCCCTCGGCGCGCAGCGCGGTGATCTTTTCCAGCCCCGGCCAATCCTCGTGTTTCAGGCACACGCAGGTCGGCAGGTCATTGAAGATGCGCGCGATCACCTTGGGCGAGATCTGAACCCCGGTGACCAGCGGAAAATCCTGAAGCACGAAGGGCACGTCACCGAGAACCTCCGCGATCTGCCGGTAATAGGTCACGATCTGGTCGTCTGTGCGCAGGCTGGACGGCGGTGCGACCATCACCCCGGCCGCGCCAAGATCCATGACCATGCGCGTCAGCGTGTCGATCTGCGCAAAACCGGGGGCGGACACGCCGACGACCACCGGCACCCGGCCATTCACGCGGCCCAGTATGCGCGCCACAACGTCGCGCGATTCATCGACGGTCAGCTTGGGCGCCTCGCCCATCATCCCCAGAACCGTCAGGCCGGTCGCCCCGGCCTCGAGGTAGAAATCGACCATCCGGTCACAGCTTTCCATGTCGATGCGCCCATCGGGATGGAACGGGGTTACGGCGATGACGTAGACGCCCGCCGCCTTGGTTGTAAGTCGTGTCATCATCTGTCCTTATCGTGTGGTTTCAAGGGCGACCCGGCCGATCGCCATGGACGTGGCGGCCTGACAGGGCTCGATCACCGGGATGCCGAGATAGGTTTCAAGATCCGCGCGAAACGCGGTCATGCCCGCGCAACCAAGAATGACGACATCGGCCATCGCCTCGTCACGCAGCGCGGTGCCAACGGTCTTGAGCCGTGCGAATGTGCGGGTCTCGTCGGCAAGGTCGAGCACGCCAAGCTCCAGCGGGCGGTCGCCGGCCAGCCTGTCCATCACCCCCATGGAGGCGACGTAGCGCATGTGGCGCGGGATGCTTTTCGACAGGATCGAGATGATGCCGAACCGCTGGCCCAGTGTCATCGCCGTCAGGATCGACGCCTCGGCTATGCCCAGGACCGGGCGACGCGACTGTTCGCGCAGCGCCGCGAGGCCCGGATCGGAATAACAGGCCACGACAAAGGCGCTCGCCCGCTCTTCCAGCCGGGCACACTGCGCGAGCATGGGCGCAACGACGCCGTCGACATGGGCCTGCGTCTCGATGCCCGGTGGACCCTCGGCAAGGGTACGGGCCGCGATCGGCACCGGGCTGACCGCGCGCATCGGGTCTACGGCACGGTCTATCCCGTCGGTCACATGCTGGCTGCTGTTCGGATTGATGACGTATATGGTCATGACGCGGTCCTTATTGGCCCCAGAAACCGGCAGGCAGCGCGAGATCCGGCGCGCCCCCGATCCGGTCGATCATCGTTGCCGCCTCGCGCGCGGCGTCGGCCAGTATCGCGGCCTCGTCCACGCGCGTTGCCTGCCTGTCCTCCAGAACCATCTCGCCGCCGATCATCACATTGGTGACGTCATTGCCATTGGCAAAAGAGACCAGCCTGTGCAGTGGCATCTGGGGCGGATAAAGATGCGGCCGGCGCAGGTCGAGGGTGACGATATCGGCCAACTTGCCCAGCTCCAGCGATCCGATGCGATTCTGCAGCCCGAGCGCGGTTGCCCCGCCGATGGTGCACATTTCAAGCACCTTGCCGATGGGCAGAACAGAAGCATCGCGAAAATGCCGACGGTGGTAATGCATCGCCTGCTGCATGTGCCGGAACATGTCGGCCGACCGGTCGGGCGCGGTCGCGTCAGATCCAAGCGCGACACAAGCCCCTATTTCCATCAGTTCCGTTGCGGGGCAGCGCCCCATGATCGACGCGTTGGCGGACGGATTGTGGGCGACCTTCGTACCCGTTTCGGCCACCAGATCGATCTCGTCCGGGTCCAGGTCGATGCAATGCGACAGCAGCGTCTCCGGCCCGAGCAGGCCAAGCCTTTGCGCCCGTCTGATCGAACCGCGCCAATGACCATCCTGCGTGAATAGCAGGCCGTTGTCCCGCGCAAAGGCGCGCGTGATCCGGGCTTGCCGGCACGCGGTGGCATAGTCACCGGGTTCCATGTCGCGCTCATGCTCATCGCGCAGGACCGGATAAAGCATCGCGATGAAGATGCGCCCCTCATGCGTGTCGTGCCAGTTCGCGACCACGGTCGTGCAGGTTTGCATCTGCCGGTCGAACGTCACGGGATAGTCGGTCCGCGTCCCGTCCTGCCAGCTTGCGTAGGTCTTCGGGTGCGGCGCCCGCGTCGGTCCGACGGCAACCACGCTGCGCGTGCCGACCTCGATCACGCCACGGCAATGCGCGGCGGCATGGGCCGGATCGTCGGTACGCATGATCGTGTCACCGCCGCCCAGCAACGACACCCCGGTCGTCACGCCAAAGCGCACCCGTTCCAGCGCGGCCAGACGCGCCTCTGCGTACCAGAATTCCGGCGGCGAGGCTTGGGTATAGACCTCGCCGCAGATCTCCTCCCAGCGGTCACCGCCATGCATCCCCATGGACTTGACCAGACCATGACCGGCGTGGGCGTGCACGTCGATGAGACCGGGAAAGACGACGTGCCCCGTGACGTCGATCACCCGATCTGCATCGACCTGCAGCGTCTCGGCGTCACCGAGGGCGACGATCCGCCCGTCCGCGACGGCGATTGCACCGTTGTCGATCACCCGGCGCTCGGGGTCCATGGTGACGATGCATCCGCCGGTCAGAAGCGTTTCGACCTTCACGCGTCACCCCCGTCCAGCATGGGCAGCCGTGCCACGTCGATCACGCCGTCGGCCGGCATCTCGAAATCGGGGTGATCCCCTGCCAGACCGATCACCCGCACCGGGTTGTACAGCGTGAGCCAGGCCGGATCGTCCTGCAAAAGCGCATACGCCTCGCGCCAGAGCCGCGCGCGTGCGGCGCGGTCGGTCGTCACACGGCCTTGGTCGATCAGCGGTTCGATCCGCGTATTGGCGTAGCCTTGCCACCATGATCCCTTGACGCGCGAGTCGATCTTTTCATGCAGCACGCGATAGGTGCTCATCGGGCTGGAATCGAAGACGCAGAGATCGCGGATCTCCTTGCGCCGGACCATGTGGGCATAATCCTCGCGCTCGGGATGGACATGCACGTCGAGGGAAATGCCCACCTCGGCCAGTTGATCGCCAAGGGCGGCTGTCAGGCGCTCTGCCTCGTCGGGCAGGCGCGTGGGGCAATCCACTGCAAGGGACAGGCCATCGGCGAACCCCGCCTCGGCCAGCAGGCTGCGGGCGCGATCCCGGTCCATCCGCAGCCCGTCTGCCGACCCCGCGCCAAAATGGTTCGGGCTGACGAACCCGCGCAAGGGACGCGCCGCGCCGTGCATCACCGTTTCGACGATCGCATCGCGGTCCACCGCAAGGTTCAGGGCGCGACGGACACGGCCATCGGATAACGGGCCTTGCGCGGCGTTCAGAAGATAGATGATCGCCACAGGCGACAGGAACTCGTGCCGCGTGCCAGCCAGCTTGCGCGACGCCTCGAAATCCAGACTGTTGGCCACCTGCACCGCGCCGCTTTCCAGCAGCGCAAGACGGGTCGCGGGATCGGGCACACGCTGCCATGTCACCGTCGCGTTCTCGGGCAGGCCCGCGAAATGACGGGTCGTCCGGGTCGCCGAAATACTGTCGGGCGTGATCGCGGTCAGGCGATATGGTCCCGATCCGATCTGAACATCCAGATCGCCCGCATCCAGCGCATCAAAGGCTGACGGGGCCACGATGAAACCCTGCTCCAGCACGTCGAGCAGATCGGCCATGGGCGCGGCCAGCGTCAGGGTCAGCGTCACCGCGTCCGCGACCTCGATCTGTGCGCCGCCCAGGTACTGCCGCCAGACCGCCGGTGCGCCCAGCGTATACCCCTTGTCTTCGCGTGCCATCCGGTCGAGAGATGCCGCCACGGCCCCGGCGTCACAAACGCTGCCATCGTGGAAACGCACATCGGGCCGAAGGTGAAAGGTCCAGCGCAGCGCATCCTCGGACACCTCCCACCCCGTCGCGAGATGGGGAACGAAATCCTGCCCGACCCGTCGCACCAGCGTGTCATAGACCGCGCGCAGGATGGGCAGTTCATCGCTTGCATCGGTACAGTCATGCGGATCATTGAGCCCCAGTCGGGCTTGTGCGATTACTGCCATTCCGTATCCCTTTCCGGCTCGTCCACAAGGTGGCATGCGACGGTCTGACCCTGACCGACATCCTGCAAGACCGGGCGCTCTTGCGCGCAGCGATCCCACGCGAACGGACAGCGCGTGCGAAAACAGCAGCCCGACGGCAGGTCCAGCGCCGAGGGCACCTCGCCGGTCAGCGCGATCTCCCGGGTGTCGCGACGTTCCTTGATGCTGGGCGCGGCGGACAGCAGCGCCCGTGTATAGGGGTGGCGCGGCCGGGCGAAAAGAGCGTCGCGCGGCGCGTGTTCGACGAGGAATCCAAGGTACATCACACCCACCTGGTCCGCGATGTGGTTCACGACCGACAGGTCATGGCTGATGAAGAGATAGGCAAGGCCGAACTCGTCCCGCAGATCCTTCATCAGGTTGAGGATCTGCGCCTGAATCGACACGTCGAGCGCCGAGACAGGTTCATCCGCGATGATCAGCCCCGGCGTCACCGACAAGGCGCGCGCGATGCCGATGCGCTGACGCTGACCGCCGGAGAACTGGTGCGGATAGCGACCCGCATGTTCGGCACTGAGCCCCACGCGGGCAAGCAGCGCTTCCACCCGCCGGGGCACGTCCTTGCGCTCTGCGGCGTCCGTGATCTGCTGAAGCAGCGGTTCCGCCACGATATCTCGCACCCGCTGGCGCGGGTTGAGCGAGGCGTAGGGATCCTGGAAGATCATCTGCATTCGCGAGCGGACCGGCAGAAGATCGGCGAAACCGGCATGGGCGATATCCGCGCCCTCGACCCGAACCTCGCCCTTGGTCGGCCTGTGGATGCGGGCGATCGCCTTGGCGACGGTGGACTTGCCGCAGCCCGATTCACCGACCAGCGCCATGATCTCGCCCCGCGCGATGCGGAAGCTGACGCCGTTGACCGCGTGCACGACGGGGTTTTCCAGCCGTACGCCCCCTGACCCGATGCGCAGCCGGTCAAGGATACCGCCACCAATGGGAAAGTGCATTTCCAGGTCCCGCACATCGAGCATCGGGTCGGTGCTGTCGGTCATGCCGTGTCTCCGGGTTTCAAAGGGAAATGGCACGCGGCGTGAAGCGAGCCGTGCTGCGGCTCCAGCGTCGGTTCCCGCTCGGCACAAAGCGCCTGCGCGCGCGGGCACCTGTCGCGAAAGTTGCAGCCCTTTGGCAGGTTGCGGATATCGGGCACCGTGCCGGGGATCTGGCTCAGACGATCGCGACGGTGCGCCGTGTCGGGAATGCTGTCGATAAGCCCGCGCGTGTAGGGGTGAGACGGGGCCGTGATCAGGTCGCGGGTGCGTCCGCGTTCGACCACCTGCCCGCAGTAGAGCACCGTGATGTGATCGGCCATTTCCGACACCACGGCAAGGTCATGCGTGATCAGGATCAACGACGCGCCCTTTTCCGCGATCTGGCCCCGCATGAGCTTCAGGATCTGGCTCTGAATCGTCACGTCGAGCGCGGTGGTCGGCTCGTCCGCGATGATCAGCCGGGGCCGCGCCAGAAGCGCGATGGCGATCACAACACGCTGGCGCATGCCGCCGGAGAACTGGTGCGGATAGGCATCCAGCCGGTCCGCCGCACGGCTAATCCCGACGCTTTCCAGCATGTCGACGCATGCCGCGCGCCGCGCCGTTGCGTCCAGATCGGTGTGCAGGCGCAACACCTCGTCCATCTGCCGACCGACCGTGTGCAGCGGGTTGAGCGAGGTCATGGGATCCTGGAACACCATGGAGATCTCGCGCCCGCGAATGGCGCGCAGCCGGGCCTCGCCGGCCGTGACAAGGTCTTCGCCGTTCAGCAGGATCTGACCGCCCTCGATCCTGCCCGGACTGTCGATCAGTCCGAGGATCGAAAAGCCGACAACGGACTTGCCTCCGCCGCTTTCCCCGACAAGGCCCATCACCTCGCCCTCGCCAATGTCGAAGGTGACGCCGTCCACCGCCTTCACCGTACCGGAAAAGGTGTGGAAACAGGTACGCAGGTCGCGCACCGACAAAAGCGGTCTGTGTTCGGAACCGGTCATTTCAGCCTCGGGTTCAATTCGTCGCGCAGGAAATCGCCGAACAGGTTGATGCCAAACACGAGCATCATGATCGCGAGGCCCGGAAAGACCGATGTCCACCAGAGGCCGCTGAACAGCACGTCGAACCCGTTCTTGATGAGCAGCCCGAGCGATGGCTGGGTGATCGGCACGCCGACCCCCAGAAAGCTCAGGCTCGCTTCGATGAGGACGAAGGTGCCGACCTGGATGGTGGCGATCACGATGAGCGGCGTCAGGACGTTCGGCAACACGTGCTTGCGGATGATCTTGTGATTGGGAAGCCCCGCGACGGCGGCGGCCTGCACGTATTCCTTCTCGATTTCGGACAGGGTCGATCCTCGCACCGTGCGGGCATAGACCACCCATCCCACCGCCGTAAGCGCGATCAGAACCTTGTCGACGCCGGTGCCCACCGCCGACATCAGGAAAAGCGCGATCAGGATCGACGGAAAGGACAACTGGATATCGGCGATGCGCATGATCACGGCATCGACCAGCCCGCCATAGAACCCCGCGATCAGGCCGAGGGCTGTACCGATCGTGCACGAGGCCACCATCGCGACCACGCCGATGAACAGGGAAATGCGCGCACCGTACAGCACCGAGGCCCAGACATCCCGCCCCTGCCCGTCGGTGCCCAGTGGAAACTGCGGGTCACCGCCGTCGAGCCATACGGGGGGTTTATAGCTGTCCATGAGGTTGAGCGACGCTACGTCATAGGGATTCTGCGCTACGAGGAACGGCCCGGCCAGCACCGCGAAGGCAAACAGTACCATCAGCGCGCTGCCGATGATCGCGGACGCACTGCGCCTGTAATTGTGGAAGAACTCCGTTTTCAGAAAACCGGTCACCATCCTGTGCCCCTCACTTCAAACGGATGCGCGGATCGATCAGCGTATAGATCATGTCCACGAGGAAATTGATGACGACGAAGATCAGCGCGACCAGCATCAGGTAGACCACGATCACCGGCCGGTCGGCGCGGTAGATCGAGTCGATCAGCAGCTTGCCCATGCCGGGCCATGAAAAGATCGTCTCGGTGATGGTCGCAAACGCGATCAGATCGCCCAGTTGCAGACCGAATATGGTGACGACCGGGATCAGCGCGTTCTTCAACCCGTGCCTGTAGAGCACGTCACGGCGGGTCGCCCCCTTGGCGCGGGCGAATTTCATGAAATCCTGGCGCCCCACCTCCATCATGCCGGCGCGGGTAATGCGCAGGATGATCGCCATGGTCGCCAGCGACAGGGTGATGGCGGGCAGGATGACATGATGCCAGCCGTCCCATGTCAGCACGCTGAGGCGCAGGCCGAAAATCTCGGCCGTGTCGCCGCGCCCAGAGGAAGGGAACACCCCCCAATGCACGGCGAAAAGATAGATAAGCACCATGCCGACCCAGAAACCCGGCAGGGAAATGCCCAGCAACGATCCGGCCATGATGATACGGCTGATCCGGCCTTGCGGGTTCGCCCCGGCATAGACCCCCAAGGGGATGGCCACGGCGACGGCGAGAACCATCGCCACGAGCACCAGTTCCACCGTCGCAGGCAGGCGTTCCAGGATGAGCGTCATCGCGGGCTGGCGGAACACGTAGGACTGACCGAAATCGCCCTGCACGAGGCTGCTGAGAAACTTCCAGTATTGGACCAGCAACGTGTCATCGAGACCAAGCAGACGCCGCGCCTGCGCGATTTCGGCATCGGAGGCATCGATGGGGACCACCATGAACACCGGGTCGCCGGTAAAGCTCATCATGAGGAACACGATGACCGACACGATCCACAGCACGAGCGTCATCTGGATCAGACGTTTGAGAAGATATCCAAGCATGGGCTGGCCACGATCTCCGGTGCGAAAGTCAGGTCTGAAAAACAATCCCGGCAGGGCGCACCTGCCGGGGCTGCGCGTTGATCGGGGTTATTCGACGTCCATGTCGTAAGCCCAGATGAACTTGTCGACACGAGGCTCCAGCATCACGCCGTCCCGCACACCGTAGATGTCCTGCTCGTAATGCATCGGGATCATCGGAATATCCGCCATCAGGATCTTGGTCGCCTCCTGCAGCAGACGGTCACGCTCTTGCACGCTGGGGGTGGCATCGGCCTGATCGATCAGGTCATCCACCTCCGGATTGGAATACGAGCCGCGATTGACCTGGCCGTAGCCGTCCTTCTTGTCACGCGTGTAGAACAGCGAGGCATACATCGACCCGGCATCGCCCGACGGCACGTCCCAGCCGCTCATGATGAAGCTCGAATTCTCGGTGGGTACGCGGATATAGCCCCAGAAGTTCGATTTCGGCATGATATTCAGGTTGAGGTCGATATCGATCTTGGCCAGCATCGACGCCAGCGCCTGCGCGATCTGCGCATCGTTCACATAGCGGTCATTGGTGGCGTCCAGCGTCATCTCGAACCCGTCGGGATAGCCCGCCTCGGCCATAAGATCATTTGCCGCCTCGATGTCCACCGGATAAATCTCGCGGAAATCCATGCCGTCCACATGGCCGATATGGGACGCGGGCACGAACTGATCGCTGGGGGTGGCAAGCCCGTTCATCACGATCTCGTTGATCGCGCCCATGTCGATCGATCGCGCGATCGCCTCGCGCACGCGCTGGTCGGTCATCGGGTTGGGGCCGTCGATGGTGGGCGACTGCTCGCGGGTGTCCAGCGCCAGCACCAGGTTCAGAAGACTTGGACGGGTCAGCACCTCGAACCCGCCTTCGGACCTGACGCGCTCGACGTCGCGCACGGACAGATCCTGGATTACGTCCACCTCGCCGGTCAGCAACGCGGCGGTCCGGGTCGCGGGATTGGTGATCGGACGGAAGGTCACGGTGTCGATGGTCGGCGGCCCGGCCCAGTAATCGTCGAACGCCTCCAGAACCAGACGTTCCTCCTTGATCCACTCGTCGAGCATGTACGGCCCGGTGCCCATCGGCTTGAGATCCATCCGTTCATCGCCGGTCTCGGTCGTGTACTCCTCATCGAGGATGAGCAGTTCCGCGAGGTCGTTGGGCAGCACCGCATAGGGCTTGGGGGTGGTGATCTCGACCGTCAGCTCATCGATCGCGGTGATCGTTTCGATATTGGCGACCAGATCGGGCCGGATCGACTCGCGCGCCTTCTCCACGGTGAAGACGACATCGGACGCCGTGAATGCGTTGCCGTTATGGAACGTGACACCCTCGCGCAGCTTGAACCGCCATGTCGTGTCATCGACCGCCTCCCAGCTTTCGGCAAGGCCCGGACCGAAGGACAGGTCGGGGCTGCGCTGCACGAGCGGATCGTAGAGGTGGTAATACATGATGTTGGACGACAACTCTTCGCCCGCCAGCGGGTACAGGTGGCTTGGATCGGCGGTCAGTCCGATGGTGACGGATTTTTCCTGGGCGAACGCGCCCGTGGCCGTCGTTGCCATAAGGGTCAGGCCCAGGGCGCCAGCGCGCAGGGCGAATTGAGACAGATGCGTCATGTGGATCTCCATGTTGGTCGCAGTTGGGGAAAGGGTGGGAACCGTTTTGTCGGTCCTCCGGGGTGTCTTGTTTCGGGTCAGTGTCCGGGTTTGGCTGTCTGCACCTCGATCTGGTAGCCCTCGGGGTCGTTCATCACGAACGCGCGGATGCCCAGCTCTGCACTGTCGCGCGGGTCGGTCAGCCCGTCCACGTCATTGGCCTTGGCCCATGCGTGCCACGCCTCGACATCCGGAACCCGCAGACACAGCTGGCTGGTCTTGTCCGCGGCCCAGTTCTGCATGCCGCGCACCTCGTCAACGAGGCCGACATGGGCCTGCCCCGCGATGCGGTAGATTTTCGACCAGCCCTGATCGATGGCAAGTTCGAAGCCGAGAACCCCCTCGTAGAACGCCATCGCCGTGGGCAGGTCACGGTAGTACTGAAAGGTAATGGCAAGAACGACACCGTCATCGGGCCGGGTCACAGAGTGCGAGGTCATACAGGGCATCCAGAAGTCGTTAAATGGTATTCCGACAGTATACAGCTAGAATCCCGAGTCAACGCCCCCCGAGTGAATTTTCCCGCGCGCAGCGGCGCCTGCCCTCAAAATGGATGATAAAGATGCGATATGATCGATTCGCGCACATTCTTGAGATGCAGCTTCATCGCATCTGCCGCCTGCGTGGCATCTCGCGCCAGAATCGCGTCAATTATGGCAAGGTGTTCATGGCACCCGGGCTCGAACCGCTCGGGGATCGACCCTTGATCGTACATGCGTGTCTTGATCTTGAGGCCTTCGATCAAGTCGATCAAAAGCCGCGACCCGGCCATCTGCGCGATCAGGCCGTGCAACCGCATATCCAGCGCCGAATGGACACCCGGCGCTGGCCGGGGGCCTGTTAGAAATCCACTAACATCCTCGCGTATCGACATTAATTCTGTATTCGAGGTGTTGGACAACGCCGCTTTCCTCGCCGCCTCACATTCAAGAAGGCTGCGGACATGCAGGATTTCCATGATGTCATTCAGCGAGATCCGATTCACCACGGGGGTGCCGCCGGGTGTGCGGATGGCAAGACCTTCGCTGATCAACTGACCGATCGCCTCGCGCACCGGCGTCCGCGACACCCCCAGCAATTCCGCGAATTTTTTTTCGCTCAGGCGCATTCCAGGCTCGAGAGAGCCGTCAAGGATCATCGCCTTGAGCCGTTTGAAGGCCGATCCGCCCAGAGTTTCCATACTATCCGACACAAACATTTCTCCTCTGCAACGGCGCCCTGATGATCCCGGCTCACATCACGGGTTTCAAGATCGTAGAAACGGTATACACTGCGAATGCCATTTGTCACACTACAAGCGCGAGACACCATGCAAAATCATCACTTCGACCTTATCATCCGGGGGGGAACCACGGTCACCACGGATGGGCCGACATTGTCCGACATCGGCATCAGCGACGGCAGGATCGCGGCCATGGGACCCGGCCTGCCGGGATCATCCGACACCGTTATCGACGCTTCGGGAAAACTCGTCCTGCCGGGCGGTGTGGACACGCACTGCCATATCGAACAGGTGTCCGGCGCTGGCCTCATGAATGCGGATACCTTCGAAACCGCGACACGATCCGCGGCCATGGGCGGCACGACGACGGTGGTGTCCTTTGCCGCACAGCATCCCGGCCAGAGGATGCGACACGTCGTCTCCGACTATGCCGCCCTCGCGCATAAAGGCGCGATGATCGACCATGCCTTTCACATGATCGTGTCGGATACCGGCGACAATAATCTTTCGGATGACATCCCCGCGCTGATTGCCGAAGGCCATCGCTCGATCAAGCTTTTCACCACTTATGCAAAGGTACGTCAGGACGACAAGTCGATCCTCGATATCCTGCAAGTGGCAAAGCGTGATGGTGCCCTGGTCTGTTTTCACGCCGAGAATGACGGGATGATCGCGCACATGACGGAACGGCTGCTCGCAGCCGGCAAGACTGCGCCGAAATATCATGCACAGTCGCACCCTCGCGAGGCCGAGATCGAAGCCATCGACCGAATGTGTCGCTTTGCCGAATTCACCGGCGCAGAAATCATGATCTTTCACGTCTCGACCCGCGAGGGGGCCGACATCGTACGACGGGCACGCGCGCGCGGCGTCCGGGTGCAGGCCGAAACCTGTCCACATTATCTCTTCATGACTGTGGATGTGCTCGAACAGGACAATCCCGCACGCTTCATGTGCTCACCGCCACAGCGCACGGCCGACGACCAGGCGGCACTGTGGGACGCGATCGCCGATGGCACCATAGAGCTTGTGACATCGGACCACGCACCCTACCGCATGGACAGCACCGGCAAGTTCGCAAACGGCACGGATGCCCCGTTCAACAAGATCGCGAACGGCATGCCGGGGCTGGAAACACGCCTGCCGCTGATGTTCGACGCGATGGTGTCCAAGGGCCGCGCCAGCCTCGCCGCATTTGCCCGGATGACGGCGAGCAACCCCGCGCGTGCCTTCGGCCTACCCGGAAAGGGCCAGATCGCAACCGGATTCGACGCCGACATAACGATCTGGAATCCAGATCTCAGCCATGAGTACAAGGCCAACGACCTGCACGACAACGTCGGCTACAATCCGTTCGAAGGCAGAGTCGTTCAGGGCTGGCCAGAGCAGGTGTTCCTGCGGGGGCAACGCATCGTTGACAAGGAGACCCTGTCCACGGGCAGTGGCCATGGCAAGTGGCTGGCAATGGTGCGGCAAACGTAGATCCTGCCCGCGCGCAGTTCCATCTTGTCAGGTGCGTTGGCAAGACCAAAGGAAGATGCCGGGTCCGCCTTGCCAAATGCACCATGCACAGCCGCGACGCGACGGTGCGGTCAAAGGCGCGTTGCCGCAAAACTCCATCGGCCGGCTCCGCCTGCCTTGCCGGCAGGCGGAGCCGGGCCTGAGCCCGATGTCGCCTCGGGTGCATCCTGTCCGACAGCTTGTCGCACCAGCACGCTCCGGATGCGGGATCGACCTTTGGACGGATGCACCGGGTTGTTCAGAGGGTTGTCCGGATTTTTCTTGTTTTTCGAACATTTCATATCATAGATTGAGACACTGAAGGCGCAGATGAAAGGGAGTGCCGCCTGCCCCACCACAGCATCGACGGGGCCGCAGGGCACAGCATGCCGGCCGGGATTTGAGGAGATCCCGGAGGCATCGCGGGACACAGAGGAGAGCGAGCGGACCGGCCCATGCCGGGCACATTCATTCAAGGGAGGATACCATGACCTTACGACCCGACCCGACATTTCACGCCACCGCGCAGCTTGCCATGCAGGCGCCGATGGAAAACTACGGCTTCACCGTCATGCTCAGCCCCGATGGCAGTCAGCCCGACGGGATCGCCGTCGTCGATCTCAACCCGGAATCCGACGGCTACGGCACCATCGTCCACAGCCTGATCATGCCCAACAAGGGCGACGAGTTTCACCATTTCGGCTGGAACGCCTGTTCGTCCTCGCTTTCGCCGCTGTCGGGTCACGCCTTTCTGGAACGCCGCTACCTGATCGTGCCGGGCATCCGGTCCTCGCGCATCTACGTGATCGACACCAAGGATCCGCTGGACCTGAAGATCCACAAGATCATCGAACCCGAAGAAGTGTTCGCCAAGACCGGCTATTCGCGCCCGCACACCATCCATTGCGGCCCCGAGGGGATCTATGTCTCGACCCTGGGCGGTGGCGGCAAGGACGGCACAGACGGGCCGCCGGGCATCTTCATCATGGATTGCGAGACCTTCGAGATCATCGGCCAGTACGAGATGGACCGCGGCCGACAAGACAAGCATTACGATTTCTGGTGGAACCTGCCGCAGGATTACATGGTCAGCTCGGAATGGGGCCTGCCGCCGCAATTCGAGAACGGCCTCGTGGCCGAGGACCTGCTGTCGAACAAGTACGGGCACTCGATCCATTTCTGGGACCTGCGCCGGCGCAAGAACATCCAGACCATCGATTTCGGCGAGCAATACCAGATGGCGCTGGAGATCCGGCCGGCGCATGACCCGAAGAAATCCTACGGCTTCTGCGGCGTGGTGGTCGACACGACCAACCTGCAGGGGGTGGTCTTCACGTGGTGGCGCGGCGATGACGGCACATGGCAATACAAGAAGACCATCACCATCGATCCGCGCCCTGAAAAGCCCGAGAACCTGCCGCCGCTTTTGAAGGGGTTCGAGGCGGTGCCGCCGCTGGTCACCGACATCGATCTCAGCCTCGACGACAAGTACCTTTACGTGCCCTGCTTCGGGCTGGGCGAGGTTCACCAATACGATGTGACGGACCCGCTGAACCCGGTCTTTGTCGACAAGATCGAGCTTGGCGGCATCGGCCGGGGCACCAAGCATCCAGGCGGCGGCGACTTTGTCTTCGGTCCGCAGATGGTCGAGATCAGCCGCGACGGCAAACGTGTCTTTTTCACCAACTCGCTGTATTCCACGTGGGACGACCAGTTCTATCCCGGAGAGGACGGCGGGCAGATGGTCATGGCGCGCGTCGGCGAGTCCGGCGGCCTGACGCTGGACAAGGATTTCTACGTCGATTTCCCCAAGGGCTACCGCGCGCACCAGATCCGGCTTGAAGGCGGCGACTGTTCCACCGACAGCTTCTGCTATCCCAACGTCTGATCTCTGAATGGATACGGGTACGCTGACGGCCCTCTGGGGGGCCGTCATCCTTTCGGGGCTGTATCACGGCGTCAATCCCGGCATGGGGTGGCCGTTGGCGGTGTCGGCGGGGTTGATGGACGGGCGCCGCATCGCCCTCGTCAAGGCGCTTGGCGCGTTGGCGGCGGGGCATCTTCTGGCAATGCTGGCGATCCTGCTGCCGTTCTCGATGATGACCGCGCTGCTCGATTGGCAGACAGAGATCCGCGTTGGCGCGGCCACGCTGGTGATCGCCGCCGGCATCTACCTGCTGATCAACAGACGGCACCCGAAGATCCTTGCCCGCGTGCATCCCTCGAAGCTGATGCTGTGGTCCTTCCTTGCGGCAATGGCGCACGGCGCCGGGTTGATGCTGGTGCCGATTTATCTGGGAATTTGCGGCGTGGATGCAGGCGATGCCGGCCACGCCGCCGCGCGCGACCTGATGGGGCGCAACATCGGCTCGGCCGTCGTGGTGGCCGGGGCGCATACCCTCGCGATGACGCTGGCCGGGGGCGTGATCGCGGCGGTGATCTATTTCTGGCTCGGGCTGAAATTCCTGTCGCGCACGTGGTTCAACCTCGACCTTGTCTGGGCGATCAGCCTGATCGTCGTCGGGTTGTTCGGCCTCTACCTCGCGCTTTACGGCCACTGATGCGGCACGCGCCTCAGCCCTGCGCCGACCAGATATAGACCGCGTAGCCCAACAGCATCGCCACCCCGACCCCGCGCCCGATCACCGGGCGCGTCACCAGCAGCCCGGCCAGCAGCAGCGACACCGCGATCAGCACCGGCAGATCGAACGTCAGGAAGCGCGACGCCACAGGGATCGGCGTGATCACCGCCGTAAGGCCAAGGATACCCAGCACGTTGAAAATGCCCGATCCCACGATGTTGCCGATGGCGATCTCGGACTGGCGGCGCAACGCGGCGATCAGCGAGGTCGCAAGCTCGGGCAGCGAGGTGCCAACGGCGACGATCGTCAGCCCGATGAACGCCTCGGATATGCCGTAGCCGCGCGCGATGGCGACCGCGCCATCCACCAGAAACCGCGCACCCACCATCAGCGCGACCAGCCCGCCCAACACCCACAACGCCGAGACGAGCACCGAGGACGGCGCGGGCACGCCCTCGTCCTCGACCGCTGTCACGCCGGGCTTGAGATAGGCCCAGATCAGGTAGCCCGCGAGGCCGGCGACCAGCAGCGCGCCCGACAGTCGGCCCACCTGCCCCATGGCGAATATCGGCACCAGAACCAGCACCGCCGCCATCATCACGGCGGTGTCGCGACGCAGGGTCGCGCCCATCACCTTGATGGGCCAGACAAGCGCCGAGATGCCGATGATCAGCAGGATGTTGGCGATGTTCGACCCGACGATATTGCCGACCGCGATATCCGGCACCCCGCGCCACGCCGCCTCGACCGAGACCAGAAGCTCTGGCGTCGAAGTGCCGAAGCCCACGACCGTCAGCCCGATCAGCAGAGGCGGGATCGCCATGCGCCGGGCAAGACCGACGCTGCCGCGCACCAGAAATTCGCCGCCCAGAAACAACCCGACCAGTCCGGCCAGCACAAAGAGGTATTCCAACAATCACGCCCTTCACATGCGGGTGGTCCGCCTCGAATGCAGATGGCGTTTGTGTGCCACGGGGTGCAAGGGGCGGCCCGAAATAAACTCCGCAAGCCGGCCCCCCGCGCCACGGGGCGCGTCGCGATCACACCGGCCACACGGTGAGGTGACGGATGTCGCGGTTACATACGCGCCTTCGACCGATTACCTGCGGGTTAGACAAACACAGGAGGGTTTCATGACTGCGGAATACAAGATCGACGCAAATCCGGTGACCGACGATCAGGCCGAGGGCCTTGCCAAGGAGCTTCTGGACGGGGCACGCGAGAAATTGGGGTTCGTGCCCAACATGTATCGCGGCATGGCCATCAATCCGGGGCTGCTGTCCACCTATCTGCACGGTTACGACCATTTCCGCACGCAGGCCAATTTCACCCCGCCGGAACAAGAGGTGGTGTTCCTGACGATCTCGCTGGCGAATGGCTGTGATTATTGCACGGCGGCGCATTCGATGCTGGCGATCAACGTCTCGAAACTGTCAGCCGAGCACACGCAGGCACTGCGTGACGGCAAGGCGCTACCTGATGCCAAGCTGGAGGCGCTGCGCACGTTCACCCATCACATGTGGGAAACCCGGGGCCTGCCGACCAGGGCGCAGGCCGAGGCGTTCAAGGCTGCGGGTTATACCGATCAGCATGTACTGGAAATCATCCTGGCGCTTGCCGTCAAGACGGTCAGCAACTACGCCAACCACGTCAACCACACCGAGGTCGACGACGCCTTCGCACCCTACGCGGTGGACAGGACCGTGACCGCCGCCTGACCCCGGATCAGCCGCGATCACCGCCGCCATCGTCACGTGCGCCATGATCATCGGCGGCATCTTGCGCGCAGAACAATTCATAGACCACTTCAAGCACGCGGCGCGGCCGCTCGTCGGCAAGGCGGTAATAGATCGCCTTGCCCTCGCGGCGCGTGGTCACCAGCCCTTCGAGCCGAAGCCGGGACAATTGCTGCGACACCGCGGCCTGCCGCGCCGACAACAACTCCTCGAGTTCGGTCACGGATTTTTCACCCGACACCAGATGGCACAGGATCAGCAACCGCCCCTCATGGCTGATCGCCTTGAGGAAGGTCGCCGCCGTTGTGGCGTTTTCGACCATGCGGTCCATTTCTTCTTGCGTGGTCGTGTCGTCGAGAACGGGAAGCGGCATTGCGATAGATTTCTCTGGTGCTTTGCATGTGTCATAAGATGTTTTGAACCGGCCTGCAAAACAAGACCTGCGGTTTGCGCGAAAAACCTGACACATGTGGTAGGAAATCCGTCGCCGCGCTACCGGGGCGCCACAAATTCGTGCGATGCCCTTGCAGCCCCTTGGGCGCAACACTAAGACTCTCGGGACGCGGCGGCCGGCAAATGTCGGCCGATTTGTAAAACCGGACGCACAGCACCGGGCAGGAAAGCAGGCAGGCCACGATGAACGATCCTATGGAAACCTACATGAATACGCTCGTGCCGATGGTCGTCGAGCAGACAAGCCGCGGCGAGCGGGCCTACGACATCTTTTCGCGCCTGCTGAAAGAGCGCATCATCTTCCTGAGCGGGCCGGTGCATGACGGCATGTCCAGCCTGATCGTGGCACAGCTTCTGCATCTCGAGGCGGAGAACCCGTCGAAAGAGATCAGCATGTACATCAACAGCCCCGGCGGCGTCGTGTCGAGCGGGCTGTCGATCTACGACACGATGCAGTACATCAAGCCCAAGGTCAGCACGCTGGTGGTGGGTCAGGCCGCGTCGATGGGCAGCCTTCTGCTGGCCGGCGGCGCGCCGGGCCTGCGGTTCTCGCTGCCCAACAGCCGTATCATGGTGCACCAGCCCTCGGGCGGCTATCAGGGACAGGCGACGGATATCATGATCCACGCCAAGGAAACCCAGAAGCTCAAGGACCGGTTGAACGAGATCTACGTCACCCATACCGGCCAGACGCTTGAAGCTGTCGAAGACGCCCTGGAGCGCGACAACTTCAAATCGCCCGAGGAAGCCAAGGACTGGGGTCTGATCGATGAAATCGTCAGCAACCGCGTCACCAGCGAGGACGAAGAGAAATAAGCGGTGATCGGCACGCACGCTCATCAGACATTTTCGCATTGTGGTGTTTTCCCGCCTGACCTAAGCTGGCGGGAGACATGAATGACAGAGCAAAGGCCCCGATCGGGCCGCATGACCGAATGGCGGCTCAGGGTCTGAAAGGTACGTGATGGCGAACAATTCCGGCAGCGACAGCAAAAATACACTCTATTGCAGTTTTTGCGGCAAGAGCCAGCACGAGGTGCGCAAGCTGATCGCGGGCCCGACGGTATTCATCTGCGACGAATGCGTCGAGCTGTGCATGGACATCATCCGCGAAGAGACCAAGGGCAGCGGCATCAAGTCCAGCGAGGGCGTGCCGACGCCGCAGGATATCTGCAAGGTACTGGACGATTACGTGATCGGACAGGCAATCGCCAAGCGCGTGCTGTCGGTGGCGGTGCACAACCACTACAAGCGCCTGAACAATTCCGGCAAAAGCGAGATCGAGCTTCAGAAGTCGAATATTCTGCTGATCGGGCCGACCGGGTGCGGCAAGACGCTTCTGGCACAGACGCTGGCGCGCATTCTGGATGTGCCGTTCACGATGGCGGATGCCACCACCCTGACCGAGGCGGGCTATGTCGGCGAGGATGTCGAGAACATCATCCTCAAGCTGCTGCAATCCTCGGAGTATAACGTAGAGCGGGCGCAGCGCGGCATCGTCTATATCGACGAGGTCGACAAGATCACCCGCAAGTCCGAGAACCCGTCGATCACGCGCGACGTGTCGGGCGAAGGTGTGCAGCAGGCGCTTCTCAAGCTGATGGAGGGCACGGTCGCCGCCGTGCCGCCACAGGGCGGGCGCAAACATCCGCAGCAGGAATTCCTGCAGGTGGACACCACCAATATCCTGTTCATCTGCGGTGGCGCGTTTGCCGGTCTCGACAAGATCATCGCGCAGCGTGGCAAGGGCAGCGCCATGGGCTTCGGCGCGGATGTGCGCAGCGATGACGAGCGTGGCGTGGGCGAGGTGCTGACCGATCTCGAACCCGAGGATCTGCTGAAATTCGGTCTGATCCCGGAATTCGTCGGCCGCCTGCCTGTTCTGGCAACGCTCGAAGATCTGGACGAGGATGCGCTTGTCATCATCCTCACGCAGCCGAAGAATGCGCTGGTCAAGCAGTACCAGCGCCTGTTCGAGCTGGAGGATGCGAAGCTGACCTTCACCGACGACGCGCTGTCGGCGATCGCCAAGCGCGCGATCGCCCGCAAGACCGGCGCGCGCGGCCTGCGTTCCATCCTCGAAGACATCCTGCTTGACACGATGTTCGATCTGCCGGGTCTGGAAAATGTCGAAGAGGTCGTCGTCAACGAAGAGGCCGTCACGTCAGAAGCAGCGCCACTGGTGATCTACGCGGACTCCAAGCCCAGCAAGAAGGAAGGCACGCACGCGGGCTGACGCTCCGGGCGCGGTCACAAGAGTGTCAGGGTCCGTGCCGACGCACGGGCCCTTTTTCATTTGGTCCGGTATTATGTGGTCGCGCCGGTGTTCGTTCAACTGCACGCGGGCCGCGCAGGGCGTCACATCATCAGGCCACGGCGGATCAGGTTGGTCCCCGCGATCAACAGGACCCATAAGGTGGCCTTGCGAAAGGTCGCCTGGTCGAACCTGTCCTGCAACCAGAACCCCAACCAGACCCCCAGCACCGCAGGCCCTACCAACCATAGCGAAAGCGGCAGGGTTTCGGCGCGCAGCACGCCAGACCCGGTATGCGAGACCAGCAACAGGACAGAGCCGAGCGCGAAGATCACCCCCTGAACGCGCATCTGTTCGCGCTTTTCGGTGGCGCGCGCTGTCAGCATCGCCACGGTGGGCGGTCCCCAGATGCCCGACACGCCGCCGAACACCCCGGCAAGTGCCCCCATCGCCGCCTCGCCACGCCGGCCACCGCGGGCCGCGACATGCAGACCCCGCCCCAGCAATGTGGCCAGCGCATATAGCGTGATGAAACTTCCGATGATCAGGAACATCAACGCGGGCGGCAGCACCGGAACCAGTTGCGCGGACCCCAGCATCACGACCCCGCCGGTGACAAGAAACACCCGGTACTGCCGCATTGACGCCAGCGCCGCGCGCGGTCCCTGCCGCAGGGCCTGCCAAAGATTTGCCACCAGCGTCGGCAGAATCAGCCCCGCCAGAGCGAGATCCGGGGACATCACCGTACTCAGCCCCGCCATCAGCATCATGGGCATGGCAAACCCGACCACGCCCTTGACCACCCCAGAAAAAAACGCAAGGCCGGTCGCGAATATCCAGCCCCATTGCGAAACGACGTCGAAAATCATATCCATGAACACTGGGTAGCATGGCGTCAGGTGGCCCGCACATCGAAATCGGGACGCAACTTTAGATCAAAAACCTGCGACATTTGGTATAATTGTTGTGCTGCAGCTGCGAAATAGATAAAAGTCTCGAAACAGACGAAAGGATTCGACCCATGGCACATGACGGACAGGATATTGCATCGGCCCGGACGGTCATTCTGCGCGACCTGGTGGCGCTGACCGGCTCGGCCCTGCAGCCTGCAGAGACGATACTCGCGCGGGCCAAGGCATCGGTGGCCGAGATGGTGACAGTCGACGGGCGTGTCTCGGGCAGCGCCATCGAGGCGAACCAGACCGCCGCGCATGGCTTCGCGTGGCTGGCCACCTATGTCGAGGCGCTGCGCCAGATGCAGACCTGGGCGAAGGGTCTCGAAGAGCGCGACCAGTTCGGCGAGGTGGAGCAACTGATCCACCAGATCGCCTTCGGTGAATATCTGAACCAGATCGCCGGCGGCATTCCGATGAACCAGGGCGAGATTGTGCGCCTGTCGGACATGGGTCTTGCCACCGACGATGCGGCGCTGATGATGAACCCCGCCGCAACGATGCTGATGCAGGCCGGCAACACACAGGCCGCCCGCACCCGGCTGGTCGAACTGATGCAGGAACGCAGCGCCGAGGCCACTGTCGGGCGCAGCGGTCTCGACGACGAGCTGGAGATGATCCGCGAGCAGTTCCGCCGCTTCGCCATCGACAAGATCGAACCCTACGCGCATGACTGGCATCTCAAGGACGAACTGATCCCGATGGAGATCATCGACGAGCTGGCGGAAATGGGCGTGTTCGGCCTGACCATCCCAGAGGAGTACGGCGGACTCGGCATGTCGAAGGCATCGATGTGCGTCGTCTCCGAGGAACTCAGCCGTGGCTATATCGGCGTGGGCAGCCTCGGCACCCGGTCCGAGATCGCCGCCGAGTTGATCCTTGCCGGCGGCACCGAAGAGCAGAAGCAGAAATGGCTGCCCGAAATCGCCAGCGCCGAAACCCTGCCGACGGCCGTCTTCACCGAACCCAACACCGGATCTGACCTGGGGGCCCTGCGCACCCGGGCGGTCAAGGACGAGAACGGCGACTGGAAGGTGACGGGCAACAAGACATGGATCACCCATGCCATGCGCACCCGCGTGATGACGCTGCTGGCGCGCACCAAGCCCGACACAACCGATCACCGCGGCCTGTCCATGTTCCTCGCCGAAAAGACACCGGGCACCGAGGACAATCCGTTCCCGACCGATGGCATGACCGGCGGCGAGATCGAGGTGCTGGGCTATCGCGGCATGCAGGAACACGAGCTTGCCTTCGACAATTTCCACGTCAAGGGCGAGAACCTGCTGGGCGGCGAAGAGGGCAAGGGCTTCAAGCAGCTGATGGAGACGTTTGAATCGGCCCGCATCCAGACCGCCGCGCGTGCCGTGGGGGTGGCGCAATCGGCGCTCGACGTGGCGATGAAATACGCGCAGGATCGCAAGCAATTCGGCAAGCCGCTCATCGCGTTCCCGCGTGTCAGCGGCAAGCTTGCGATGATGGCGGTCGAGATCATGATCGCCCGGCAACTCACATATTTCTCGGCTTGGGAAAAGGATAACGGCCGCCGCTGCGACCTCGAGGCCGGGATGGCCAAGCTGCTCGGCGCGCGTGTCGCATGGGCGGCCGCCGACAATGGCGTGCAGATCCACGGCGGCAACGGCTTTGCACTGGAATATTCCATCAGCCGCATCCTGTGCGACGCGCGTATCCTCAACATCTTCGAAGGCGCCGCCGAGATCCAGGCACAGGTCGTCGCGCGCCGTCTGCTCGGCTAGCCGACCACAGCCAAGGGCACAGATAGACGCAAAAAGATCGGCCCGGTGATGTTACCGGGCCGGTTTTTTTTGGCGGCACTCACAGGAAGAAGACAGAAGACCACAGGGATCGGACGTTGAAACCCCGCGGGTACAGGCCAACCTGAACAAGGTACGCGCCTGATCCCGACAGAGGTTCGCCATGTCATCATTCTGGAAACTCTCGGCCGCGGGCTTTGCTGCGACCGCGATCACCTATGGCCCCGCGCGCATGGGATTCGGTCTGTTCCTGTCGGAAATCCGGCGGGATTTCGCGCTGTCCACCGAGATGGCGGGCCTGATCTCCAGCTTGGGGTTTCTTGGCATGCTGGTCGGACTCGTGGCGGCCTATGCGACGCTGGCTTTGGCCGGGCCGCGCCCGCCGGTTCTGCTGGGGTTGGGGTTGGCGACACTCGGGACCGCGCTTGTCTCGGGCGCCGCGGGCCTGCCGATGCTGACGCTGGGGATCGTATTGGCCATGTCCAGCACGGGGTTCGCGTGGACGCCTTTCAACAATATCGTCAGCCGCCGCCTGCCCGATGAGACGCGGCCCTCGGCGCTGGCGATCATCAGCACCGGCACCAGCCTTGGGATTGCCGGCGCCGGGGCCACCGCAATCGCCGTCAGCCTGAGCGGCCTGCCATGGCGCATGGCCTGGGCGGCGTTCTCGATCATCAGCGCGGGCGCCCTGCTGGCCAATGTCGTCGCTTTGCGCGAACCAACGGGCCCCTTGGGGGCAAGCACACCGACCGCGCCGTGGGCCACGTTGCTCCACCGGTCGGCCATGCCGCTTTATGCCATCGCGCTGTCCTTCGGGACCACCACGGCGATCTATTTTTCGCTCGCGGCGGACCGGATCGAGCAGGCGGGCGGCGTGCCCGGCGCGCCGTCCGGCAGTTCCCCGGCGATCCTGTTCGTCTGTTTCGGCATCTTCGGGCTGCTCGGTCTTGCAACCGGCCGCATCAAGGGCGGCACCGGGTTGTCCACGCTACTGCGCGGTCTGCTGGTGGCCTCGGCGGTGTCGCTCGGCCTTGTTGCGTTGGTCCCGACATCGTGGGGCGGCCTCGTGCTATCAGCAGGCCTGCAAGGTGTGTACGTGATGATGATGAGCGCGGTCCTGTCCTTCTGGTCGGAACGACTGTTCCCGCACATGCCCGCGCGCAGCTTCACCGCCGCGTTGATAGCCGTCGCCCTGGGCAGTGTGCTGGGTCCGGTGGTCGCCGGGACGATGTCCGACACGTGGGGCCCCGAGGCGATGTTCCTTGCAACCGCGGCGCTGTCCATCGCGACGCTGCCGGTGATCCTGCCACGCTTCGTTCAGGAACGCCCCGGCCCGGCCGTGTAGCCGGAAAACGCGGCTCAGTCGGGCTGCAGAAGCACGCCGGAAATCAGCGCGCGCCCCGTGCGCCACAACAGCCCGGCGATGATCCCGCACAACGCGGCCAGATACAGCAGACCGATCCACCGGTGTCCGTCAGAACCTGTGGCCCCGGCATGCGCGAAACTCGCGATTGCCGCGGCGGCTACCGGAAAGCTGAGCGCCCAGAACGCCAGCGAAAAGGGCAGCTTCACCAGCTTGGGCAACTGAACCGCCACGATCAGCGTGAAGAGGTACACGCAATTCAGCAGCACGCGCGCGAAGGCGTCCACCCCGCCCACCAGTTCGACCCACGACAGGTACCCCACGGCGGGCGGCGCGATCAGGATCACCAGCGACGGCTGCAACCGCTCTGGCAGCGGATCGTGAAAGACCAGCCGGTTCATCACCAGCGTCAGTAGCACCAGCCAGAAGATCAGACCGGTACTGGCAAAGAACCAGCTGATCTCGACATACCCCATGGGCATGCCCGCGATCGGCACGATCACGTTGCCCACGGCCGGGATGAACCAGGCCGGCGACAGATGACCATGCTGGAACGCGCGCGCCCCGATCCAGCCACTGACCACGGCCAGCGTCAGGATCAACTGCAATGGCACCGCCATGAGCCACATCGCGCGCGCAAGCCCCGGATTGGGCACGAGCATCACGATCGACATCAGCACCAGAGAGATCGAGATCGCCGGGAAGAAGGCCAGCTTCACCGGGTGGTTCCACTCGGCCGCAACAGCGGACGGATGCCGCAGCATCTTGGCCAGGTAGGCCAGCGCGACGGCGGCGAAGACCACCATGGTCAGCCAATGCGCCGCCCCGGACGGGACGTTTGTCAGCCCGAAGGCGCCCTCGCCCGCCCGCAATGCAAGGGTGAAACCGCACAGCCCCATCACGATGGTAAACAGCGTCACCGGCACATGCTGCAATCGGCCGGGATCGGTCATTGCGCTCATTCCGGGGCCGTGATGCCGAGGCGCAGCGGGGCCAGCCCGTCGATTTCACCCAGCAGGACATTGCCGGGGACAACCGGGCCGACCCCCGCCGGCGTGCCGGTATAGATCAGGTCGCCGGGCCCCAGATGGTAGTAATGCGACAGATCCGCGATCACCTCTGGCACCGACCAGATCATGTCCGACAGGGTCGCATCCTGCCGCACCGCGCCGTCCACCGACAACCGGATCGCCTGATCGCCGATCGCGCCGAACTCCTCCTTGCGGGTGATGTCCGCGATCACGGCGGACTGCTCGAAATCCTTGCCAAGATCCCAGGGCCGGCGCTTGTCCTTGGCGGCGGCCTGCAGGTCGCGCCGGGTCAGATCGATGCCGCAGGCAAACCCCAGAACCGCATCCATCGCCCCGTCGGTGGTCACGCGGAAGGCCGATGCGCCGAGGGCCACGACGAACTCCATCTCGTGGTGACAGTCCTGCGTGCCAAGCGGATAGGCGATCTCTGCCCCGCCGAGGCAGATGGTTTGTGCCGACTTGGTGAAATAAAACGGCGCCTCGCGATCCACCTCGTTTCCCATCTCGAGGGCGTGCGCGGCATAGTTGCGCCCGACACAGAAGATACGGCGCACGGGGTAGCCGGCGCGCTCGCCCGTGACGGGAACCTGTGGCGCGGCGGGACTGGTGAAAAGCGGCTGGGTCATGGCGGGCTCCGGTTTGGGACGGGTCAGTGCCGGTCTGCGACGCTGAACCGGCAAGGTCAAGTGGACGCGCGCACGATCACATCGTCAATCGCCGTGCCGATCAGATCGAGGCAATCGGGATCGGAGAACCGGTGATCCGCGCCCTTGACCAGCAGCAGCCGCATGTCCGGCCCGGTGGCATGATCCATCAGCGCAACGGCGACCGACGGCGCGACATCCGCGTCGGCGGTGCCTTGCAGAAAGCGTACCGGAAACGGCAGATCGAGCGGCGCGCGCAGGACAAGGTGATCGCGCCCGTCCTCGATCAGGCGGCGGGTTATGATGTAGGGCTCGCCATAGTCGCTCGGCAGCCTCACCTGCCCCTCGGACACAAGCGCCGCGCGCTGGTCCGAATTGAACCCCGCCCACATCGCGTCCTCGGTGAAATCGGGGGCTGCGGCGATGGTGATAAGACCGGCCACCCGCCCCGGCATGGCACGCGCCAGCAGCAATGCGATCCAGCCACCCATCGACGACCCCACCAGGATCTGCGGACCCGCCGTCATCGCGTCGATGACGGCACGCGCATCCGCCGACCAGTCGCCGATCGCCCCGTCGGTGAAGTCGCCCGACGACGCGCCATGCCCCGAGTAGTCAAATCGCAGGAAAGCGCGGCCCGCTTGGCGCGCCCATTCCTCCAGCCAGAGCGCCTTTGTGCCTTCCATGTCGGATTTGAACCCACCAAGAAAAACGACGCCCGGCCCCCTGCCCGGTGTCAGGTGATGCGCGATCCGGCGCCCCGCAGACGTGGTGAAATAAGATGGCGGCATGACTTGTCCCCTCGTTTTCAAGGCAACCATGCCGCGCGCGCCGTGTATTCGCAAACCGGTTTTCGCGCGGCGCGCTCAGCCCGCCGGGCGCTGCAGGGTCAGGGCAGACACCCCGCCGGCCAATGACATTGCCGCGAAGCCGCCAAGCGCCCCCAGCGGACCAATAAAGGACAGTGCGCCCCCAAACACGCCGGCGAGCAACAGGATCACGCCGATGGCGGTGTTGGCGATGGCCGTGTTCTGCGCGCGATCCTCTGCGGCGGACATGTCCACCAGATAGATCGACCGCGCCTGCCGCACGCCGTGATAGGCCAGCATCAGGACCAGAAGAGCGGCCGGGATCACGCCGGGCACTCGCGCCACGCCAAGGATCTTCGCGGCGATCGCGGCCAGCATCGCCACCCCCGCAAGCCCCCCGCAAAGCGCCAGGACAAGGCGGCTGTCGCGATCCGAAAGCCGGCCCCAGATGTACGAGCTGACGAACCCCGCGACCGAAGAGGCCAGCACCAGGGCCCCAAGCGCGGCCAGCGTGCCACCCTCACGCACCGACAGAAGCACCAGGTAGGACGGCGCCAGCGCGCTGGACACCAGAAGCCCGCGCACGAGGATGAAGCGCCGCAGATTGGCGTCCCGGCCGAGGATGGTGCGATACGCCGCGGTCGAAGATCCGGTCTGCGGCGTGCTGTCCTCTTCGCGCAGCCCGATCAGCGTCAGCGCCGCCAGCAGCCAGGCCAGACCGGCCAGCGCGACCGCCCCGACAAGTGCCGCCTGCGAGGTCAGAACCCCGGCCAACATCAGCACGGCGAACACTGCGACCCCCGCCGCCGAGACGGACCCGGCCAGCCCGGTGACCGCGCCACGCCGTGTCTTGACCACGGTCTTGCCCAGGATGTCCTTGTGCGAGGTCGAGCAGGCCGCGCGCGCCACTGACAGCACTGCCAGCAGCCCGCAGATCATCAGCCCGGCGATAATGCCGCCGCTTATCAAGGCGGCGGCGGCGATACCGACCGCCGCAAGCCCCTGCACCGCGCTGCCCGCGATCCAGACCCAACGGCGCTGCCGCATGGCGCGCAACCGCGCCCCGATCACAAGCTGCGGCAAAAGCGCACCGGCCTCACGGATCGGCACAAGCATCCCGATGAAGGCGGCCGGGACACCGATCGCGCCGGCAAGCCAGCTGAGCACCAGTTTGGGGTCGAGCAGGCCATCGGCCAGCTTGCTAAGCGTCAGGGCCAGCACATGGCGCCGGGCGTTCTGTGCGTCGATCCTCGCCATGTCCGGCGCGATCAGGCGATCTGTCAGGGTTTTCATGCAATCATGCCAAAAGCGGGCGGCCTAGCCGCCGATATAGGCGCCGCGACGCGGACGGTAGAACACCTTTTGATTGTGCAGCCGACCCAACAGATCGTGGATGTGGCGCAGCGTCGTGTCATCGTCGGACGCGTTGTCGTCCGCAGGGGCGGCGGCACCGCCATCCGTCACGACACGGGCCGACAGATCGGCGCGCTGCTGATGCAGCGCCGCCTCGATCAGGTCGATGTCCGAAACCGACAAATCAAACTTCGAGTTATAGCCCGGCATGTGTCTTGCCTCCTTGGGTACGTATCTTCGGGATGTCCCGACGCGCGATTGCCGCGCGCGGAGCTTGACCGACGGTATAGCCCCCATTCACGACGGATCCAACGGTTTTTTCCTGCCGTGTCAGCAGGTTAATTCCATACCGTGGTATACACGCCCCGCGCCTCTTGACGCCGCGCCCTGCGCGGGGCATTAGGCAGCATACCCGCAACCGGGCGTTTCGTAGGCGCCAAACCGACGAGGAGCCGGCACCATGACCGACATCTCCCTGACATTTCCCGATGGCAATGCGCGCAGCTATCCGGCTGGCGTGACCCCGGCCGAGGTGGCGGCTGATATCTCGACCTCGCTGGCGAAAAAGGCGATTTCGGCGCAGGTCGACGGGCAACACTGGGACCTTCAATGGCCGATCTCCCGCGATACCGCCATCGCCATCAACACGATGAAGGACGAGGCCCCCGCGCTGGAACTGATCCGGCACGATCTGGCGCATATCATGGCCCGCGCGGTGCAAGAGATCTGGCCCGAGGTGAAGGTCACCATCGGGCCGGTGATCCAGAACGGCTGGTATTACGATTTCGACCGGGCAGAGCCGTTCACCCCCGAGGATCTGGGCCGCATCGAGACGAAGATGAAAGAGATCATCGCGGCCCGCGACTCGGTCACCACCGAGGTCTGGGACCGCGACCGGGCGATCGCGCATTACGAGGCCAAGGGCGAGCCCTTCAAGGTCGAGCTGATCGAGGCGATCCCCGGCGACGAGCCGCTGCGCATGTACTGGCACGGGGACTGGCAGGATCTGTGCCGTGGCCCGCACCTGCAGCATACCGGACAGGTGCCGGCCGACGCGTTCAAGCTCATGAGCGTCGCGGGCGCCTATTGGCGCGGTGACAGCAGCCGCCCGATGCTGCAACGCATCTACGGCGTGGCCTTTCAGAACCGCGACAGGTTGAAGGCATATCTGAACTTTCTTGAAGAGGCCGAGCGCCGCGATCACCGCAAGCTGGGCCGCGAGATGAACCTCTTTCACATGCAGGAAGAGGCGCCGGGCCAGATCTTCTGGCACCCCAACGGCTGGAGCATCTACACCACCCTGCAGGACTACATGCGCCGCCAGCAGCAGCGCGGCGGATATGTCGAGGTCAACACCCCGCAAGTGGTGGACCGCAAGCTGTGGGAGGCGTCGGGTCACTGGGACAAGTACCAGGATCACATGTTCATCGTCGAGGTCGACGAGGAACACGCCCGCGAAAAGGCCGTGAACGCGCTCAAACCGATGAACTGCCCCTGTCACGTGCAGATCTTCAATCAGGGCCTGAAATCCTACCGCGACCTGCCGCTGCGCATGGCCGAGTTCGGTTCGTGTGCGCGGTACGAACCATCGGGCGCTCTGCACGGCATCATGCGGGTGCGCGGCTTCACGCAGGATGACGGCCACATCTTCTGTTCCGAGGACCAGATCGAGGGCGAGACCGCCCGCTTCATCGACTTCCTGTCGCGGATCTATGGCGATCTTGGTTTTCACGACTGGACGATCAAGCTGTCGACCCGCCCCGAGAAACGCATCGGCAGCGACGAAAGCTGGGATTTCGTGGAAAAGGCGCTTGGCGATGCGTGCCGGGCGGCCGGTTACACCTACGAGCTGCTTGAGGGCGAGGGCGCGTTCTACGGGCCAAAGCTGGAATTCACGCTGACCGACGCCATCGGCCGCGACTGGCAATGCGGCACGCTGCAGGTGGATTCGAACCTGCCAGAACGGCTCGACGCCACCTATATCGGACAGGACGGGGCCAAGCACCGGCCCTACATGCTGCACCGTGCGACGCTTGGCAGCTTCGAGCGGTTCATCGGCATCCTGATCGAGGAACACGCAGGCCGCCTGCCCTTCTGGCTGGCGCCGCGTCAAGTCGTGGTGGCCGCGATCACCTCGGATGCCGATGACTATGTTCACGAGGTGACAGCAGCCTTGACCGCCCTTGGCATCCGCGCCGAGGCCGACACCCGCAACGAAAAGATCAACTACAAGGTGCGTGAGCATTCCGTCGGCAAGGTGCCCGTGATCCTGGCCTGCGGCGGGCGCGAAGTAGCGGAGCGCACGCTGTCTGTTCGCCGCCTTGGCGAGAAACAGACGCAGGTGCGGGGTCTCGACGAGATGGCGCAGGAACTGGCAGTCGAGGCAACCCCGCCCGATCAGCGCTAGGTGATGCGGGCCGGGATCACCCGGGACGGACGAGGAAGAGCAGCGCTGCGTACCGCGCCGGGGCGCAGCCTGAACGGTGCTCAGGCCGCTCCGCCCTTCCGCTTAGGCTGCGTTCGCGCGCGCGCCACCACCGCCGCCGCGCCGCCGACGGCCGCCGCCGGACTTGCCCTGCGGCTTGCCGGTGCCACCGCCACCGCCGCCACCACGCCGGCGCGGTCCGCCAGAGCCTGCGGGTTTCTTGGCGGCCGGGTCGGGCAGCACTTCCCACGGACGACCCGACGCCACGGGGATGGTCATGCCCAGAACCTTCTGGATGTCTTTCAGCTCGCCCATCTCTTCGGGCGCGCAAAACGCGATGGCGGCGCCGTCACGTCCGGCCCGCGCGGTGCGCCCGATGCGGTGCACGTAATTGTCGGCCACGTTGGGCAGCTCGAAATTGTAGACATGCTTGACGTCCGGAATGTCGAGGCCGCGTGCCGCCACATCGGTGGCGACAAGCACCTTGACCCGTCCGTCGCGGAACGCCTGAAGCGCGCGTTCACGCTGTCCCTGGCTCTTGTTGCCGTGGATCGCGGCGACCGCGAACCCGGCCCCTTCAAGCTTGCGCGCCAGCTTGTCCGAGCCGTGCTTGGTACGGCCGAACACAAGCGCCAGTTCGCCCTTGTGCGCGCCAAGGCATTCGATCAGAAGGTCGGGCTTGGCCGCCTTGGCGATGAAATGCACCTCTTGCGTGACCTTGTCGGCCGCCTTGCCCGGCGGGCTGACCGCGACACGCTTCGGGTGGGTCAGGTAGGACGCGGCGATCTCTTCCATCTGCTTTGGCATGGTGGCCGAAAACAGCATGGTCTGACGTTCGGCAGGCAGCAGCCCCGCGATCCGGCGAAGCGCGTGGATGAAGCCGAGGTCAAGCATCTGGTCGGCCTCGTCCAGCACCAGGAATTTTGCCGCATCCAGCCGCAGCGACCGACGGTCGATCAGGTCAAGCAAGCGACCCGGCGTGGCGACAAGGATATCGGTGCCCCGCTCCAGCCGCTTGATCTGCGGATTGATCGAGGCGCCGCCGACGACGAGGTTGATCTTGATCGGGCTGTCCTTGACCAGCGGCAGCAGCGCATCGCGGATCTGCCCGGCAAGCTCGCGCGTCGGGGCGAGGATCAGGCTGCGCACGGATTTCGGCGCCGGCTGGCCCGAATCCTCCATCAGTGCGGTCACCAGTGGCAGGCCAAAGGCCATGGTCTTGCCGGTGCCGGTCTGCGCCAGCCCCATCACGTCATGCCCGTTCAGGGCATGCGGGATGGCGTGGGTCTGGATCGGCGTCGGCTCGGTGATGCCGGTATTGGCAAGCTTGCGGGTCAGCGATTGGGGCAGGCCCATTTCGTCGAAAAGGTTCAAAACGTATCCTTCCGGGGCGTACCGTCGCGGTCGCCCGTTCGTCGTGGTTGCACCTGATGTGCATGAACGGGACAGCATGTTCCGCACATCACGACAGATGTCTGGCCCCACGCGTGATCTTGGGAACATATCCGCGACATTTCATAAGGAACGCCCCGCCATGCGGGGACCGTGCTGCTCACGCGGCAGGAAATGTCGGTTGACGTGGATATGACCGCCGACACGGCGAAAGTCAAGCGCGCGCCACGGTCTTGCCGCCGCGCCTGCGGACAGCGCCACCGACAACACGATACCGTGTCATCGCGTGGCACGAGGCCCGAATGACCCTTTCGCCGTAGCATCATCCATGCAATAGGGACGTGCCAAACGAGACATCCATGGAGAACCGGAATGGAGATTCGCGAGGCGCTCACCTTTGATGATGTATTGCTGGTGCCCGCGGCATCGAACGTGCTGCCCGGCAGTGCGGATACGCGCACGCGGGTTACACGGTCCATCGACCTCAACATCCCGCTTCTGTCCTCGGCGATGGATACGGTAACCGAGTCGGGCATGGGGATCAGCATGGCGCAGTCGGGCGGCATGGGGGTGATCCACCGCAATCTCACGATCGAGCAGCAGGCCCTCGAGGTGCGCCGCGTCAAGCGGTTCGAATCGGGCATCGTCTACAATCCCATAACCCTGCGCGCGGATCAGACGCTGGCCGACGCCAAGGCCCTGCAGGAGCGTTACCGCGTCACCGGATTCCCTGTCGTCGACGAGACCGGCCGCGTCGTGGGCATTGTCACCAATCGCGACATGCGCTTCGCCGAGGATGACGCGACACCGGTGCGCGTGATGATGACCAGCGACCGCCTTGCGATCCTGCAGGAGCCTGCCGATCGCGAAGAGGCCAAGAGCCTGATGAAGGCGCGCCGCATCGAAAAGCTGTTGGTGACCGATGCCGCCGGCAAGCTGACCGGATTGCTGACACTCAAGGACACGGAACAGGCGGTGCTCAACCCGACGGCCTGCAAGGACGGGCTGGGGCGGTTGCGCGTCGCCGCCGCCTCGACCGTGGGCGATGCCGGGTTCGAGCGCAGTCAGGCGCTGGTCGAGGCTGGCGTGGACATGATCGTGATCGATACCGCGCATGGACATTCCGAAGGCGTGTCGCAGGCTGTTGAACGGCTCAAGAAGCTGTCCAACGACGTGCAGATCGTGGCCGGAAACGTCGCCACGGCAGAGGCCACGCGCGCGCTGATCGGAGCGGGGGCCGACGCGGTCAAGGTGGGTATCGGGCCGGGCAGCATCTGCACGACGCGCATGGTGGCCGGGGTCGGAATGCCGCAGATGACCGCCGTGATGGACTGCGCCGAGGTCGCCGGCGACGTGCCCGTCATCGCGGATGGCGGCATCAAGTTCTCGGGGGATTTTGCCAAGGCGATCGCCGCCGGTGCCTCCTGCGCGATGGTCGGCTCGATGCTGGCCGGCACCGACGAGGCGCCGGGCGAGGTGATCCTCTACCAGGGCCGCTCGTTCAAGTCCTATCGCGGCATGGGCAGCCTCGGGGCGATGGCACGCGGGTCCGCCGACCGGTATTTCCAGGCGGATGCGGCCAGCGACAAGCTCGTGCCCGAGGGCATCGAGGGACAGGTGCCCTACAAGGGGGCATCGGGAACGGTGATCCATCAGCTTGTCGGGGGCCTGCGCGCCGCCATGGGCTATACCGGCTGTGCCACGGTCGAGGAAATGCGCCACAACTGCAAGTTCGTCCGCATCACCGGGGCAGGGCTCAAGGAAGGTCACGTGCACGACGTGCAGATCACCCGCGAGTCGCCGAATTATCGCATCGGCTGAACCTCGCGCACGCGTGGCCCCGTCGCCGGATAGCGGCGGGGACAGTCATCGACCTGTGCGGTCGGGATGGTGACAGTGGGCGACACAGCCGGTCACGCAGAAACGACACATGATGCGGACCCGGCGGCGGCGCCGGTCCTGCGATCAACTGATCGCACGCGCGGCCACCACCCCGCCCCATGCCGATATCGCTGTGACGGTGGCACCCCAGACCATGTCGGCGGCCACCATCGACGGATGCCAGTCGCGCATCACCGTCCAGCTGGTAAGCTCGTACGTGCCGTAGGCGACGAACCCAAGGATCGCGCCGTTGACGAGGGCCGTGGATGGCGTGCCGTCGCGCAGCGCGGGCCAGGCCGCGAACCAGATGACGCCCGCCATGTAGATGACATAGAACAATGCGGCCGGCAGGGGGCGGATGCCATCAAGCAAACTGTCGCCAAGATGCCGGGCGAAGAGGGGTTTCATCACGGTCGACAGCATCACTGCATCGGCGAGCAGGAAGATCACGCCGGTCGCGAAGACGAGGACGAGTAGGGACATGCGATTCTCCTTTGACTGGCGTTGAGCTAGCATGGACCACCCGCGTGTCGACCGACTGGTCCCGGCGCCCTGCCCCGCGCGGTCGTCGGGCGCAGTCGTCGGGCGCCGGTCGCGCGTGGCTGTGGACCCCGCTGATGATATCTGGCACCGTCCACATATTCCGAGCGATGGAGAACAGACCACATGATCGACCTTTACACGTGGAGCACGCCGAACGGGCGCAAGGTCTCCATCATGCTTGAAGAACTGGACATGCCATACACGGCCATCCCGATCGACATTGGCGCGGGCGCGCAGCACACACCGGATTTCCTGAGGGTGTCGCCCAACAACAAGATCCCTGCCATCGTCGATCATGATACGGGCCTGTCGATCTTCGAATCCGGCGCGATCCTTGTCTATCTTGCCGAACGCACGGGGCATTTCCTGCCCGGCGACCTGATCGCCCGCACGGAGGTCATGCAGTGGCTGATGTGGCAGATGGGCGGCTTCGGGCCGATACTGGGACAGGCGCATTTCTTTCTGCACTTCAACAAGGGGCTGTCGCAGCCCGCCGAGGACCGCTTCGCGGGCGAGACGCAGCGGCTTTACGGCGTGCTCGACCACCACCTTGCGGATCGCGCCTACGTCGCGCCGGACTATTCGATCGCCGACATGGCGATCTTTCCCTGGGTGGCGCGGCATGAATGGCATACCGTGGACCTGCGCGCGTTTCCCAATGTGCTGCGCTGGTACCGTGACCTTGCCGCGCGCCCCGCGGTGCGGCGCGGCTACCAGGTGCCCGACGATGTCGGGCCGATACCGATGCCGGATTGAAACTTGCACCTTGAAAGGAGACGCGGATGAGCGCGCCGAAAACGATCATCATCACCGGCGCGGGCAGTGGCATCGGCCGGGCCACTGCGCGGCACTTCCTTGGCAAAGGTTGGCGCGTCGGGCTTCTGGGCCGGCGCGAGGACACGCTGATCGACGCTGCGGACGGTGCCGAGGCGGCGCTTGTCCTGCCCTGCGACGTGACCGACGCCGCGCAGGTCGATGCCACCTTCGCGCGGGCCGCCCGACACTGGGGCCGGATCGACGCGGTCTTCAACAATGCCGGTCGCAACCTTGGCGCGGCGACGCCCGACGAGATCGTGCCCGAGGATTTCTGCGCCGTGGTCGACGTCAACGTCAACGGTGTCTTCAACTGCGCGCGCGCGGCCTTCGCCAGAATGAAGGCCCAAGACCCGCAGGGCGGGCGGATCATCAACAACGGCTCGATCTCGGCACACGCACCGCGTCCGGGCTCGATCGCCTATACGGCATCCAAACACGCGGTGACCGGGATCACGCGCAGCCTGTCGCTGGACGGGCGCCCGTACGGGATCGCCTGCGGACAGGTCGATATCGGAAACGCCGTCACCGAAATGACCGCCAGCATGGCGGACGGGGTGACACAGGCCGACGGGTCGATCCGCCCCGAGGCGGTCATGGATGTATCAGTGGTGGCCGACACCGTCTACCAGATGGCCAGCCTGCCCGACGGTGCGAACATGCAGTTTGCCACGATCATGGCGACCAACATGCCCTTTGTCGGACGCGGGTGACATCACCGGCGACTGAAACCGCCTGTCACACGCAGGCTGCCATCAGGCGGTACGTGACCTGCGCTGCCGTGAAATCCCAGGCTGCCTTGCCGTCGGGGGCCAGCTCTACCACGTCCATGCCGACGCACTTACGGCCCTCCAGCGCGCTTTCGACGATATGAAGCGACTGGTAGAAGTCCAGCCCCCCCGGCACCGGCGTGCCAGTGGCAGGCATCTGCGAGGGGTCCAGCCCGTCGAGATCATACGAGACATAGATCAGGTCGGGAAAATCCACGGGCAGTTCGATCCGGTGCACACGGTCTGTCACCAGATCCTCTGCATCGCGCCAGAAGACACCGTTGCGGTCGCGGCTCTCGACCTCTTGGCGGCACAAGGCGCGTACCCCGAACTGGGCCAGCCGCACGCCATCCTCGGCCAGCAGGTGCATCACCGACGCATGCGAATGCACCTCGCCCTCATAGGCCACGCGCAGATCGGCATGAGCATCGATCTGTACGACACCCACCGGCTGGCCGAGCGCACGCGCAATGCCCGTCACGGCCCCGTATGTCAGCGAATGCTCTCCACCCAGGGTAACCGGAATCCGGCCCGCGCGCGCGGCCGCTTCGGTGCGCGCGGCCAGACGCGCCATCACGTCGGGCATCGGACCCGCGCAGTCGAGCGCCGCTTCGGTGACGATCCCGGCGCGGCACGGCTCTTTGCCCGCGCAGATCCGCTCAAGCTCGTTCGAGGCCGCGAGGATCGCGGCGGGACCACGCGCAGTGCCCGACCCATACGATACCGTACGCTCCAGCGGCACCGGGATCACCCGGAACAACGCGTCGTCGCGCCGCTCGTCCGGGGTCAGTTCGCTGTCCAGGAAATCACTCATGACAGGCGTTCCTTGAAATCTCCGTATCCGAACTCGCGCACGATGCGCAGGTCGTCGGTCCGGCTGTCCCAGATCGCGATAGATGGCAGGGGCACGCCGTTGAAGGTGTTGGTCTTGACCATCGAGTAATGCGCCTGATCGAGAAACGCGATGCGCTGTCCGGGCCGCACCGGATCGCGCCACGTGTAATCACCGATGATGTCGCCCGCCAGACAGGACGGTCCGCCCAGCCGGTAGGTCTGTCCCGCCTCGGCCTCGTGCAGCAAGGCCGGTCGATAGGGCGCCTCGATCACGTCGGGCATGTGGCAGGTGGCGGAAATGTCTGTGATCGCCACCTGTACTCCGTTCTCGAAGAGATCCAGGATTTCGCCCACGAGGATTCCCGCATCCAGCGCCACCGCCTCGCCCGGCTCCAGGTAGACCTCGACCCCGTGACGCGCGCGGATGTCACGGATGAGGGCGATAAGCGCCTCGCGGTCGTAATCATCCCGCGTGATGTGATGCCCGCCGCCGAGGTTGATCCATTTCAGTTGCGCCATGAACGGCGCGATCGCGGGCTCGACGGCCTCCCACGTGCGGCGCAAGGGCTCGAACCCCTGTTCGCACAGGGTATGCATGTGCACGCCCTCGACACCGTCCATCGCAGCCTCGGTCAGGTCCGAGACCGGCACGCCAAGACGCGAACCGGGCTGGCAGGGATCGTACTTGGGCACCTCGCCCTCGGCATGCTGGGGATTGATGCGCAGCCCCACCGATACGCCGTGCGCCGCGGCGCGCGCCGAGAAACGGTCCTTCTGGGCCGGGCTGTTGAAGATCAGGTGATCGCTCAGCGCGATGATCTCGTCGATTTCGCGGTCCTTGTAGCCGGTGGAAAAGGTCGTGACCTCGCCGCCATATTCCTCGCGGCCGAGACGGGCCTCGTACAGCCCGCTGGCGCAAGTGCCCGACAGATACGACCGTACCAGCGGCGCCAGCGAGAACATCGAGAACGCCTTGAGCGCGCTGAGCATGCGCGCGCCGGACCGCTCGCCCACGTCGGCCAGCACCTGAAGGTTGCGTTCGACCGCGGCTGCGTCGATCACGAAACAGGGCGACGGCACGCGCGACAGGTCGAACCGCCGGAACGCCCCGGCATCTCCGGCCTGGGTTTGCATCATCTGGGACATTCCTCCGACCCCTTGTACCACTCTAGAAGTCGACCGGGCCGGACAGTTCCTTGACATGCCACGGCAAACCGTTGTCGTTCAACATGTCCATGAAATCGTCCGGGTCCAGTTGTTCCATGTTCCAGACGCCGGGCGTATTCCAGTTGCCTTTCAGCACCTGCGCCGCCCCGATCATCGCCGGAACGCCCGTTGTGTAAGACACCGCCTGGCTGCCGACCTCTGCATAGCAGTCCTCGTGATCGCAGATGTTGTAGATGTAGAAGGTTTTCTCGCCCGTGCCGTCCTTGGCCGCGCCGGTCACGATGTCGCCGATGCAGGCCTTGCCCTTGGTCTCGCCGGCAAGACCGCCGGGATCGGGCAGCAGCGTCTTGAGGAACTGGATGGGCACGATCTCGACACCGTTATGCACCACCGGATCGATCCGCGTCATGCCGACATTCTGCAAGACCTTGGCATGCGTGATGTAGGCGTCGCCGAAGGTCATCCAGAAGCGCGCGCGCCCGATCTCGGGGAAATGCGTGCTGAGGCTTTCAAGCTCTTCGTGATACATGAGGTACATGGTCTTCGGCCCGATGCCCGGAAAGTCGAACTCGACCTTGTGGGTCATCGCCGGCGTCACCTGCCAGTCGCCGTCTTCCCAGTGCTTCGCGTCCTGCAGCACCTCGCGCAGATTGATCTCGGGGTTGAAGTTGGTGGCGAAGGCCTGATCGTTCGAGCCGCCATTGGCGTCGAGTACGTCGATCTGTCGGATCGTGTCCAGCTTGTGTTTCTTCAGCCACGTGGCGAACACGCTGGTCACACCCGGATCGAACCCCGACCCCAGAATCGCCACCAGCCCCGCCGCGCGGAACCGGTCAGCATAGGCCCATTGCCACCTGTATTCGAACTTGGCCTCGTCTTCGGGTTCGTAATTCGCGGTATCAAGGTAATGGCACCCGGCCTCGAGACAGGCATCCATCAGCTTGAGATCCTGGTACGGCAAGGCCAGATTGACCAACAGTTCGGCGCCGGTCCGGCGGATCAGATCAACTGTCGCCGACACGTCCATCGCGTCAAGCGCATAGGTGTCGATCTCCACCCCGACACGCTCTTTCACGGAACGGGCGATGGCGTCGCATTTGGACTTTGTGCGGCTGGCCAGCGCGACATGCGTGAAGATATCCGCGTTCATCGCCATCTTGTGGACGGCCGCATGGCTGACGCCGCCGGCGCCGATTACGAGTGTTGTGCCCATGATCTTTGTCCCCTCGGTATGTTGCGCGCTATTCGTAGTATGTATAGCCGTTGATGCTGTCACGATAGGCGGCCATCAGCGGGCGCCGTTCCTCGACGCTGATCGTGCCGGCCGAGATGGCGCCGTCCACGAGCTTGCGGAACGCGGCAACGCAGTCGTTCGGATCATACTCGACATAGGACAGCACCTCGGCGATGGTGTCACCTTCCTGCTCGTGCAGCAAATCGAAGCCGGCGTCGTCACGCAAGTCTATCGTGACCACGTTTGTGTCGCCGAAAAGGTTGTGCAGATCCCCCAGCGTCTCCTGGTAGGCGCCGATGAAGAAGACGCCCATGTGATAGGGTCGGTCCTCGGGCAGATCATGCACCGGCAGCGATGGCGACGTGCCCTCATCCAGAATGAAGCTGTCGACCTTGCCGTCGCTGTCGCAGGTGATGTCGGACAACATAGCGCGGCGCGTCGGCCTCTGGTCGAGCATCTGAAGCGGCATCAGGGGATGCAACTGGCCGATCGCCCAGACATCCGGCAACGACTGGAACAGCGAGAAATTGCAGTGATAGATGTCGGCCAGCTTTTCCAGCTCGTCCTCGATGCTCGATGCGCTGTCGTCGCTGGCGGCGACCGCCTTGATCCGGGCCATGAGGTGGCGATAGATCTTCTCGGTCCGGGCCATCTGCCGGATGCCGATCTGGCCGCGCCGGAACAGTGCCCGCATCTCGTTGCGGTAAAAGGCGGCATCATTGAGACATTCGCGCAGACGGTCGGGTTTGAGATACTCGCCGACGGCGATCAGGTCGGTGACATGGTGAAAGTCGCCCGGCTCGGCATCGGGTGCCTCGCTCGCATCGAACAGCGTTGCCTCCAGCACGTTGAAGATCAGCATCGACGAGGACGCGGCCACCGCGCGCCCGCTTTCGGTGATCAGCGTCGGGTGGTCGATGCCGGCCTCGTCCATGGCATAGCCGACGGTCTCGACGATGTTGGTGCAATATTCCGACACGCTGTAATTGATGGAATTGGCCGCGGCCTTCTTCTCGCCGGTGTAATCGAACCCCAGACCGCCGCCAAGGTCCAGATGGGTCAGCGGCGCGCCCTCGGCGGTCAGCTCGCTGAAATAGCGGCACGCCTCACCGACCGAGCGGCGCACATCGTTCACATCGGGCACCTGGCTGCCCAGATGCGAATGCTGCAGCATCAGGCAATGCAGCAACCCCGCCTCGCGCAGCTTGTCGATCACGTCGACAAGTTGCGCGGTATTCATCCCGAAGGTCGAACGGTCCCCCGAACTCGCCGCCCAGTTGCCGCCGATCTGGTTGGTCAGCTTCACCCGGACGCCAAGCATCGGATCAAGCCCCAGCGTGCGGCTCGCCTCGATCACGGTGTCCACTTCCATGACGCTTTCCAGCACGATCACGGTGTTGAATCCCAGCTTGCGCGACTGGATCGCAAGGCTCACGAATTCGGTGTCCTTGACGCCGTTGCACACAATCAGCGCATCTTTCGGCAACTTGTGCGCCAACGCGATCACCAGTTCGGGTTTCGATCCGGCCTCGAGCCCGAAATCAAAGGCCCGGCCGTATTCCACGATCCGGTCGACAACCTGCGCCTGCTGGTTCACCTTGATCGGAAAGACGCCACGATACGTGCCGCGATACCCCGAACGCGCGATCGCGTCGAGAAAGCTGTGATTGATCTGCCCGATCGCGTGTTCCAGATACGAGCCCACCCGCAGGATCATCGGCGTCTGGATGCCGCGTTTTTCCAGATCCCGGATGATCTCGGGCAGGCTGACGGCCGGCGCGTCTGGCGAAAGCGGATTCTTCAGGGCGACATCGCCGTTATCCAGCACGTCGAAATACCCCTGCCCCCAGCGATCAAGTCCGTAAATGCCGGCATGGGTGGCGTCTGTGGTCATGGCATGGCTCCGACGTCGTGGATGCAGTATCGACCTCGGCATAAGCGTCCGGCTGGCAAAATGAAAGGTGGTCAGTGGACGCGGGGGGCCATTTCTGTTGGTCCGTGTCGGCGTGGCGCGTGCGACCAAGGGCCGGCGAGGGCCGGGTCGGGAAACGCCACGCCCCGCACGCGTCGGATGGCGGATCTCGGGCACGCGCGGTCGGTTTGACAGCCTGCGCCGCGCCCGGTATCTGAACATGTGTTCATTTGCAGACAAAGAGGCAATCATGCGCATCGAGGACACGGCGGCAATCATTACCGGGGGAGCGTCGGGTCTGGGCGAGGCCGCGGCACGACATTTTCGCGCCTGCGGCGCACAGGTGACGCTGCTCGACCGGGATACGGCGCGCGGAGAGGATGTGGCGTCCGAGATCGACGCGACATTCGTCGAAACGGACGTGACCGACGAAGCCTCTGTCGCCGCTGCCATCACCGGGGCAAAAGCCGCCATGGGGCGCATCACCGTGGCCATCAATTGCGCCGGCATCGCCCCGGGGGCCAAGACGCTGGGCCGTGACGGGCCACACGATCTCGGCCTGTTTCGACAGGCCATCGACATCAACCTTGTCGGGACGTTCAACGTCGCCCGGTTGGCGGCGGCCGAGATGGCCGGCAACACGCCCGATCCGGACGGCGCGCGCGGGGTCATCGTCAACACCGCCTCGATCGCCGCCTTCGAGGGGCAGAAGGGCCAGGCGGCCTACGCCGCGTCCAAGGGCGGGATCGTCGGGTTGTCCCTGCCCATGGCCCGCGATCTGACTCGTGAGGGCATCCGCGTCATGGCCATCGCACCGGGCATCTTCGCCACGCCGATGATGCGTGGTCTGCCGCAAGAGGTTCAGGACAGCCTCGCGGCCGAAGTGACCTTTCCAAAGCGCCTGGGGCATCCGGAAGAATACGCGCGACTGGCGCGGTTCGTCGTTGAATGCGGGTATCTCAACGGCGAGGTGATCCGGCTGGACGGCGCGCTGCGGATGCAGTGAGGGGCGCGGCGGCCTGTGGCCTCGTATCGCGTCGGGGCTGCCGACGCCGCGTCTTTTTCTCGCTACGCGCCCTCGGTCTCGATCTTCAGCTCCAGCCCGCAATGCTTGCAATGGATCGCATCGGGGTCATGCTTCATCAGCCCGCAGTCCGGGCATTTATGGCGGACCTTGGCGGGCGTGAAGATCGCGCGCGCGAGGCTGAGGAACAGCCCCACGCCGATCACCATGATCGCCACGGCCAGCAGCCGCCCCGCGGACGTGGTCATCAGGATATCGCCATAACCGGTCGTGGTCAGCGTGGTCACGGTGAAGTAGAGCGCGTCCACGTAGGTTTCGAGCCCGTGTTCACGCCCCCCACGCAGCAGCAACACGACCGCCGTCATCGTGAAGATGAAGACCAGCAGGTTGACCGCCGCGACGATCGCATCCTCGTGCAGCCGGAAAAAGCGCATGTCGCGCCGCAGATCCTTGAGCAGGTGATACGAATGCACCAGTCGTAGCGCCCGCAACAGCCGCAGCGCCGCAAATTGCTGGCCCAGGAACGGGGCCGCGATCAGCGAGACCAGCACCACAAGGTCGACCAGCACGTAGATCTGTCGCAAGTGCCGGGGTTTGTTCTCGGCAATCCAGAAACGGCAGATGAAATCACCAAGGATCAGCATCGCAATCACGACATCGACGGCGATCAGCGCCGGGGTCAGCGGCAATGTCGCGGTGGCAAGGAAAAAAACGATGCTGGCCGCATCAAAGATCAGCAGCGCGTAGCGAAAGCGCGTCGCGCGCTTGCTGCGCCCATCATATAATAGTCTGATGCGGTCCCGAAGGCTGCGATTCTCTGACGTCATGCGGCGAAACATAATCGCGAAAATCGACGGTCTACAGCGAAATCAACCCTCGGCCTCTGCCTTTTCGGCCAGCGACAGCCACTCTTCCTCGGCCTTGTCTTTTGCGGTCTGACGGGCGGTCAGCGCCTCGGTGGCCTTGCGAAACTTCACCGGGTCGCGCGAGAAAAGATCGGGATCTGCCAGCAAGTCCTCAAGCTTGGCGATCTCGGCCTCCAGCTGCCCGATTTCCTTGGGCAATTCTTCCAGCCGGTGCTTTTGCTTGAAGCTGAGCTTCTGTTGCGCGGGGCGCGCCTTGGTCTGGGGTTTGGCATGGCTGGATCTGGGGGCGTTCGCCGGATGGCTGGGGGCCGTATCCGCGCCGCGTTGCGCCCTGTAATCGGTCCACCCGCCGGCATAGGCGGTGGCGGTGCCGTCGCCCTCCATCGCGATGGTCGTTGTCGCGACGCGGTCCAGAAAATCGCGGTCATGGCTGACCAGCAGCACCGTGCCGTCATAGTCGTCCAGCAGTTCCTGCAACAGGTCGAGGGTCTCGATATCCAGATCGTTGGTCGGCTCGTCGAGCACCAGAAGGTTGCTTTCGCGCGCCATCAGCTTGGCCAGCAGCAGCCGCGCCTTCTCGCCGCCCGACAGCGACCGGACGGGGGCGCGCACCTGCCGTTCGTCAAAGAGGAAATCCTTGAGATAGCCCATCACATGCCGTGGCTGGCCGCGCACCATCACCTGGTCGGCCTGACCCGAAACGCGCATGTCCGGGTCGCCCGTGAGGCTATCCCACAATGTCATGTCGGGGGCCAGGCGCGCGCGCGCCTGGTCGAATACCGCCGGCACAAGGTTTGTGCCATGCGTCACGGTGCCGGTATCGGGCGGCACCTCGCCCATCAGCATCTTCAGCAGGGTCGTTTTGCCCACGCCGTTGGGGCCGACAAAGGCCACACGCTCGCCGCGCAGAATGCGGATGCTGAACTCTCGCAGGATCACCAGATCGTCGTAACGCTTCGAAATCCCGTCGGCCTCGATGACCTTGCGCCCCGAGGACGGGCCCTGTTCCAGCGCCATCGCCGCGGTGCCCTGCCGGCGCACCTGCGAGGCGCGTTCGGCGCGCAATTCCTGCAGGTTGCGCACCCGGCCCTGATTGCGCTTGCGCCGCGCACTGATCCCCTCGACGGCCCAGCGGGCCTCGGCCTTGATCTTGCGATCCAGCTTGTGGCGCTGCTGATCCTCTTCTTCCCAGACCTTGTCGCGCCATTCCTCGAAATGCTCGAACCCGCGCTCCTGTCGACGCGTCATTCCCCTGTCGATCCATAGGGTTGCGCGACTAAGCTCACGTAGAAACGCGCGGTCGTGGCTGATCAGGACGAATCCCTTGCGGGTGCTTTTCAGCTGGTCCTCCAGCCACGCGATCGCCTCGATATCGAGATGGTTGGTCGGCTCGTCCAGCAGCATCAATTCAGGCGATTCCGCCATCAGCTTGGCAAGTGCGGCGCGGCGGCGCTCGCCGCCCGAGGCGGTCTCGACCGGGCGCGCGGGGTCGAACTTCAGCCCCTCGGCGGCCATCTCAACGCGGTACATCTCGCCCTCGTCCAACTCGCTCATAGCGAAATCGCCCAGCGTGGCGAACCCTTCCATCGCGGGTTCTTGTTCCATGTAGCCGACGGTCGTGCCGGGGGTCACGATGCGGTCTCCGCGATCGGCCTCGACCAGCCCGGCCATCACCTTCATCAGGGTCGATTTACCCGACCCGTTGCGCCCCACGAGCGCGACGCGGTCGCCCGGTTGCACCACCAGCGACAGATCGCTGAACAGTGGTGCACCGCCGAATGTAAGCGATATGTCGTTGAGTTGCAGAAGGGGTGCGCGTGCCATGGCGGCGGGCTATCCCGACGCCCCGCCAGCGTCAAGACCGCTCAGCCGGCAAGGGCCCGTAACGCCTGCTTGCGCCGATCCGGGATCGCGCCGACCTCGACCCCGGTGAACACATGCAGGGTGTCCAGCTCGCGGTCGATCACCGCGTGATCGCTGACCCATCCGCCCATCACAAGGTAGGTGCGCAGCAGCGGCGGCATGTGCCGCATCGCCTGTTTCAGATCGGGACGATAGCGCCGAAGCTTTTGCGCAAAGCGAAACACGCGGGGCGCCTTGACACGCGGCCCCCATTCCGGCGGCGCAAGATGCCGCTCGCGCAGCATGGCGAAGGCATCGAGATAGGTGTCGGCCCGCACCCCCTTGAAGGACGAGCAGCCGAACAGCATCTCGATGCTCTCGTCATCCACCAGCCGCGTCAGCGCCGCCCAGGCGACGCGCAGGATGTCGGGATCGTGCAGGTCCGGCGCGATGCAGAAACGGCCGACCTCGGCCATCCTGCCGTCGAATTCGCCAAGGGCGGACAGTTCGTAGAATTGCGCCGAATAGCTTTGCGCGATGTCGCACCCACCGGTCAGGATCATGACCCGGAAACAGCAGACAAGCCGGCCCGTCGTCCGCTCCTCGATCAGGACATGCATGCAGATGTCGTCGAAACCATCGTGATCCGTGCCGCCCGGCCGCCCGAACCCTTGGGCCCGCAGAGCCTGCGCCCGCCGCACATCGTCCGGGCCACTGGCCGGTCGCGCCACGTACCGCGCGTCCCCCGTCATCGTCGCCTCGTTCCTTGCCATTCCGTCCACCACGTCAATCTAACACGGATGCGATGACACGGGCGTGACTGGATCAAAGGCCGAATCCGCTGTTGTCGTCGTTTCCGAAGGGATTGATGTTGCCAAGGTTGCCCAGCAATTGCCGCAGGAACCCGTCGCTGACCACCGAATTGTCGGTCACGCGACGCTCCAGCGGCACAACGTTGCCATCTTCCAACCCGAAGCGTTCGATATTGGCTATGGTGTCATCGTCGTTGAACGAGATCGCCAGCACCTGCCGTTCGACGTCCTGCGGGCGGAACATGCCGAAGGTCCGCTTGCGCGACCGCACATAATAGTAATCGCCGTCCTGCGACATGCCGGCCACCGAGGGCGGGCCGACCACATCGTCAACGGTGGCGCGGGTATCCACCCCGACGACGAGGGCCTGCAGGTCCTGCTCTGGGGGGACATATCCGTGATTGCTGTAGGTCGCGCTGCATGCCGTCGCGGTCAACAGACCGACAAGCGCCATGCTGCGGACCAGTCGGGGGATCAAAGCTGTCATGTCTGCCCTCTTGCCATGGCCGCGCGCGGCTCTTACGTCGGCTTATATCAATGCAGGCCGCAGGTTCAAGAAAGGAAGCAGGCGCGACATGAGCGATGCGAAGCGAAATGACGAGGTGCTGCGCGTGGCGCATCTGCGCGCACGCGGCGAGCACAGTGTCGAGCTGACGCCTGACGCCGGCACCCGACGGATGATCGCCGAAGAGCTTGGCCTGTCCGATCTGCGCAAGCTGCGCCTGTCCGGGCGGATCACGGCGGACGGGCCGGACTGGGTGCTGGACGCGGATCTGGGGGCCACGGTGGTGCAGCCCTGCGTGGTGACACTCTCTCCGGTGACCACCCGCATCGACGAACCGGTGACACGGCGCTTTTCGCCCGAGGCCGACCGGCCCGAGGATCTGCCCGGCGACGAGATGGAGATGCCAGAGGATGACACGGTTGAGCCGCTCGAACACGATATCGACCTGCGTCGCGTGATGATCGAGGCGCTGAGCCTTGCGCTGCCACCCTGGCCGCGCCGCGACGGGGCGGAACTGGACCCCGTGACAGCAGCCGCCGAAGGGGTCGTGCCACTGACCGACGAGGATACCAAACCCTTCGCCGGACTGGCGGGGCTGCGCGACAAACTCGGCACAAAGGAGTGAGACGGGGCCCATATTGCGCGGGAATCGCTTGTCGCGGGGACAAATCTCTGTATTTTCGCGGTTTCGTCGGCTCGGAGGGTTGAACCAACGGCGCCATACGCTTTAAGAGCCGCGAACATTCGTGAAACCGGGCCGCTCGGCCCCTTGGAATTGAGGTTGAGACATGGCTGTCCAACAGAACAAAGTTTCGAAATCGCGCCGCAACAATCGCCGCGCCCACGACTCGCTCGTTGCGGGGAACCCCAACGAGTGCTCCAACTGTGGCGAGCTGAAGCGCCCGCACCATGTCTGCGTCGCCTGCGGTCACTACGCGGATCGCGAGGTCGTCAGCACGGTCGACGACATCGAGATGGACGAAGACGCGGCCTGAACAGACGAAGGGCGACATGCCGCATGACCGCTTCGACAGGCCAGACTGGGAAACCTTCCGGACGCACCATAATATCGATTGACGCGATGGGCGGTGACGAGGGGCCGGCGACGGTCGTTGCCGGCATGGCCAGATCGGCCCGGAAGAATTCCGATATCGGCTATATCGTTCACGGGCCCGAGGATGTGATCGCACCGCTTCTGGCCAAGCGCAGGGAACTGACGGACCGGTGTGAAATCCGTCATGCGCCCGACAGCGTCAGCATGGACGACAAGCCCAGCACGGTGGCGCGTCAGGGTCGCAACACCTCGATGTGGTCCGCGATCCAGTCGGTCCAGTCGAACGAGGCGACCGTATGCGTGTCCTGCGGCAATACCGGCGCACTGATGCTGCTGTCGGTGTTGCGCCTGCGCAAGCTGCCGGGCATCACGCGGCCGGCGATCGCGGTGATGTGGCCGTCCCAGAACCCGCAACAACACAACATCATGCTCGATGGCGGGGCGGATATCCGCGCCGACGCCCGCGATCTGGTGCAATACGCGTTGATGGGCGCATCCTACGCGCGCAACGGCTTTGGGCTGGATCGGCCGCGCATCGGATTGCTGAATGTCGGCACCGAGGAACACAAGGGCCGCGCCGAGTTGCGCGAAGCCTATGACCTGATTTCGGCCAATGCGCATATCTCGGATTTCGAATTCGTCGGGTTCGTCGAGGGGCGCGACCTGCCCGGAACCGTCTGTGACGTGATCGTCACCGACGGGTTCACTGGCAACGTGGCGCTGAAAACCGGCGAAGGCACGGCCAAACTGTTCTCGGATCTGCTGCGCGAGGCCTTTGCCTATTCCATGCTGTCGCGGCTCGCCTCGGTCCTGTCACTGACATCGCTGCGCCGGATGAAGAAGCGGATCGACCCGCGTCGCGCGAATGGCGGCGTGTTTCTCGGGCTCAACGGAACGGTCGTCAAATCACATGGCTCGGCCGACGAGACCGGCGTCAGCTCGGCCATCAAGCTCGCCTTCGAGCTGGGTCAGTCGAACTTCACGGAACGGCTCGCGGCGCGTGTAGCCTCAGCAGCGCTGCCCGACACCGACGACCCGCCAGAGATGACCCCCGACAAGGAAAACCAATGACCCGCCGCGCCGTCGTCGAAGGGGTCGGGCACGACCTGCCCGACCGCATCGTGCCCAATGCCCATTTCGAGGCGACCCTCGACACGACCGACGAGTGGATCCGCTCGCGCTCTGGCATCGAGAACCGCCGCTTTGCCGCCGAGGGCCAGACCACGTCGGATCTGGCGACAAACGCCGCGCGTGCGGCGCTGCGACATGCCGGTCTGACACCGGATGATATCGACGGTGTGATCGTTGCCACCTCGACGCCCGATCTGACCTTTCCGTCGGTCGCGACCATGGTGCAGAACGATCTGGGCATGACGCGGGGCTACGGCTTCGACGTGCAGGCCGTCTGCGCGGGGTTCATCTACGCGCTGACCACCGCCAACGCGCTGATTGTCTCGGGCCAGGCCGACCGGCTGCTGATCATCGGTGCCGAAACCTTCAGCCGCATCATGGACTGGACCGATCGCGCGACCTGCGTGCTGTTCGGCGATGGCGCCGGCGCGCTGATTCTCGGCGCGGCCGAGGGCGACGGTACGACCGCCGATCGCGGCATCCTGTCCTCGGATCTCAATTCCGACGGGCGCTACCGCGAGATGCTGTATGTCGATGGCGGCGTGTCGACCACCGGCGCGTCGGGCAAGCTGCGCATGCAGGGCAATCCGCTGTTCCGGCAGGCCGTGGAAAAGCTGACCTCGACCGCCGAGGCGGCGCTCGACAAGGCCGGGTTGACCGCGAACGACGTTGACTGGATCGTTCCGCATCAGGCCAATATCAGGATCATCCAGGGCACCGCCAAAAAGCTTGGCCTACCGATGGACCGCGTCATCGTCACCGTGCAGGACCATGGCAACACCTCGGCGGCCTCGATCCCGCTGGCGCTTTCGGTAGGGGTTGCCGATGGTCGCATCCGCCCTGGCGACCTCGTCTTGTCCGAGGCAATCGGCGGCGGTCTTGCCTGGGGTGCCATCGTCCTGCGGTGGTAAAATACCGAAACCGCGCAAAAAACCGCGTGCGGCCCTCGTCAGTCAAGGTGTTGACATTGACATGGAAATTGCTTGTGGCCACAGTGCTGCGAAAAACAACGGGGACATTATGGCAAACAAGACTCTGACACGGATGGATTTGAGCGAGGCGATTTTCCGCGAAGTGGGGTTGTCCCGCAACGACGCATCCCAAATGGTCGAAAGCGTGCTGGACCACATGTCGGACGCGCTGGTGCGGGGCGAGCAGGTCAAGATATCGTCGTTCGGCACGTTCTCGGTCCGCGACAAGACGGCCCGGATCGGCCGCAATCCGAAGACCGGCGAGGAGGTGCCCATCAATCCCCGCCGGGTGCTGACGTTCCGACCCTCACACCTGATGAAAGACCGTGTCGCCAACGGCAACAAGGTCTGAAGGTACAGGTTAAGGACACGTGCCGCTGATGGCAAAATCCGCCGACGCCTTCCGCACGATCAGCGAGGTTGCCGACATCCTGCAGGTGCCGGCGCATGTGCTGCGCTTCTGGGAAAGCAAGTTTCCCCAGATCAAGCCGGTCAAACGCGCGGGCGGACGCCGGTATTACCGGCCCGACGACATAAAGCTGATCGGTGGTATCCGGCTGTTGCTGCATGACGAGGGCATGACCATCAAGGGCGTGCAGAAGATCCTGCGCGATCACGGGGTGGCACATGTCGTGGCGATGGCACCATCGCACGACCACGCAGGCAGTGAGCGTGACAGCGGTCAGGGCGGTGACACGGCCACGGCAGGGACCACGGGCGCCGATGTCCTTGCATTCGAGCCGCGCGGCGGCACGCCTCCCGAGCCGGCACCGGACACGGTTTCGGACGCCGCCCCGGACCTTGCCATGCCAGAACCGCCGGACGCGGCAACACCCGATATGCCTGACACGGCCGCAACCGAGCCGGACAGCGCGCCGCCCCCGGGCCACGCAGGCACGGCACCGGATGCGGCGACCGCGCCCCCGGCCCCCGATACGCCGCCAAGGCCCGCCCTGCCCCCGCTGCCCGATCTGCCCGAGGATGCACCCGATACCCTGCCGGCGCCCCGCGGCGCGCTGGCCCTGCTGGCCGGACTGCACCCCCCTGTGCCGGCGGATCTGGCGACGCGCCTGTCCGCCATCGCGGACCGCCTGCGCCGCCTCGACGGCGACAGCCGCGCAAACGACGCGGCCGGGAATTAAAATGGGATTTGCCCCTTGTTCCCGCCTGCAAAATGCGTATGAACAGGCCATCGTCGGGCTATGGCGCAGCCTGGTAGCGCGTCCGTCTGGGGGACGGAAGGTCGCAGGTTCGAGTCCTGCTAGCCCGACCAATCCGACAAATACATCGACCGCGATGGGGCCCCTGCCCGTCCGGGCGGAGGTGTCGCCGTTATGCGGGCATGCCGCATGAGCGGTGTTCTCTCCAGCCAGAGCCTGCGCGCCATGATTGCCGATGGCCGCCTGTCGGCCAAGAGCGACATTCAGCCCGACCAGGTGCAACCGGCCAGCCTCGACCTGCGCCTCGGCCCTGTCGCCTATCGGGTGCGCGCCTCGTTCCTGACCGGCAAGGGCCGCTGCGTGACCGACCGGCTCGCGGAATTCGAGATGCACCGCTTCGATCTTGGCCCCGGCGCCGTCCTTGAAAAGGGCTGTGTCTATGTCGTGCCACTGATGGAGTGCCTTGCCCTGCCCGACGCGGTGCAGGCGGTGGCGAACGCGAAATCCTCGACCGGCCGGCTCGATCTTCTGACCCGCGTGATCACCGATGGCGGGGTCGAGTTCGATCGCGTCGGACCGGGCTATACCGGGGCGCTTTATGCCGAGATCTGCCCACGCTCGTTTTCGGTGCTGGTACGCTCGGGCATGCGGCTCAACCAGATCCGCTTTCGCGTCGGGGACGCCACGCTGAGCGACGCGGCGTTGCGCGCCTTGCACGCCGAAACCCCGCTGGTCGATGGCAGCGCCGTGATCGACGACGGTCTCGGATTTTCGGTGGATCTGCGCCCGGCAACCGGAACGCTGGTAGGGTATCGCGCCAAGCCGCATACCGGTGTGATCGACCTTGACCGTATCGGCCATTACGCACCCGCCGATTTCTGGGAAGAGGTTCATGCCGAGAATGGGCATATTATCCTCGACCCCGGCGCCTTCTACATCCTCGTCAGCCGCGAGGCTGTGCATATCCCCCCCGACACCGCCGCCGAAATGGCCCCCTATGTGGCCATGGTGGGGGAATTCCGGGTGCATTACGCGGGCTTCTTCGATCCCGGTTTCGGCCACGCGGCGGCGGGCGGGGCCGGCTCGCGCGGGGTGCTCGAGATGCGCTGCCACGAGGCGCCCTTCGTGCTGGAACACGGCCAGATCGTCGGGCGCCTGGTCTACGAGCGGATGCGTGAGGTGCCCGACCAGATCTACGGTGCCGGGATCGCATCGAATTACCAGGGCCAGGGCCTGAAACTGTCGAAGCATTTCAAAAGCTGAGCGGTGACGTGGCTCCCCCGCGCGGGATCACGGCCGCAGGCCGCCGCGCATCGTCATGCGGGACGCATGCCTCCGGCATGACGCCGCCCCCCGGCACGGCGAGTTGGCCGACGACTTTGCAACGCCATGATGTCATTCGGATGTGGCTGGCATAATGAGCCTCTGCGCCAGCGGTGAATCGCCGCATCGCGGCCCGGCACTGTGCGGCTCATCCTCGAGGCCTTGCCGACTGCACAATTGCCACACCCCGTCGCCTTCTGCCCCCGCGTCGCTGGTCGCATCCGTTCTGTCGAAATCAAGCGCTGCCATATGTCGCCCCTGCTTTACCAAGGCCTCAAGGAACAAGGAATCAGCCATGGTTGACGTCACCATCGTCTACTGGCGGGACATCCCCGCGCAGGTCATCGTCGGCAAGGGGCGCCGGGGCACCAAGGTGCAACTGCCCGAGCGGTTCGAGCAGGCCATCGACCGCGCCGCGATGAAGACCGGCGCGGCGGGCACCGACGCCTATCTCGCCGATTGGCGCAAGGCCGATCCCTACCCGGTCGAGGGCGACGCCGACACCGTCGCCCGGACAGAGGCCGACCGCCTCGACGCTGAATTCGATCAGGACCGCATCAAGACGTTGATCGCAAACGATGGCTGGGCGTGAATGCGCCCCGGCTCGCTATGGGAGGCCGCGATGGCACTTTTGAACTTCAGGACACGTGACAGATCCACCCCGGCCAAGCCCCCCGTCAACCGCGAGGTCGAGGCGCTGCTGCATGGCTATTCGATCGAGGTGATGCCGCGCACCGCCGAGAAGGTCGAGACCTTCCGCGACCTGCTACCCGCCGGCACCCGCGTCTACATCGCCCATATCGAGGGCACGCCGATCGACGACATGGTCGCGACGGCCAAACGCCTCACCGACGAGGGCTATGCGCCGATGCCGCATTTCCCGGCGCGCATCATCCATGATCGTGCGATGCTGCACGACTGGACCGCGCGCTATGCCAATGAGGCGGGCGTCGACCAGGCGCTGGTGATCGCCGGTGGTGTCAGAACACCGCACGGCGACTACGACTCGGCCATGCAACTGCTGGAATCGGGCGAGTTCGACCGCGCGGGGTTCAAACGCCTGCACGTCGCCGGCCACCCCGAAGGCAACCGCGACATCGACCCCGATGGTGGTTGGACCAATGTCGACGCCGCCCTGCGCTGGAAACAGAAATTCTCGGAAACCACCGACGCGGAAATGGCCATCGCCACGCAATTCGCCTTCGATGCGAAACCGATCATCGAATGGGCACACAGGCTCGACGCGGCGGGCATCACCCTGCCCATCCATATCGGTATCGCCGGGCCAGCCAAGCTGCAGACGCTGATCAAGTTCGCCATCGCCTGCGGTGTGGGTCCCTCGCTCAAGGTGCTGCAGAAACGCGCGATGGACGTCACCAAGCTGCTCATGCCCTACGAGCCGACCGAGGTGCTCTCGGACCTCGCCGCGCACAAGGCCGCCCACCCCGATTGCAACATCGCCCATGTGCATTTCTTCCCGCTTGGCGGGATCAAGGCCAACGCCCAATGGGCCATCGACAATGGCGGCGCCGCGGGCGTGCCCGCCAACACCAGGGAAATCGCATGACCAGAACCATCGTCGAAAGCAAGACAAGGACCGCCATCATCGGCTTCGACCAGCCGTTCTGCGTGATCGGGGAACGCATCAACCCGACAGGGCGCAAGAAGCTCGCCGCCGAGCTTGAGGCGGGCGATTTCTCGACCGTGGAATCGGATGCACTGGCACAGGCCGCCGCCGGGGCCACCGTGCTCGATATCAACGCAGGGGTCGTCTACAACTCCAACCCCAACCCGAACGAGACCGAGCCGCCGCTCATGACCGGCATCGTCGAGCTTGTGCAAAGCCTCGTCGATCTGCCGCTCTGCATCGATTCGTCCGTTCCGGCCGCGCTCGAGGCCGGGCTCGAGGCCGCGCATGGACGCCCGCTGCTGAACTCGGTGACGGGCGAGGAAGAGCGGCTCGAATACGTCCTGCCGCTGGTCAAGAAATACAACGTGCCCGTCGTGGCGATCTCCAACGACGATACCGGCATTTCCGAGGATCCCGACGTGCGCTTCGCCGTCGCCAAACGCATCGTAGAGCGGGCGGCGGATTTCGGCATCCCCGCACATGACATCGTCGTGGATCCGCTGGTCATGCCCATCGGCGCGATGCGCACGGCAGGCCTGCAGGTCTTCACGCTGGTCCGCCGCCTGCGCGAGGAACTGGGCGTCAACACCACCTGCGGCGCGTCGAATATCAGCTTCGGTCTGCCCAACCGCCACGGCATCAACAACGCCTTCCTGCCCATGGCCATGGGCGCAGGCATGACCAGCGCCATCATGAACCCGATCGCCCTGCCCGTGAAACAGGCCGAGATCGACGCCAAGAAGGCCGAGGTCGCCGCGGCCGGAATCGAGCTTCCCGCCGACATGGACGACGAGACCTTCTGCCAGCTCTTCCGCCTCGGCAGCACCAAGCCCCGCGCGGGGAAAGAGATGGAGGCAATCCACGCCGCCAACTTCCTCACCGACAACGACCCCCATGGCGGCAACTGGATCAAGTTCAACAAGGCCCCGCCCAAACCCGGCGAAGAGATCCAGACCGGCGGCCGCGCGGGTTCCCGGAGCCGGCGTCGGCGGGCGTGAACTGATTGATTGAGCGAGAGAAGTCCCGTTGCACCGCGGGACTTTTCGTGTTTTTATTTTATTGTATCAGACGGGAAGAAAGCATTAACTCACTGCAAAAAAACGGCGCTGTTGCTTTTAGAAAGAGGCTTTCAATGACCTAACCGAATTGTGGAAAAGCCGCTCACTTATAATATAGAATCCGGCGCTCGCATCTTTTTTGGTCAGCATATGCGGTTATATGGTCACGATGTGTTGCGTTAGCCACAGTCGAGACTAGTTCAATCTAGGCACAGCGATTCTAGGATGTAATAAGTCGGTGGATAAGTTTATTAGGAAAAGTTTTATAATCGCTTCTTGGCCTTTTCAGTCTTTAAGTGGACAAATCGTGATCGCGCGATCTAGGTAATTATGATGCCGCATGCTTGTCTAAACTCCAAATAACTGTTTGGTAAATTGTATTTATCGCTGTTCTAGACTGCCAAAATTAGTGCGATTCATGGTACACAGTAGGTAGGCATCAAAAGCGGGAGAAGAGCAGGGAGATGGATTTTTCGAAACTAATCAAACCAGAATGGGTGTTTCGCTCTGAGACAGCCGGAAACTGGGACGTTTATCCTTATTCCGTTAAGGCCATGAAGGCAATTGAGGAACACCTCCAGGAAGATAAAAGTCATTCCAAAGAGGGTATTCGTGCGTTGATCGGCAGCGTTTGCAAGCGCCACATACCCGATGGTGAAGAACAAGTCAGTGCTGAACCTACTGAAGACGAGCTTGAACAGTTTACCGACGCAGATATCGAGAAATTTTCTCGTGAATTCCTTGAGCATGGTGTGAAACTGATTAAAGATTCAGAAGAACCTCTTGTTAAACATCCAGATCAAACAAACGCGGATTTTCTCATCGAGGTTTTGGCGGCAGAGAACAGGAAACACAGCGCTCGCCTTGGCGAGACCTTCTCAAGGCTCAAGTCAAGACTTGGAGGAATATTAGGAACTGAAAATCTTGCTTTGCAAAGCGTTACACGAGACCTCCTAAAACAGAATCAGAACTTAGAACGAGCCTATGGATCAGTTTCTCCAATCTCTTCACCGCGAGCGCATGTTATAAAAGCTCCAAGGATCTCAGAAACTCCGGCAGAAAAAACTAATAAACATCTGACGAACATGAACGCCCGTCTCGACAATCTAATCGGATTTGGAGAGCAAGCACTTCAAAAGATGCATGGGCTTGAAGTTGCCGCAGCAGAATTCTTAGGTCAATTCTCTGATGAGGCGAGTAAAAACAGTAAGGCTGCCAAAGCAGCAATTATTGTAGGTGGTCTAGCTGTTATCATTTCACTAGGCCAGATCGCCTACACAGAGTATCGGCGTGTGCCACAAGACACCGCAGCTATGAAAGCTGCGCTAGCCAGTATAAGAGGTGACATTGACGAACTAAAAACCGCACTCAGCGCTGAACTCGCGAACTCTTAAATGGTCCAGGAAGGTGCATCTGAAACAATCGCCAATGCCCTTGACGCACGGGGCAATACGAACACAGCGCTACTACAGAGTATCGAAAAGTTATTGCAGCAACAGCAGGAACTTGACAAGTCCATACTTGAACTGCTTGAAGCAAGGGCTGGCTCGGTTAAAAATCTTCGTAATTAAAGTACGGCAACTTTAGGATTTAACATCCACTACACGTATGACGCTCTATAACCCTGATAAACAGGATAGAATGTCGTCCATATTTTTTGGCCCACGATGAACGATCTCGCACTTTCAGAATTAACGAAAACGTAATCTTTCGCGGTGTTTCATGTACACAACCCGCGTACGCAACGTACACCCTGTACGCGCGGCCCGGCGGCCTTGGCCCCCCGGATCACGCGGATTGGCTCAGGCGGGCCTCCAGAACGTCGAAGGGCACGCCCGGTTCGACCTTGGCCGCGCGGATGACCAGCGAGGTCTTGACGCTGCCCACGTTCTTGGCCGCGGTCAGCTCCTCGGTCAGAAAACGCTGGAACGTCAACAGGTCAGGGGCCACGCATTTGAGGATGAAGTCCACCTCGCCGTTCAGCATGTGGCACTCGCGCACCAGCGGCCACGCGCGGCAGCGGGCCTCGAACGCCGAAAGATCCGCCTCGGCCTGGCTTTGCAGCCCCACCATGGCGAACACCTGCACCTCGAATCCCAGCTCCCGCGCATCCACCGCCGCGTGATACCCGCGGATATAGCCCTGTTCCTCCAGCGTGCGCACACGGCGCAGGCAGGGCGGCGCGCTGATACCGACCCGGCGGGCCAGTTCGACATTGGTCATCCGGCCGTCCGCCTGCAGTTCGGCCAGGATCTTGCGGTCAATTTCGTCCAGACGGGTGAGGGGCATGGGCTCTCCGATTCCATATCGGGGAAAAGTTATACCCTGCCCGCCTGATCCGCAATATTATTTCAACATTCGGACACTTTCTTTCTGAAATCCGGGTGCGTCCTGCCCGGATTACACGCATCCCGGTTAACGCCGTGCTGCGGCACCGTGCGCCGTCAGCCGCCGCCCTGCGGATGCGCGCGCGCGTAGACCTCCATCAGCCGGGCGGTATCGACGCCCGTATAGGCCTGCGTGGTCGACAGCGAGGCATGCCCCAGCAGATCCTGGATCGTGCGCAGATCGCCGCCCGCGTTCAGCAGATGCGTGGCAAAGCTGTGGCGCATCGCGTGCGGCGTGGCCGTCGCCGGCAGCCCGAGCTGCGCGCGCGTCCGCTCCACCACCTTCTGCACCGCCCGCGCCCCGAGCGCCCCGCCCCGCACGCCGAAAAACAGCGGCCCGTCGCGGGTGATGTCGTAGGGGCACAGGTCGGCGTAGCGCGCCACCGCATCGCGCGCCGGGGCAATCACCGGCACCATGCGGTCCTTGTCGCCCTTGCCCCTGATGCGCAGCATGTCGCCCATCGGCAGCACCGCGCCGGTCAGGCCAAGCGCCTCGGAAATACGCAGCCCGCAGCCGTAAAGCAGCGTCACGACCGCCTGATCGCGCGCGCAGATCCACGGGCTGGCGGATTGCATGTCGAGGGTGTCGATCACCTCTTGCGCGGCCTGCGGGGTCAGCGGGCGCGGCAGTTTGGGCTGGAACTTCGGCGCGCGGATCGACAGCACCGCCGTCGGTTCGAATCCCTCACGCTCGGCCAGCCAGCGGTAGAAGCCCTTGACCGCCGACACTTTGCGCGCCAGCGAGCGCGCGCCGACCCCGTGGGCGCGGGTGAAAGCCATCCAGGCCCGCATGTCGGCGGTGCCGACGCGGGCGAGCGCGCCGAGCCCCTGCATCCCGCCGTGATGTTCCGTCATGAAGGCGAGGAAGCCGGCGACATCACGGGTATAGGCCTCCAGCGTGTTCTCGGACGCACCGTGCAGGGCCTTTTGCGCGGCAAGCCAGCCCTGCAGGGCGTCGCGGGCCGCAGCCGAGATCATGCCAGCCAGCGGCGCATGCTGCGCTCGAACACGCCGGCGAAGAAGGCCAGCAGGTCGGTGCCCTGCTGGGGGTTGAATTGATCGGCATCCTCGGAGCCCATGACAAGCAGACCGGGCAGACGGTTCTCGCCGAGATCGAGCAGCAGGCACGCCTCGGAGCGCAGGCGTGCGGCATCGCCACCATGGACCCGCGCGTCGCCGCCGTGGATCTGGCGCAGGGTCACATGGCGCGCCGCCACATCGGGCCGGCCGGTCAGGTAAGACCTGATAAATCCCGGCTCTGCCACCGACAGGACCTCGCCCGCGCCACGCATTGCCGCATCGTCATCCTTCTGCGCGGATTCGAGCACCAGCCGCACGCGATCCACGCGCAGGATATGCGCCACGTCACCGTCCAGATCGCGAAGGAACGTCCCGAAATCCAGCGGGTCCAGCATGCGCAGGATGGCGCGATGCACCTGGTGCGTGCCGGCGAGGTTGTCATGCGCCGCGCCGATGACCGAGCGATGCGTGTCCTCCAGCCGGTCGAGCCGCGCCTCCAGCCTGTCCATCGCGATCCCGCGCAGATCGACGATGTTTTCGCCCATGGCGCGCTCGTTCGCGGCCGTCAGCGCGCGCATGAGATCGGGGTCCTCGAGGATGAGGTCAGGCTGCGCCATGATATGTGCGCGCAGATTGTCGGTGAATTCGGGTGTGCTGCTCATGGGGTTCCCTTTTTAGCGTGGAGTTTATCAGCACTTCCCCGGCAGGCCGCAAGAAAATTTACCGACGCACGGCCGGGTGATGTCTTTCGGCCACGCCGCCGCGGGGGTCGAGAGGGGGCGCGCGCCGGGATCAGCCCTGATGCTGTGCGCCGATCCCCTGGAACATGGAGCGCACGTCCACGGTGCTTTCCACCCCGATCCGGTCATGGTGCTGCGACAGCCACGCCGCCGCCGTGTCACGCCCGATATCGCGCAGCCGGGTTAGGAAGGCCCATTCCACGTTCATCTTGGACGAGACGCCCATCGGCTTCAGCGCGTCCTCGTTCTCGATCAGGTGGATCTTGACGGGGCGATAGTGCCCGGGCGACAGCTTGCCCTGCGCGATCAGGCGGTCGACGAAATCTATGGCGCGCAGTTCCTTCAGAAGGCTGCCATTGAAGGCAATCTCGTTGAGCCTGTTCTCGATATCCTGCGCGGTGCGCGGCGTGCCCTTGCGCTCGATCGGGTTGATCTGAACGACGATGATGTCATCGGTGCCGGTCTTGCCGTAAAGCGGAAACAGCGCCGGGTTGCCCATGTAGCCGCCATCCCAGTAGGGCACGCCGTCGATCTCGACCGCGCGATACAGTTGCGGAAGGCAGGCCGAGGCCATGACCATGTCGGCCGTCAGATTTTCGCGTGGAAAGACCTGCACGCGCCCGGTCTCGACATTGGTGGCCGAGACAAACAGTTCGAACGCCGAGCATTTGCGCACCATCTCGAAATCGATGCTGTCCTCGACCAGGTCGCGTAGCGGGTTAATGTCCATCGGGTTCAACTGGTACGGCGACGCCACACCGGTCAGCGCGTTCATGAAGTGATAAAAGGGGTTGTTTTCCAGTCCCCAGTTGCCGGTGATCCGGTCCATCGGTGTGCGCTGCAGGGGCGTGTGCTGTGCGCTGCGGCTCATCGCGCTCCAGAAATTCGCCAGTGCTTCGCGCGCCCCGTCGGGACCGGCGCGGGTATAGCCATCCGCGAGCGCCACGGCATTCATCGCCCCCGCCGAGGTGCCCGACACGCCCGCGATGCGGGTCCGTCCATCCTCGAGCAGGTAATCGAGCACGCCCCACGTGAAGGCGCCATGCGCGCCCCCGCCCTGCAGGGCGAGGTTGACGGGCTTTGCTGTGCTTGTCATCCGGTCTTGATCCTTGCTGCGTTGCGGCATCCCCGGCGTCATAGCGGAAAACCGGCCAAAGCTGTAGGGGAAATACGCAGCCGGGCTGCTGCGGATATGCCCATGGATCACGCCGGGGCAAAGACGGTCGCGATCGTGCACCGGCCTGCGGGGCGTTACAGGCCACCCCGCAGGCTGGCGCGCGGCGCCGCCGATACCACGGGCGCAGGCCAAAGGCGCGACCAGCGCGGCGTCGGGCGATCCGGCAGGGCAGCGCGCAGTCGTGCCAGCGGCCGGCGGTCCGCCTCTCTCAGCAGGCTGTCATACATCGCCAATGCACCCGGCCGGGTATAGGGTGACCAATGGCAGATCCGCGTCAGGGGCGCGCCGATCTCGAACCCCGCGCGGCGCAGCGCGTCCAGTGTGCCGGGATGGTCCATCTGCAGGTTGAGCACGTTCGGCCCCGATGGCAGCGCCAACCCCAGGCTGCGATTGCCCCGCGCAGGTGGCGGGATCAGGCGCTCCAGCAGGAAGTCGAACAGATCATTCTCGCGGCTGGTGACATTGATTGTCTCGGCCTCCCGCCCCGCAGGCGTATCCAGCGCCGCCGCCGCACGCCCCCCGAACTCTGCTCCGGCCAGCAGGATCAGGCGCCCGACGGCGCCCGCGGGCAGATGCGGCAGCGCCGACAACACCACACGCGCGCCAAGCGAATGCGCGACCGCGTGCACAGGCCGGTCCGGTGCGATCCCTCGGACTAGCGCGATCAATTCCGCCAGTTTTTCTCCGGCGCGCGCGGCCTCGGCGTAGGCCTGCCGCAATGTGCCCCGCGCGGACCAGCCGAACCCGATGCCAAGCCCCTCGTCCGGCGTATCACGCCCAAAGCCGAGGCCACGCGGCCAACTGACCACCTTGAAGCAGTCCCGCATCGGGTCGAGCGACAGGATATGGCGGTGCGGGCATTCGCTGCGATGTCGGGGGGCGTACTTGTACCCGTGCACCATGACGATGACCGGTCCATCACCGGTCAGCACATGGCGCAGACGGTCCGGCAAACCGTCACGTCGGTCATGCAATTCGGGTCCGTTCGGACCGGCATTGACATGGATGAGTGGCATGTCACATCCCCTACTACATCTTGTGTTTGGAAATAGACGGGACTTACGTCAGCGCGGTGACGGTTCCGTTAAACCTGCGTGACGGTGTTGACGGCCCCGGCGCGCGGGGATACCCCGTATTTCGTGGTGATTTGTTGCCGGATTGCGGGCCACGTTAAAGACATCCGCTAAAGAGGTCAGGAGAAAGCCCCCTTTCGCTTGGCCGAACCGGGGCTTTTTTCATGGGCTCTACCGCCCGGAGGACGATCATGACCGACAGTTGGAAAAGCCGCACGCGCCAGGTTCATGGCGGCACGCGGCGCAGTCAGTGGGGCGAGGTCAGCGAGGCGCTGTTCCTGACCCAGGGCTTTGTGTACGACACCGCCGAGGCGGCGCAGGCCCGCTTCGAGAAGGCGGGCGAAAACGAATACATCTATGCCCGCTACGGCAACCCGACGGTGGCCATGTTCGAGGACCGCATCGCGTCGCTGGAAGGCACAGAGGATGCCTTTGCCACGGCCAGCGGAATGGCGGCGGTATCGGGCGCGCTGACGGCGATGCTGCGCGCGGGCGATCATGTGGTCTCGGCGCGCGCGCTGTTCGGGTCGTGCCTCTACGTGCTCGAAGAGGTGCTGACGCGGTTCGGCGTCGAGGTCAGCTTCGTCGACGGAACCGACCTTGACCAGTGGCGTGCCGCGATCCGCCCCGACACCAAGGCCGTGTTCTTCGAGACGATCTCGAACCCCACGCTGGAGGTGGTCGATATCGCCGCCGTGGCCGAGCTTGCGCATGATGCGGGTGCGACGGTGATCGTGGACAACGTCTTTGCCACCCCGGTCTTTTCGCGCGCCACCGACCAGGGCGCCGACGTGGTCGTCTATTCCGCGACCAAGCATATCGACGGTCAGGGCCGCACCCTTGGCGGGGTGATCCTGGGCACCCGCGACTTCATACGCGGCACGGTCGAACCCTACATGAAGCATACCGGCGGGTCGCTGTCGCCGTTCAACGCGTGGGTGATGCTCAAGGGGCTGGAAACCATCGACCTGCGCGTGCGCGCCCAGACGGAAAGCGCAGCCGCGATTGCCGAGGCGCTGCAGGGGCATGCGGCCCTTGCAAGGCTGATCTACCCCGGCAGCCCCACGCATCCGCAGCACGATCTGGTCGTGCGCCAGATGGGACCGGGCGGCACGATCCTTGCCCTGGACATTGCCGGCGGGCAGGACGCGGCGTTCCGGTTTCTCAACGCGCTGGAGATCGTGATCATATCGAACAATCTCGGTGATGCGAAATCCATCGCGACGCATCCCGCGACCACCACGCATCAACGCCTGCCGGCCGACCGGCAGGCCGCCCTCGGGATCACGCCCGGACTGGTGCGGCTCAGCGTCGGGCTTGAAGATGCCGGGGATCTGATCGCGGATCTCACCAATGCGCTCGGCGCGGCGCTCGGACACGATGGGCCCTGATCCCGTGCCGCCCGTACCAGAATTAATTCTAGATTGGGAAATTTCCGGCAACCGACTTATGTATGCAGGGGTAGCGAATTGAAGGGGACACCGAGATGAACCTGCATCCGTCCGAAATGACACCAGACCGAGACGCCGCCGAAGAGGCGCTTGGCGTGCTGCGCAACTGGGCCCGTACCGCCACCCCAGAGGAGGTAGCCGATCTGGACCCGTCCATCGCACGGCTTCTGCCAGGGCGCGAGATGTCGAACTACCCGGCCCTCTCGCGCGACTATCCCGAGGATTTCGCGGTCACGGACGCGTATCGCGCGACGTTGCCAGATCTGCAGAACGGTCCGGCCTCGCTGATCCGCGGGACGCGCCAGCACCTGCAGCATGTCGGCATCTCGAATTTCCGCCTGCCGATTGCCTATCATACCCGCGATAACGGCGACCTGACGCTGGAAACCTCGGTGACCGGAACGGTCAGCCTGGAGGCCGGCAAGAAGGGCATCAACATGTCACGGATCATGCGCAGCTTTTACAAGCATGCGCAAAAGACCTTCAGCCTTGACGTGATGGAGGCCGCGCTTGCCGATTACATCACCGATCTTGAATCCGTCGATGCGCGCCTGCAGATGCGGCTGTCCTATCCCGCCAAGGTGCGCTCGCTGCGCTCGGATCTCGAAGGGTACCAGTATTACGACATAGCCCTCGAACTGGTCCGGCAGGACGGCGTGACCCGCAGGTTCATGCATCTCGATTACGTCTATTCCTCGACCTGCCCCTGCTCGCTGGAGCTCAGCGAACATGCCCGCGCCGCACGCGGACAGCTTGCCACGCCGCATTCGCAGCGTTCGGTCGCCCGGATCTCGGTCGAGCTGGTCGGACAGGACTGTCTGTGGTTCGAGGATCTGATCGAACTGTCACGGCGCGCGGTGCCCACCGAGACGCAGGTGATGGTCAAGCGCGAGGACGAGCAGGCCTTTGCCGAGCTGAACGCCGCAAATCCGATCTTTGTCGAGGATGCGGCGCGGCTGTTCTGCGCGGAATTGCTGGCCGATCCGCGCATCGGGGATTTCCGTGTCGTGGCCAGCCATCAGGAAAGCCTGCACAGCCATGACGCCGTGAGCGTTCTGACCGAAGGCGACACGTTCGCGTCCCAAAGTCTCGACCCGCGGATGTTCCAGACACTGATGCACGGGCGTTGAGCGGGGCAAACAGGCAACGCGGGCAAAATTCAGGCGGAAAGCAGCGCGTCGAAGCAAACGTGATTTGACTTCGGCGCGCTTTGCTGCGATGCAGCATATGACATTTTATGAGTGTGCTCCGGGCATTTGCCGGGGCGGCTATCGCGTCTGAAAAGGATATCGAGGATGCTCACACCTGACCTGCCTCTCAAACTGTCTGCTGCCGGACTTCGGTTTACCGGATACATGATCGAAACCAACATGCGCGTCGCGCGCGTGTTCGGGATCGCGGCTCTCCGGGCCAGCCCCCTGCCCACGTCGCTGAAGTCGGAATTCGCCGGCACAGAGGCGTCGCAGCCCGTGACGAAGGCGCCGCACGCCATCACGCAGCCCAAGGCGGCCGCGCAGCCGAAAGCCAAGACGCCCGGCAAGGATCAGACCACCACGGCCGACGCACCCACACGGGCCAAGGCCGAAGCGGCCAAGCCCGCGCCAAAAACAGCGGCCCAACCTGCCCCGAAACCGGCGCCGGCTGCCAAGACTGCCACAAAGGCCCCTGCCAAATCCGCCGAGCCCAAGGCCGAGGCGCCCGCGAAAAAGGCGTCTGCGAACGCCTCGGCAAAGCCCGACGTCGCGACCGCACCTGCGGCACAGACAAAAGCCGCGTCGCAGACAAAAGCGACGTCGCCATCCGAGGCAAAGCCGGCACAGCCCAAGGCCGCGGCGCCGACATCCAAACCTGCCGCCAAGGCAGACGCAACCGCGTCAACGCCACCCGCAAAAGCACCCGCTGCTGCGGCGAAGCCCGACGCGAAGACAGCCGAGGCCAAGACGGCCGCACCCGCAGCCCCGGCCAAGTCGGATACCGCTGCCGTGACCGCCACAACCAAACCGGCCCAAAGTGCCGCCGCTCAGCAACAAGACGTGCCTGCCCAGCCGGCAGACAGGAAAGACACTGCAAAGGCCACATCGGACACGGCGGCATCGTCCGAAACGGTCAAGCGTACGCGCGCCCCGTCAAACCCGCCCGCGATGCCCAGATCCGACAGCAAGAAATCCACAGAATAAGCCCTGATGGGCCGGGATGCGCCCCGCGCAACCCGGCCTTGCCCGATTGAGGCTGGTCAGATCGGCGCCACAGGCGCATTTATCGCCAAGGGAGGAAACAGTCACAACGAACGTGAGGTTTCCAAATGGCGAATATAATCACAGATAGCAACGCGACGCCGCTGCGTGACGCGTGGGCGCGCTTTACCGCGAACCTCGGGCGACGGATCGAAGAGCGGATGCACGTCCGGTCCCGCCGCGACGAGATCGAGGCGCTAGAGGCGAAAACGGATGCGGAACTGGCCCGCCTGGGTCTGCGCCGCGACCAGATCGCCGGTCACGTGTTCAGGGACCTGTTCTACACCTGACCCGGTCCACCGTCTGGCATATCGGCCTCGTCGGAGATGATCCGACGGGGCCGATCTTTATGCTGCATTGCAGCAACAGATCGGCACGGAGTTGCGACACCCATGGTGTCATTCGGGACCGGCGCGTTAGGTTTCCAGTTGGGAGGGGCACGCTAACCGACAGGAAAGGCGACCCGATGACTGAGCCCGATCTGCAAATTCAACTTCTAACCCCGGCATGGCGCCGCGATCTGGACCTGTTCATGGCCGAACATGCGCCGGGGATGAACGCCTACATGCTGACCCGACACCGGCTTTCCAGCGTGGTCCGGCTTCATGCGATGACCGATCGGCAACTGGCCGGCATGGGATTGACCCGCGCCGATATCCCGGCCTTCGTGTTCGAGGATCTCCTGACCGATTGAGCGGGCGCGTGCGGATGCATCAACACGCTTGACACTCTCGTGACGGCAGACCAACGCTGCACGCCATGTTTGATGTGCGACCCGTCGGATATCTGGTAGGGCTGATGCTCACCGCCATGGGCGCCACCATGGTGCTGCCGCTTGTCGTGGATCTCGCCGAGGGGCGCGGGCACTGGCCCGCTTTCGCGGAAAGCATGATCATCACCTGCCTCATCGGCACCCTTGTGGCGGTGACATGCCGGAATTCGGGCGGTGCGGGGCTGACCATCCAGCAGACATTCCTGGTGACAAGCCTGACCTGGATCGTTCTGCCGCTGTTCGGTACGCTGCCGTTCATGCTGGGGGCGACGCAGCTGGGGTTCATCGATGCGTTTTTCGAGTCGATGTCCGGCGTGACGACCACCGGTACGACCGTCATCGAAGGGCTCGACGCGCTGCCAAAGGGGCTATTGCTGTGGCGCGGCATCCTGCAATGGCTGGGCGGTCTGGGGATCGTCATCGTGGCGCTGGTGTTTCTGCCCGAGATGCGCGTCGGCGGCATGCAGTTTTTCAGGTCCGAGGGGTTCGATACCTTCGGCAAGGCGCTGCCGCGCACCATCGACATCTCGAAAGGCGTGCTCAACGTCTATCTCGGGCTGACCGTGACCTGCACGCTCTCGTATCTTTTGTTGGGCATGGGCGCGTTCGATTCGACCGTGCATGCGCTCACGACGGTTTCCACGGGTGGGTTTTCCAGTTCGGACAAATCGTTCGGCGCGTTTCCCGGCGCCCCGCAATATGCGTGCGTGGTGTTCATGATCCTTGCCTCGCTGCCTTTCGTGCGGATGATGCAAGGGGTGCAGGGCAACATGCGCCCCCTGCTGCATGACACACAGGTGCAGACCTACCTGCGATGGATATTCTACGCGATCGCCCTCGCTGTGGTCTATGATTTCGTTGCCTTTGGCCGGCTTGACGGGCAAAGCGTGCGCGAGCGGGTCTTCAACATGGTGTCGTTCTTCTCGGGCACGGGATACGGCACGGGCGATGTGACCGCGTGGGGGTCGTTTCCGTTCGTCGTGTTGATCGCGGTCGGGGCCATCGGCGGCTGCACCGGATCGACGGGCTGTTCGATCAAGATCTTCCGCTATCAGTTGATGCTGCGCGCCATAGCCCGGCAGACGCGGCGAATATTTCACCCGTCCAGCGTCATGGTGCTGCGTCACGAGGGACGACGCGTCGAGGACGAGGTTCTGCAATCGGTGATGCTGCTCTTCACCTGTTACGTGCTATCGCTCGGATTTTTCTCTGTCGCCCTCGAAATGACCGGCCTTACGCTGATGGAATCGATCACCGGGGCGTGGACGGCGATCTTCAATGTCGGCCCCGCCTTCGGCGAACGGGTCGGCGCGACAGGGGCGCTGACAGAGTTTCCGGACGCGGCCAAGGCGCTCATGATCTTCGCGATGCTTCTGGGGCGGCTCGAGGTTCTTGCCGTCATCGTCCTTCTAGTGCCGTCCTTCTGGCGGGCCTGAGACCGGACGCGGACGATGCCCGCGCGTAACAGACCGGCATCGCGGCCCGTCCAGGCCGGGGGCAGCCCTCGCGGATCAGACCTTTTCCTGCGTGTGCTTGCGCAACTCGGCGCGCGCGACCTGCCGCCGATGCACCGCATCCGGCCCGTCAGCCAGTCGCAGGGTCCGCAAATGCGTCCACATGGCGGCCAGCGGCACGTCCTGCGAAATACCCTGCGCACCGAACATCTGCACTGCCTCGTCGACAACCTTGAGCGCCACGCGCGGGGCCACGACCTTGACCTGGCTGATCCAGGGCGCTGCCGCGCGTGGATCGCCCTGATCCATCATCCACGCCGCCTTGAGGCATAGCAGCCGCGCCTGTTCGATCTCCATGCGGCACCCGGCGATGATGTCATAATTCGCACCCAACTGCGCCAGCGGCTTGCCGAAGGCCTCGCGCGCAAGGCTGCGGGTGCACATCATCTCCAGCGCCGCCTCGGCCTGTCCGATGGCGCGCATGCAATGATGGATGCGCCCCGGTCCAAGCCGGCCTTGCGCGATCTCGAATCCACGCCCCTCGCCCAGAAGCAGGTTGTCCGCAGGCACCCGCACATCCGTGAACCGGATATGCATATGGCCGTGCGGCGCGTCGTCATGGCCGTAGACCTGCATCGGGCGCAGTTTCTCGATACCGGGCGTGTCGGCGGGCACAACGATCATCGAGTGGCGCTGATGTTTGGGCGCATCGTCACCGGCCGTCTTCACCATCGCGATATAGACCGCACAGCGCGGGTCGCCGGCCCCGGTCGCCCACCATTTTTCGCCGTTCAGCACGTATGCGTCGCCATCGTGCGCGCAGGACATGGCGATGTTGGTGGCGTCCGAAGACGCCACGTCCGGCTCGGTCATCAGATACGCCGACCGAATCTCGCCCTCCAGCAGCGGCGCCAGCCAACGCTCTTTCATCGCGGGCGTGCCGTAGCGCTCGAACACCTCCATGTTGCCGGTATCGGGCGCGTTGCAGTTGAACACCTCGGCGGCCATCGGCGTGCGGCCCATTTCCTCGGCCAGGTAGGCATATTCGACCGTGCTGAGGCCGAAGCCCTTGTCGCTGCCGGTCAGCCAGAAATTCCACAGACCCTCGGCCTTGGCGCGTGTCTTCAACCCGTCAAGGATCTCGGCCTGCCGCGCCGTGTATTGCCACCGATCGCCCTTGCCGATCTCGGCGTGATAGGCGGCCTCCATCGGCATGATCTCGTCGCGCACCATGGCCGCGACCCGATCCAGCAGCGCGCGCGTCTCGTCGCGCATCCCCAGGTTCATCTCCATCGCGACCTCCGTTTGTGACACCCCGACCGCACCGGACAGGGTCGGTCCTTTTGGAGTGTACCTGACCATGAGGCCGACATGCGTTCAAGCACCGTCTTTGTTGCGCGTACATCTGACCCAGATCAATGCAACGGCATGCGATGCCACATAGCTTGCGATCACCAAAATCGCACCCGGAGAGATTTATGCTACGCCTCGGCTTCATCCTGCATCTGTTCATCGGCTCGACCCTCGCCGGGTCGGGCGTCGTCGTGGCCCTCGTCTCGGGTCAGGACACGCTGGTGCCGATCCTCGTTGCCGCCGGTCTCGGCTTCGCCGCGGCCCTTCCGGTGACATACCTGATTACGAAGCGGCTGTTTCGCGATCGCTGATCGGACGCGCTACCGATCCAGACAGTGGCGTACCGCCGCCTCGAACTCGCGGGGTTTCTCGGCATGCAGCCAGTGACCCGCGCCGGGGATCTTGGCGAACTGTGCGCGCGGGAAAAGTGCCTTGATCCGCGCGCGATGCTCGGGCTGGACATAGTCCGATTCCGCGCCGGAAAGAAACATCACCTTTCCGTCATAAACCCCTGAAATGTCCGGAAATCCGAGGATCTTGGGCATGTCGCGCGCCAGCGTGTCGAGATTGAGAGACCAGCACTTGCGCTTGATATCCAGCGATTGCAGGAAGAACGGCACCAGATCGGGATTGTCGATCTTGTCCAGCAATTGGTCACCCGCATCCGAGCGTTTGGTCACATGTCCCAGATCCACAGATCGCAGCGCCTCGACATACTGGATCTGGTTGTTGTCATACGGCACCGGCGCAATATCCGCGACCACCAGACGGTTCACCAGATCCGGCCGCGTGAGCGCCAGAACCATCGCCGCCTTGCCGCCCATCGAATGTCCCAGCACGTCATACGGACCGTCGAGGCCTTCGATCACCTCGGCAAGATCGCCCGCGAGATCTGCGTAGGAATGCGTATCATACCAAGGGCTTGCACCGTGGTTTCGCAGGTCGACGGCCACCACGTGGCGGGTGTCCGACAACCGTTTGGCAAGCACACCCCAGTTCCGCGCCGATCCGTACAGGCCGTGCACGATCAGCAGCCCCGGACTGTCGGTCGCCTCACCATGATGGATGCAATTCAACATGGTTCAGGGTATACCGTGAGACGGGGACCAAGACCAGCCCCGTTACCGGGGCAGCTGCGCGCATGAAGAAGGGCTTGCACATGATTGATCCAAATGGCTTTCATAACCGCCTTTTGCAGGTACAAACCGCGTTTTCGGAAAAGTTGCGCGTGCGCGGACGAACCTTCGAGCAGCAGGTACGCCGGGCAGGGCGCCGCCTGCCGCGCCGTCAACGCCGCGCCGCAACCACGATCCTGGGGGCGCAGGATTGGATGGCGCACCCGAAGCTTGCGCGAATACTGGACTTTTCCGAGGTCGACGCGGCATTTTCCGACCTGCATGCCCATCTCGACCGCGTCGATCCCGCGGAAGACCGCAAGACGGCCCTTTTGCGTGTGCTTGCGAGCATCGTTCTCAATCTGTTGGGGTTGGCCGTGTTGATCCACGTTCTGATCCGCTGGCGCGGACTGGGGTAGTGCGGCTGCGTGTGTCGGCGGGGCGACATCGCCACCACCCCCTGTCCGCGCGGCATATATCGTGGGGCATGGCAGGTTCACGCCGGTCATGCGCCGCACGGGTTCGGGTTGACCGATGGTCCACCGCATCGGCGTCACACCGTCCGGACACATGCGGCCCGGACGATTCCACAAGACGTTGTCCTCCCATCACGGATGGTCTGAGCGGTGGTCGCGACCTCGTGCCGGCTTACTCGCGCGATGCCTCGTCCGATCCGTCAAAGACCGCGGTCCACGCGCCTTTGACCCCGGACCAGGCATCGGCCAACCCGTCCTGAAGCTCATCCCACGCCGAATCTGCGCCCTGACCCAGGGCACCGAACGCTTCGCTGAGTTCATTTCTGCGCTCGCGCAAGTCGTCCAACGCGTTGCGGGTCCGTGTCTGGGTGGCCTCCGACATGTCGGCCCAGTTCTCTCTGGCGCGCTGCTCCAGCCGCGCGATCTCCGTGTCGATGTCGTTCAGGCTCTCACGCACCGCCACAAGCGCCTCGTCACGCTGATCCGCCGAATACTCGGAAATCGTCTCGAACGCCTCGTCTATCTCGGATTGAACCTCTTCAACATCCAGGCTGTCCTGAGCCGCTTGGTCTTGATCCTCTTGGGCCAAGGCCGGAATTGCGAGCCCTAGGGCAAGCGCGAGCATGCCGGCGCTGAGGACACGCATGAACGTCGATCCATCGGGTGTCATGCGATCCGCACCGGCCTGCGCCGAGGGGGTCTGATCATGCATGGTTTCTGTGTCAGTCATCGTTAACTCCGTTATCGGGGCCACGGCACGCGGGTTGTGCCTGGTAATATCGACCAGACCTCCGCGGACGGCCCGCGATGGTGATTACAGGCGCATCATTCAACCGCACCTTCTGTAAGCCGACCATGTCTTGGGCACGCCGTGGCTGCATTAACCTCGGGCAAGCGTGATATCGGTCCGGTTTCATTGCAGAATGTCGCATGCAAGATGATCGGGAGTGACTGGCGCCCAAACCCCATGTCGTTTCAAAAGGTCGGCAGCAGTTGTAGGGCCACAGCCCCCGCCGACAGAACCACGGCGTAAACGCCAATCACGCGCAGGCCAAGGCCGATGCCGCCAACAAGCGCGGCGATGCCCGCCTTCACGGCAGTGTTGACGCTGACGGCGATGAATATGGCGTTCACGGCAACGGCACCGGTCAGATCCGTTCCCGTCATGCGTGCCACGGAAATCGTCAGCGCATCGACATCGTTGCTGCCCGACAGCGCAGCAGCGGCATAAACACCGGCATCGCCGAACCAGGTTTCCAGGTAATGCGTCCCCAGCACCACCAGCGCGAGGATCGCGCCAAACGACAGCGCGGTCCCCAGTGCAAGCGGGTTGGACACCGCCCCGATGTCGGACGGCCCTTCCGTGTCGCGCACGCGTATCATGTGCAGCACCAAAGCCCCACCCAGACCGGTGAGGGCCATTGCCACCATCGAGGGGGCGAGCAGACCGAAAAGGGTGGGCTGAAAGATCGTCGCGACAATCAGAACGCGCAGAAAGGTCACCGACCCCGCCGCGATCGTACCGATCGCCGCCGGCGGCCCAAGCGCGCGATCGTCCCGCACGAGGCGCGACAGGGCCAGTGTGGTCGAGGTGGACGAGGCCAGACCGCCAAACAGCCCGGTGATGATGATCCCCAGTTCCGCACCGGCCAGTCGTATCGCGGCATATCCGAAAAATGACAGGCCCGCCACGATGACCACGGCCCACCACAATTCGTAGGGGTTCAGCACCGCGCCCGGCCCGAAACCCGCGTTCGGCACGATCGGCAGGATCACCACGGACATCAGGGCGAGCTGAACGAGGGCCACCAGCTCGAATCGATGGATCTGCGCGATCCAACTATGAAGCGTCCGTTTGAGCGACAAAAGACCGGTCGCAATCACGCCCGTGGCAGCGACCGGACCCATGTCGGCCAGGACCGCCGCCGCGCCAAGCATGAAGGCCAGCAACAGCGCGATTTCCGTCGTCAGCCCGAGGTCACGTTCATCGCGCAGCCGCATCCAGTAACTGACCGCGACAAGACCGGCCACGGCAAGGAATGCCAGCCCCAGCACCACAGGCGACGTGACCGACGTGATCCACCCGGTCATGGCGCCTGTAAGCCCTGTCAGTGCAAAGGTGCGAATGCCCGCGATCCGGCGCCCTTCGGAGGCTTCGCGTTCGTTCCAGCCGCGCTCCAATCCGAAAAGCAACGCAATCGCCAACGCAAGGCCGAGGCGTCTGAAGATCTCAAGCTCATCCATCAGGTCGCGTCATACGCGATAAAGCGATCCGATTCCACGCGCGATCCTTCCACGCTTGGGACGCGGCACGCCGTGGACATGTGGCCGATCTCCCTGCCCTGTTGGCAACCCCCTGCCCGTCTTGGCTGCACGTCTTGTCGAACTGTCAGGGCCAAGCATTCACAGGCGCGTCTCAAACGACCGTCCCTTCAGGATGCGGCCCCTGCCGGGATCCGCCGGGGGCCGAGCATGTCCCCGTAAGAGCGATTGGGCAGATCAGCCAAGGCCAGCGCCTCGACAGTCGCCAACGCCCGCTCGGGATCGGGATCCTCGATGGCAAGCGTGAGGCGGGTCCAGCCATCGACGGCGACATGACAGATCTCTGCGCGGGTATTATCCTTGCGGAAAAGCAGGCGCGACTTGCGGACCGTCATCGGCAGGACGGTGGCGGAAAAGGCGCCAAGCCGGGCCAGCAGATGACCGGGCGAGCGTGCAGCCTCGGTGTCCAGACCCGGCAGGCCCAGTTCCCCTGCCAGCACCCGCAAGGCCGGGCGCGAAAGCGGAAACAGCGGATAGGCGTCATGGACCCAGTATTGAAGCAGGCCGGCATCATGCTCTCGCCGCTTTACCTCAAGACGGTTGCCCGCCCGCAATTTGACCAGCCGCTCGGGGCTGTGCCCCGTCAACAGGTAGATATCGGAGCGCCGTTCGCCGCCGACGAGCGACCAGGATTTTTGTAGAATCCCAGCCGCCTGAGGCATCTCGCGCGGCCAGACGCGGAATTCGTAGCGCCCCGTCGTGGTCTCTTGTGCCGGAGGTCTCGTCGCCGTCGGCGCAGGGTCGGTGTCGGCAAGGATCACGAAACATGTAGCGGCCATCATGGATTTGCCCTTGTGACAAGTCTTGGGACGCAGCGCCCTTGGACATCACGCGCGTCTATCCGGCACGTTGAATATGTCCGGGCTCAGCGCCCCCACGTCGAATGAGCGTGTACAGAACACCGTATAATCGTCACGATATCCGACATTGTGCGCCGCCACATTAACCCGTGTTAAACATACTGGCCCGGCGGCCGATCCATGCGCCGTCGTGGCGCGCTGCCCGTCAGCCAAAGATGCAGAACCGGGTTATCCATCGACGCGCCACAAGGGTCGGCGTCAGGGCTATCGCACGCCTTGGACGATCGCGCACTCGACGGTCACGCGCTGCGGTTTGTCATCCCCATATTGATCGGGATTAATGGCTTTCGTTCGCGCGGGCTCTATTCTGCCAACAGTTACCGCATCTGGCATATTCGGGCAGGTCAAGGGCCGCAGAATAACCATGTTTGTCAAAAAAGTCATGTCATCCCCGGTGATACGCGCAACCGCCGGGACCACGATCCGCGAGGCCGCCGAACAGATGCGCCGGCAGCGGGTGGGCGCGCTGCCCGTGTTCCGGGACTGCGAGGTTGTGGGCATCGTGACCGACCGTGACATCATCATCCGCGCCCTGGCCGCCACAGGCTTCGCGCTTGGCCCCGATACCCGCGTCACTGATATCATGTCCTGCGACGTGATCACCTGTTACGAGGATCAGGATGTCGCCGAGGCCGCGGCGGTGATGGGCGAGCGGCGCGTGCGGCGTCTTCTGGTCATGGATCGTTCCGGCGTCTCCGTCGGCATCCTGTCACTCGGTGATATCGCCGAGCATGTCTCGGAAGAACTGGCCGGGCAGGCCCTTGGCGAGATCAGCGAAGCCCGCGCGCACGATGCGCAGCGGTGATCATGCAACGCCGGGGATGATCTCGTTGCGAAGCACGGCAAGATCCACCCCCGCCAGATCCGCCAGCGCAGCCACGTCATGGATCACGATATCCATGTGATCACCGGTCGTGATGATACCCCGCCGGGACAGGCGTCGCAGCGTCCGGCAGACATGGACCGAGGACAAACCAATGAAATCCCCAAGCTGCTGCTGCCCAAGGGGCACGTGGAACGCGCAATCGAGCGGCGTCGAACAGTTTGACAGCCGCAGACACAACTCGATCAACACATAGGCGATCCGGGTCTCTGCGCTCGACTTGCCCAAACGCAGCATCCGTTCCGATTGCCGCGCCTGCGCCGCGATATCTCTAAGGTTCTCGGCCTCCCAGAGGTCCGGGTGCTCTTGCAGCAGGCGGGCCCAGGCGGACCGGTCGATGGTGATGACCGTCGCATCGCACAGGGCCTCCACCTCGACAAAGCTTGTCTTGCCGTCGGCCCCGGTCGGATCGTAGGTCTCACCGGGAAGGATGAATTCTAGGATCTGCTGCTCGCCGTCCTGCAGGGATTTCGAGACGGCCAGCCAGCCCTTGCAGACGTAAAACCGCGCATGCGATTCGTCGCCTTCGCCTTTGAGGGTTTGTCCCTTGGTCACGCCCCGGCCCTCATACCCGAAGAGGTCTTCAAGGGCAGAGCGTGGCCGATGCGGTTCAAGTGTCTCGTTACTATTTGCCTTCAAAGCATTTTCCGATCATCTCAACGTCGCGGCCATGTTCCGTTTCCGCCCTGTGAAAGGCGGAGTGTCATATGGTGAATATCAACATATCACTTTCCCGGAATCTTTGGTAGCGAGATCCGTCGCAAGCTGAAGATCGAAACAATAGCGGATCGACGTGCAGGATCGTCACACGTAAAGACATTCGATCAACGCCGGAGGGTCTGCGTCACACAGACCCGCATTGCTGCACATGCCGTGTCATACATTTCACGCGGTTTGCGTCCCGGTATCTCGGAGAGGATCACGTGGCCGAAGGCGGCCACGAGCGACGCGACGGGGCTATGAAAGACCCTGTGCGGAGCACACAGGGTCTTTCATGCTTGGGTGCGGATCAGAGGTTCGGGTAGATCGGAAACCGGGCGCACAAGGCCTCGACTTCTTGCTTGACCTTGGTCTCGACCGCCTCGTTGCCATCTTCGCCATTCGCAGCAAGACCATCGACGACCTCGATGATCCAGTCAGCGATTTGACGGAACTCGGCCTCGGCGAAGCCGCGTGTCGTCGCCGCCGGAGATCCCAGCCGTATCCCGCTGGTAACAGTGGGTTTTTCCGGGTCGAACGGCACGCCGTTCTTGTTACAGGTGATATGCGCGCGTTCCAGCGCCTTTTCGGTGGCGTTCCCCTTCACGCCCTTGGGTCGCAGATCGACGAGCAGCACGTGGGTGTCAGTTCCATGCGTGATCGTGTCGAGCCCGCCCTTGATCAACTGATCCGAAAGGGCTTGCGCGTTCCTGATGACCTGTTGGGTATACGCCTTGAATTCCGGTCGCAGGGCCTCGCCAAACGCCACGGCCTTGGCCGCGATCACGTGCATCAGCGGGCCACCCTGGATACCGGGGAAAATCGCCGAATTGAACTTCTTGGCCAGAGCCTCGTCATTGGTCAGGATCATGCCGCCACGCGGCCCGCGCAGGGTCTTGTGCGTCGTGGTCGTTGCCACATGCGCGTGCGGGAACGGCGACGGATATTCGTCCGCCGCCACCAGCCCGGCAAAATGCGCCATATCGACAAGAAGATACGCCCCGACGCTGTCGGCGATTTCGCGCATCCTTGCGAAATCGATCTGGCGCGGAATGGCCGATCCCCCGGCGATGATCATCTTCGGCTGATGCTCGGTCGCCAGCGACTGAACCTGGTCGTAGTCGATCAGGTTGTCTTCGCGCCGCACGCCGTATTGCACCGCGTTGAACCATTTGCCCGACTGGTTGGGCGCGGCGCCGTGGGTCAGGTGCCCCCCGGCATCGAGGCTCATCCCGAGGATGGTGTCGCCGGGTTTCAAAAGAGCCGTGAACACCCCCTGATTGGCCTGCGATCCGGAATTGGGCTGGACATTGGCAAAGCCGCAGTCGAACAACTGACAGGCCCGCTCGATCGCGACGTTTTCCGCGATATCAACAAACTGGCACCCGCCATAATAGCGCCGACCGGGATAACCCTCGGCATATTTGTTGGTCATCACGCTGCCTTGCGCCTGCATGACAGCCGCCGACGTGATGTTCTCGCTGGCAATCAGCTCGATCTCGTTTCGCTGACGGCCGAGTTCCTTGCGGATCGCGCCGGCGATTTCCGGATCGCGTGACGTGAGATCCTCGGTGAAAAAATCCTCGGACCCGATGGCCTGATTTCCGTCGTGAGGCATGAGACAACTCCTGCGTTTTTCGGATTGGGCGGTGCATACAGGAAAATCGTTCGTTGGGAAAGATTGTAAAGCGACGATTGCATCCACGCGACCGGCACGGCTGGTCTCGAGGCGGGAATTGTGCTTCGGTCACGGCGAATGCATCCGAGATTGGCAACAGGACCACCCGAATGACGCGAAAGATCGCCTTTGCCGCGAGCGACATGAGCGTCGCGCAAACCGCCCGCGCCGCCCTTGTGGCCCGCTTCGGCGAGGTGCCCGAGGACGAGGCGGACGTGATCGTGGCGCTCGGAGGCGACGGGTTCATGCTGCATACGATGCACCGCACGCAAACGCTCGACACGCCGGTCTACGGGATGAACCGCGGGACGGTCGGGTTCCTGATGAACGAATACAGCGAGACCGACCTGCCCCAACGGCTGGCCCTCGCGAAGGAAGAAGTCATCAACCCGTTGAAGATGCATGCACAATCTCGCGATGGCTACGTGCACGAGGCGCTTGCCATCAACGAAGTCTCGCTGCTGCGCGCGGGACCGCAGGCCGCCAAGCTTCGGATCAGCATCGACGGACGTCCGCGCCTTGAGGAACTTGTCTGCGACGGCGCCCTGGTCGCCACGCCCGCCGGATCAACCGCCTATAACTACAGCGCGCACGGGCCGATCCTGCCCATCGGCTCGGACGTTCTGGCCATTACGGCGGTCGCCGCGTTCCGGCCCCGGCGATGGCGCGGGGCGCTCGTCCCGAAAGCGGCCACGGTTCGGTTTGACGTGATCGAGCCGGACAAGCGCCCGGTCATGGCCGATGCCGACAGCCGATGGGTCGAAAGCGTTCTGTGGCTCGAAGTCCGGTCCGAGACCAGCATCGCGCACCGCATCCTGTTCGATCCGGGCCACGGTCTTGAAGAACGCTTGTTGCGCGAGCAATTCACCTGACACGACATCAGGCCGCCGTCCTTCAAGCCTGCAACCCGCTGTTCGTGATCAGTAAATGCCGATCCAGCGAAAGGACAGATCGGCGGAATGATCGCGGCCATAGGCAACCGCGGCAAGGCTTGTGACCGTTTCCGGTCGCGGCATCGCGCGCAGCAACGCGCCTGACCGCTCGAAGGCCGAGAACGGCACGCGCACTTCCTGCCACTCGGCCCCGCTGGGGATCGGTGCCTGGTAGTACTGCCACGGCAAGATCGTGCCGCGTGTGCGCAGATGAATGAAGTAGCCCTCGCCATTGCCGCGCAGTACCACGATAACGCCTTGGGCCTCTTTCGGGAAAGGTTGGTCCAGCTCGGCCCGGACCTGGATGAAACCACCGCGATTCTCGGTGCTGACATCGCCTGTCAGTCGCAGGTACCGCGCCCCGTCGGGCCCTTCGATACGGGCCCTGCCCTGTGATACGCCGCCCATCACCTGATCGCTGAAATATGTCCAGTCGGACAAGGGTGGAAGGTCGTAGTCAAGCATGCCATCCCCCTGGGCAAAGGCCGCGCCCGGCACAAGCCAGAGCGCGGCAAGCAGCCGGCGGAACCAGGTTGCAGCCCACATTTATCTTGCCCATCCAACGGTTTGCAACGCGGTTCTGATCTCGTCGAGGATCGCGGGATCGTCGATGGTCGCCGGTGTCGTGACGTCCTCGCCATCCGCCACCTTGACCATGATCGCGCGCAGGATCTTGCCGGAGCGGGTCTTGGGCAGCCGGTCGACCACGACTGCCAGCTTGAACGCCGCAACCGGTCCGATCTGGTCCCGGACAAGGCGCACGCATTCGCTGGTGATCTCTTCGTTCGGGCGATTGACGCCCTTGGTCAGGCACACGAAGCCCACGGGCGCCTGCCCCTTGAGCGCGTCGCTGACCCCGATCACGGCGCATTCGGCCACATCAGGATGCGAGGCCAGCACCTCTTCCATCGCGCCGGTCGACAGGCGGTGGCCGGCGACGTTGATCACGTCGTCCGTGCGCGCCATGATCCACAGGTACCCGTCCTCGTCTTTCATGCCGGCATCACCGGTCTGGTAGTAGCCGGGAAAGGTATCGAGGTAGGATTTGCGGAACCTGTCTTCGGCATTCCAGAGCGTCGGCAGGGTACCGGGCGGCAAGGGCAGCTTGACCGCGATCGCCCCGAGCGTGCCGGCCGGCACCTCTTGTCCGCCATCATCGAGAATTTGCACATCGTAGCCGGGCATCGCAACGGTGGGAGAGCCGACCTTGACCGGCATCGGCTCGATGCCCGCAGGATTGCCCGCAATGGTCCAGCCCGTTTCGGTCTGCCACCAATGGTCGTAGACCGGCACGCCCATCTTCTCGGCGCACCAGTTGATCGTATCCGGGTCGGCGCGCTCGCCCGCGAGGTAAAGCGCGCGCAGGTTCGAGATGTCGTATTTCGCCAGCTCCTTTGCCTCGGGATCCTCGCGCTTGATGGCGCGCATCGCCGTCGGCGCGGTGAAGAAGCTGCGCACGTTGTGTTCCGCGATCACGCGCCAGAAGGTACCCGCGTCGGGCGTGCCGACGGGCTTGCCCTCGAACACCACGGTTGTGTTGCCGTGGATAAGCGGGCCGTAGCAGATATAGCTGTGGCCGACGACCCAGCCCACGTCTGAGGCGGCCCAGAACACGTCGCCGGGATCGACGTCGTAGATGTTCTTCATCGACCAGTTGAGCGCCACCAGATGCCCGGCGGTGTGACGCACTACGCCCTTGGGCGATCCGGTGGTTCCTGACGTATAGAGGATATAGACCGGGTGATTGCCCTCGACCGGGACACATTCGGCGGGCTCCACGCCATACTGGCAGGCATGCCAGTCGACATCGCGGCCCTCGATCAGATGGGCCACCTCGTCCTCGCGCTGAAAGATCACGCAGAAATCCGGCTTGTGGGCGGCCTGCTCGATCGCGCCATCGATCAGCGGCTTGTAATGCACGACGCGCCCCGGCTCGATCCCGCAAGAGGCGGCAATGATTGCCTTGGGCGCACAGTCGTCGATGCGCACCGCCAGCTCATGCGCGGCAAAGCCGCCGAACACCACCGAATGCACGGCACCGATCCGCGCGCAGGCCAGCATCGCCTCGACCGCCTCGGGCACCATCGGCATGTAGATGATCACCCGGTCGCCCTTTTCGACACCCCGCGCGCGCAACGCCCCCGCAAGACGTGCCACGCGCGAGCGCAGTTGCGCGTAGCTGATCCTGTGCTTGGTGCCGGTGACGGGGCTGTCATGGATGATCGCGGCCTGCGCGCCGCGCCCGGCCTCGACATGGCGGTCCACCGCGTTCCAGCACGTATTCACCAGCCCGTCGCTGAACCATTCATAGATCGGCGCCTTTTCGTCGAACAACGCCTTCGACGGCTTTTGCACCCAGTCGATCTTTTCGGCCTGCTCCATCCAGAATGCTTCGGGGTCTGCAAGCGAACGCTCGTAAATATCCTTGTATCCCATGGGATCCTCCTCCGATGTTACACAGAGTGTTACGGCATGGCCCCGCCAGCAGGCAAGCGTCACGGCCGCTGATGCGCGACAGATCGACCGGAATTTTGCAGAAATACCGAATCCCGTGTTGCAAATTTTTGCAAAGGCGCGTTCGCGTGGCGGTTTCCTGAAAACTCGCGCGACATCCGCAAATTCGCAAACCTCACCCTGCAAAGACCTGATTCTAGCCGTAATGCGCCACCGGCGTGCCCGCGATGGCGGACATGTTCAAGAGACCCCGCGCGGTGATCGAGGGCGTCACGATATGCGCGCGGTTGCCCATGCCCATCAGGATCGGCCCGACCTCGAGCCCGCCGGCCTTCATCTTGAGGATGTTGCGCACGCCCGAGGCCGCATCCGCATGCGCGAAGATCAGCACGTTGGCCGCCCCCTCCATCCGGTTGTCGGGCAATAGCCGCGCGCGCAGATCGGAATCGAGGGCGGCGTCGATCGTCATCTCCCCCTCGTAACTGAAGTCGTGGCGTCCCGCATCAAGCAGTTCGAGCGCGTCGCGCAGGCGCAGCGCCCCGTCATCGGTCCGGTTTCCGAACTGCGACTGCGAACAGAAGGCCACCTTGGGCTCGATCCCGAAGCGCCGTACATGCCGCGCCGCGCCGATCGCCGTTTCCGCCAGATCCTCGGCCGAGGGCCGCGTGCGCACATGCGTGTCGGCGATGAACAGCGGGCCATCCTCGAGGATCATCATGCTCAACGCCCCGTGCGGGTGATAATGGTCGTTTGCAAGGACCTGATCGACATAGTTCAGATGCCAGCGGAATTCGCCGAACGTGCCGCAGATCAGGCAATCGGCCTCGTCGCGATGCACCATGACCGCGCCGATGGCGGTGGTGTTGGTGCGCATGATGGCCCGGGCCAGATCGGGCGTCACCCCGCGCCGCGCCATGATGCGGTGATAGGTCTCCCAGTAATCGCGATAGCGCGGATCGTTTTCGGGGTTCACGACGTTGAAATCCCGCTCGGGCCGGATCAGAAGCCCGGCCCGCTCGCAGCGCCGCTCGATCACATCGGGACGACCGATCAGGATGGGCTGTTCGGTGGTGTCCTCGATGATGGCCTGCGCGGCGCGCAACACGCGCTCGTCCTCGCCTTCGGCAAACACGATGCGCCGCTCTGCCGAGCGCGCGGCCTCGAACACCGGACGCATGAGAAGGGCCGACTTGAACACGCTCGCGTCGAGGTCGGCCTTGTACTGCTCCAGATCGGCCAGCGGGCGCGCGGCGACCCCGGTCTCCATCGCGGCGCGCGCCACGGCCGAGGACACGATGCCCGACAGGCGCGGATCGAACGGTTTGGGGATCAGGTAATCCCGGCCAAACGTCATTTGCTCGCCTCGGTAGGCGGCCGCGGCCTCGGCACTGGTCGACGCACGCGCCAGATCGGCGATGCCCTGCACGCAGGCGATCTGCATGGCGTCGTTGATCTCTGTCGCGCCCACATCCAGTGCGCCGCGGAATATGAACGGAAAGCACAGCACGTTGTTGACCTGGTTGGGAAAATCCGACCGCCCCGTGGCGATGATCGCATCCGGAACGGCGGCCCGCGCGACATCGGGCATGATCTCGGGGCTTGGATTGGCGAGGGCGAAGATGATCGGCGACGCCGCCATGCTGCGCACCATGTCCGGCGTCACCACGTTCGGCCCCGACAGGCCCAGGAACAGGTCCGCGCCCGCGATCACCTCGTCAAGCCCGCGCAGTTCGCTGTCCTGCGCGAAGGCCGCCTTTTCGGGGTTCATGTCCGTGGTGCGGCCCTCATAAACCAGCCCGTGAATGTCGCACAGCCAGATATTCTCGCGCTTCACCCCCAGCTTGACCAGCATGTTGAGACAGGCGATCCCCGCCGCGCCACCACCCGCCGAGGCGATCTTGATGTCCTCGAAGCGCTTGCCCGCGACATGCAGCGCATTGGTCGCCGCGGCCCCCACGACGATCGCCGTGCCGTGCTGATCATCATGAAAGACGGGGATGTCCATGCGCTCGCGGCAGATCCGCTCGACGGTAAAGCAATCGGGGGCCTTGATATCTTCGAGGTTGATCGCCCCGAAAGTCGGCCCGAGCGCACAGACGATGCCGGCCAGCTTCTCGGGGTCGGTCTCGTCCAGTTCGATATCGAAGCAATCGATCCCCGCGAATTTCTTGAAGAGGACCGCCTTGCCTTCCATGACCGGCTTGGAGGCGAGCGGCCCGATATTGCCAAGCCCGAGCACCGCACTGCCATTGGTGACCACCGCCACGAGGTTGCCGCGCGCGGTGTAGCGGCTGGCGACCTTGGGATCGGTCTTGATCTCCATGCAGGCTTCGGCAACGCCGGGACTGTAGGCGCGCGCCAGATCGCGGCCATTGGCCATCGGCTTGGTCGCGCGGATCTCCAGTTTGCCGGGCTTTGGAAACTCGTGATAATCAAGCGCCGCCTGACGTTGTGTTTCGGTTGGTTCGTCGGTCATCGTCACCCTCCCCGCTGGCGCCTGATGCAGATCCGCACGCTGCGCGTCTTTTTTCTGCCATCAGCTTGCACGCCGGCGCGACTGCCTGCAATGGCGATCTCTCCCGATCCGGCCGCGGCCCCCGCGATGATAGCGGACATCGAAAACGGTCTGCCGGGTGCCGTCACCGATCGAGCCCCGCGCGCACCTCGTCAAGAAGCCGCTTGGCCTCGGACCCCTGCATGCGCGCGATATCGTCCTGGTATTTCAGGATGGCCCCCAATGTGTCCGCGATCACCTCCGGGCTGAGGCTGATCACGTCAAGCGCAAGCAGGCACTTGGCCCAGTCGATGGTCTCGGCGACGCCGGGTTTCTTGAACAGATCCTCGGTGCGCAGCGCCTGCACGAAAGCCACCACCTCGCGGCTCAATGTCTCGGCAGCCTCCGGCACGCGGGCGTGCAGGATCTCGATCTCGCGGTCGAAATCCGGGTAGTCGACCCAATGATAAAGACACCGCCGTTTCAACGCGTCATGCACCTCGCGCGTGCGGTTGGACGTCAGGATCACGATCGGCGGTTCGGGGGCGTGGATCGTGCCAAGCTCGGGGATTGTCACCTGGTAATCCGACAGCGCTTCCAGCAGGAACGCCTCGAACGGGGCATCCGTGCGGTCGATCTCGTCGATCAACACCACCGGCGCCCCACCCGATTGCGGCCGCATCGCTTGCAGCAAAGGCCGCTCGACCAGGTACTCCTCGGTGAACAGCTCATCCTTGAGATGCCCGCGATCCACGCCGCCCGCGGCTTCGGCGGTACGGATGGCGATCATCTGTTCGGCGAAGTTCCACTCGTAGACGGCACTCGCGGTATCCAGCCCCTCATAGCATTGCAACCGGATCAGCCGGCGGCCCAACCCCTTGGCAAGAGCCTTGGCGATCTCGGTCTTGCCGGTGCCCGCCTCGCCCTCCAGAAACAAGGGCCGACCAAGCGTCAGCGCAAGAAACGTCACCGTTCCAAGTGCGCGCCCGCAGATATAGTCCTGCCCGGCCAACATATCCTGCGCGGCGCCGATGGATGAGGGATGTTGCACGCCGAGACCTCCGCGATGTGTCCAAGGCACCCAGAAGTGCATGTGACGAGGGCTGCGGTCAAGGTCGCGGCGGCGGCGCATCCCTCTGGCCTTGGCACGCGCGATTGTGTATCAGCGCACGCATGACCACGTCCCTGACCCTGCGCCGCCCCGACGACTGGCACTTGCACCTGCGCGATGGCGCGATGCTGCGCGCCGTCCTGCCCGAGACCGCGCGGCATTTCGCCCGCGCCATCATCATGCCCAACCTCGTGCCGCCGGTCGTCACCGCCAAAGACGCCCGCGCCTATCGTGACCGGATCATCGCCGCGCTGCCCGATGGGGCGGATTTCGCCCCGCTGATGACACTCTACCTGACCGAAGAAACCGATCCGCGGGATGTGGCCGAGGCCCATGCCCAAGGCCTGATATCGGCGGTCAAGCTCTATCCGGCCGGCGCCACCACCAACTCTGCCTCCGGCGTGCGCGATTTCGACCGCGTGCGCGGCGTACTGGAAAAGATGGCCGAAACGGGCTTGCCGCTCTGTGTGCATGGCGAGGTCACCGATCCGGATATCGACATTTTCGATCGCGAGGCGATGTTCATTGACCGCGTGCTCGATCCCATGCGCCGCGCCACCCCGGGCCTGCGCGTGGTGATGGAACATGTGACCACAAGCGACGCCGTGGCATATGTCACGTCCCAGCCCAGCGATCTGGCGGCCACGATCACCACGCATCACCTCGTGATCAATCGCAACCACATCCTCGTGGGCGGGATCAAGCCGCATTACTACTGCCTGCCCGTGGCCAAGCGCGAGGAACACCGCCTTGCCTTGCGCGCCGCGGCCACCTCCGGCGACCTGCGGTTCTTCCTCGGCACCGACAGCGCGCCGCATGCCGATCCCGCCAAGGAAAGCGGCTGCGGTTGCGCGGGCTGTTTCACCGCGACGAATACATTGTCGATCCTCGCGCATGTCTTCGAGGAGGTGGGCGCGCTCGACCGACTGGAGGGGTTCATCTCGCTTCACGGCCCCGCCTTCTACGGGCTTGCGCCCAATAACGCGACCGTGACCCTCACGCGCGGCGCCCCGGTAAGCTATCCAGACAAGATCGAGACGGGCGACGGCCCCGTCACCGTCTTCGACCCCGGCTTTCCGCTGCACTGGCACGTCACCTGAACTTCATCTTTCCACAAATACTCCCGCCGGAGGCATGAACACTCTTCGGCGCAGCGCCCATGACAAGGACGTCCCATGATCCCTGCCACCTACCCTGATCGCGCCGAGATCGCCCGCCTCTCCGCCCGCATGCTGCTGGAAATAGAGGCGGTGCATTTCAACGCGGATACGCCGTTCACGCTGGCCTCCGGCCTGCCCTCGCCGACCTATATCGATTGTCGCAAGCTGATCTCGTTTCCCCGCATTCGCGCGACCCTGATGAATTTCCTGACCATCACCGTGATGCGCGAGGCCGGGTTCGAGGCCTTCGACACCGTCGCGGGCGGCGAGACGGCGGGCATTCCCTTCGCGGCCCTTGTGGCCGAACGTATGGCCCTGCCGATGACCTACGTGCGCAAGAAGGCCAAGGGCTACGGGCGCAACGCCCGCATCGAGGGGGTCATGACCGAGGGCGACCGCGTGCTTCTGATCGAGGATCTGACGACCGATGGCGGCTCGAAGCTCAGCTTCGTCGACGCCATCCGGGAAACCGGCGCGCATTGCGGCCACACGGCGGTGATCTTCTATTACGGCATCTTTCCCGAGACCGAGGCGCGGCTCGGCGACCACGGCGTGCGGCTGCATCACCTGTGCACCTGGTGGGACGTGCTGGCCGAGGCCCGCACGCAAGGCGCCTTCGACCCCAAGACGCTCGACACGGTCGAGGTATTCCTGAACGATCCGCGCAAGTGGCAGGAAACAAACGGAAAATAAACTCCGGTTCCTGGGCTGTGGATATCGTCAGATACGAATCGATAATCGACCCAAGATATGGTATTTTCGAGAAAGACCTGCACAGGATGCAGACTCGACCTGATCGATACGCGACTTGTACGTCAGTTATCCCCAGCCTCGCGCACAGGTCCATCCACGTGGCGCCGCGGCACGATCTGACCTAAGACACGACACCACAGGCAAGACATCAGAACAGGGACAGCAGGGATGAACGAGGTCAGCGTCTTCAACGCCACCGGAACCGAGATCCAGTCGGCCGAGACGGTGCCGCATTCGATCGAGGCCGAACAACAGATCCTTGGCGCGATCCTGACCAATAACGAGATCTACGACCGCATTGCGCAGATCATCGGGCCGCAGCATTTCTACGACCCCGTGCATGCCCGCATCTTCGAGACCGCCGCGGCCCGGATCAGCCGCAACACGCTGGCCTCGCCGGTCACGCTGCGCGCCTTTCTCGAGGATGACGAAGGGCTCAAGGAACTGGGCGGCGCCAATTATCTCGTCACCCTCGCCGGCGCGGCGATCTCTACCTATGCCGCGCGCGATTACGCGCAGATGATCTATGACCTCGCGATCCGGCGCGAGCTGATCGTCCTCGGCCACGATATCGCCGGCAAGGCCGCGCGCGTCAATGTCGACAGCGAACCAAGCGACCAGATCGTCGAGGCCGAGCAGAAGCTCTACACCCTCGCCGAACAGGGCAAATCCGATTCGGGGTTCCAAAGCTTTCTCAAGGCGGTCACGGACGCGGTCAACGTCGCCAACGCCGCCTATCAGCGCGAAGGCGGCATGGCCGGCATCTCGACCGGGCTGGCGGATCTCGACCACAAGCTGGGCGGTCTTCACAATTCCGACCTTCTGATCCTTGCCGGGCGCCCGTCGATGGGCAAGACCTCGCTGGCCACGAACATCGCCTTCAACATCGCCAAGTCCTACCGCCGCGGCCAGCGTCCGGACGGCACCGAGGGGGCCGTGGATGGCGGTGTCGTCGGCTTCTTCTCGCTGGAAATGAGCGCCGAGCAGCTGGCCAGTCGGGTGCTGTCGGAGGCCGCGGAAATCTCGTCGCACAAGATCCGCCAGGGCGACATGGACGAAGAGGAATTCCGCCGCTTCGTCGAGGCCGCCAAGACCCTCGAATCCTGCCCGCTCTATATCGACGACACCGCCGCGATCCCGATCGCGCAGATCGCGGCGCGGGCGCGGCGTCTCAAGCGCACCCACGGGCTCGACGTGCTGATCGTCGATTACCTGCAACTTGTGCGCGGCTCGGCCGAGAATCGCGTGCAGGAGATCGGCGAGATCTCGATGGGCCTCAAGGCAATCGCCAAGGAACTCAACATCCCCGTCATCGCGCTGTCGCAGCTCAGCCGCCAGGTCGAGAATCGCGAGGACAAGCGCCCGCAACTGTCGGACCTGCGCGAATCCGGCTCGATCGAGCAGGACGCGGACGCGGTGATGTTCGTCTTCCGCGAAGAATACTACAAGGAACGCGAGAAACCGGGCGATCACGAGATGGACAAGATGGCCGAATGGCAAGAGGCGATGGCCCGCCTGCACGGCAAGGCCGAGGTGATCATCGGCAAGCAGCGCCACGGCCCCATCGGCACGGTCGAGTTGAGCTTCGAGGATCAGTTCACCCGCTTCGGCAACCTCGTGAAACCGTGGCAACAGGGCGGAATAAAGGACTTCTGATCTCGCGACACTCAGGCGAAGACGGCAAGCTCGTCCAGCGCCGCCTCGACAAGATCCGACCCCGCACCGGGTCGCGTCGCGCCTTCCGACAGGGTGCGCCGCCAGCCGCGCGCGCCGGGTCGCCCGGCGAACAATCCCAACATGTGACGCGTGACCTGGTGCAGCTTTCCACCGCGTCCCATGTGATCCTCGATATAGGGCAGCATGGCACGCACCGCGCCTTCCGGGGTGGTATCGGGTCCGGACCCGCCAAAGATCAGCCGATCGGCGGCGCACAGGATATCCGCCGGCTGGTGATAGGCGGCGCGCCCGACCATGACACCGTCCAGCCCCGCGTCTAGGAACGAGCGTGCCGCGTCCAGCGACGCGATCCCGCCATTGATCGACACGTGCATTTCCGGAAACATCCGCTTCATCCGCAGAACGAGATCGGGATCGAGCGGCGGCACGTCCCGGTTTTCCTTCGGGCTCAGGCCTTGCAGCCATGCCTTGCGCGCATGGATGATGACGCGTGTGCACCCCGCATGGTAGATCCCGGTCAGAAACTCCGGCAGCACGACCTCGGGGTCCTGGTCGTCGACCCCGATTCGGCATTTCACGGTGACATCGACATCGACCGCCTCACGCATGGCCGCCACACAGTCAGCGACCAGACCCGGTTGCGTCATCAGGATCGCGCCGAAGGTGCCAGACTGCACCCGGTCCGACGGGCAGCCGCAATTGAGGTTGATCTCGTCATATCCCGCCTGCGCCCCCATCCAAGCCGCCTGCGCCAGTTCCGCAGGCTCCGACCCGCCAAGCTGCAACGCGACGGGATGCTCCTCGGGGCTGTGATCCAGCAAATGCAGCGCCCCGCCCCGCACAAGCGCCGGCGCCGTCACCATCTCGGTATAAAGCAACGCATGACGAGACAGAAGCCGATGCAGATACCGGCAATGCCGATCCGTCCAGTCCATCATGGGTGCGACCGCCAAACGGGGCATATTGAAACTGTTAGATTTTTTATTTTTATCAGTCATTTATCGTTCAAACGCCTAAACCGTTTCTGTCTCATTTGTTGTAAATCGCATGCCCTTCAGTAAGATTTACAGCAAATATTGTAAACTGGGCCAAATATTGAGGCCCCATGGATACCATCATCAAGCGAAAGCCCGAAGACAGCACTGCACCCTGACTCGACCAGACCACCGTTCGGCGGGCTGGAAAAACCGTCCGGCGCGAGAACCGGACCTTTTAGCTGCGCTAGACCGCCGCGGCCTCGATCGAGAAGCGCGAGAAGGACGTCGCCAAGCCCCGCGCCCTCGAAAACCTGCCCATCGCAGAGGCTCGCCGCTTTCATCTTGGCGTCGCCGAGGACGGTGGGCCGTCCGCCAAATGCGAGGTTGGTTATCACGATGATCGAGGTCCTCTCGTAGAGCTTGCTGACGAGGTGGAATCCCGCCTTGTCCGCGGGGGCAGCTGTTGCGGGCTGCGATGCGTGATTTTATGACAATGTTCCTCTGGCGATCGGGGCCGGAGCCTTTAGCTCAAAAAGCTGATTATAAATACTTTTATTGCGCGACTTTTGCCCGGCTTCGCAACGCGAAAGGGATCGCGCCGTACCCTGTGCCATCTGGCAAGCCCCCTCCACGATCCCCGGTTCGGCACGCCTGACGTCGCGGTCGCCACGCGTACCACGTGCCCGAGTCACGTCGCTGGCCGGGGCCTTGTTGTTCGTTTGGGCATTGGATAGGCTAAATTTCAAGCTACTCTGTGACTGGAGACATATCATGCTGCTCGTGGGGTTCGACGCCTATGGAGGGCGGGGTATCAATCCGGCCGCGGAAATCTGCCGGTCGCTGGATGGCAAAACGGTTGCAGGCACAAAGATACGAAGTGTCGTGCTTCCGGTGCGCTTTGACGGCATGATCGCAAGACTCGACACCTTGATCGACCAGCATTCCCCGTCGGCCCTGATCTGCGTCGGGCTATGGCCGGGCGAAGCGATGATCCGATTGGAACGGTTCGGTGTGAACCTCAATGATTTCGAGATCCCGGACAACGACGGAGCCATCGAACGCGGCCCGATCGAACCCGAGGGGCCCACGGCGCGCTGCGCCACTCTACCGCTGGAACAGATCCGCGAGACGCTCCTCGCGGCAGGCATCCCGGCGCGCCTGTCCAGCAGCGCGGGGAACTTCCTGTGCAACGCGATCCTCTACAGTGCGCTCGGCCTACTCGAGCGGCGTGGTGCCGCCCTGCCCTGCGGTTTCATCCACCTGCCCTATATGCCAGAGCAGGTAGCCGGCCTGCTCACGGAATTGCGCGACGGACAAAGCCTCGAATTACATCAGCGCGCGGATCTGGCCTCGATGCCGCTGGATCTGTCGGCCCGGGCTGTCCGCATGGCGATCGAGACCACGCTGGACCATGGCGCATGACCGACATCGCGATTCTTGCCCTTGAAGGCGTGACCAAGCGGTTCGGTGAAACAGTCACCGCCGACGGAATTTCGCTAACCTTGCAGCACGGAGAGTTTTTCACCCTTCTGGGTCCATCCGGTTCGGGAAAGTCCACAATCCTGCGCATGATCGCCGGGCTCGAAACGCCCGACGCGGGTCGCGTCCTGCTGGAGGGGGCTGACATCACCCAAAAGCAGCCCTGGCAGCGCGGACTTGGGATGGTGTTCCAGCAATACGCCAACTTCCCGCACATGTCGGTGGCAGAGAACGTCGGTTATGGATTGCGCCGTCAGCGCGTCACCCGGGCTGAGCGCGCCGACCGTGTGGAGGAGTTGCTGGCTCTCGTCGGACTATCGGGGTTCGGGGACCGCCGGGTGACCAACCTTTCCGGCGGTGAGCAGCAACGCATCGCCATCGCGCGCGCACTGGCCCCACGCCCCAAGATCCTCCTGTTGGATGAGCCGCTGTCGGCGCTCGACGAGAAGATCCGTCGCGAAATGCAGGACGAACTGCGGCGCATCCAGCAGACCACCGGCACCACCTTCATCTATGTCACCCACGACCAGGAGGAGGCGCTGACGATGAGCGACCGGATCGCGGTGCTCAACCTTGGCCATTGCGTGCAATGCGACGCGCCCGAGGCGATCTTCCGCCGTCCGCGCACCCGGTTCGTCGCGCGGTTCTTCCGCGGCTGCAACGTCGTGGACGGCGAGCACATGGTAGAGAATGGCCAGTCGCGGCTGCGCATCGCCGGGACCGACGTGGCGCTGCCGGGGCGGTCCACTGCGCCCGAGGGCAAGGTGGGCATCGCCATCCGCGGCGAGGACATTCTTTTGGGCACGGATGCGGACGGGTGCGACCTGGTGCTCGAGGGCCGCTTGCGCGAGCAGGTGTATCGTGGCCTTTATACCGATTACCGGCTGGAGCTGCCGGACGGACAAGGGTTGTCGGCGATGATCGGTCGGCGGCAGGACGTGTCGCCCGGAAACACAATTCGTGTCGGGTGCGCCGCCGACACCTTGACGCCGCTGGCGGACGACTGACTTGCGCGCAGACAGCCCGCCCTATCGACGGGTCTGACGCGCGTCGAGCAGCGCAAGAAGACCAAGAAGCAGCAGCGTCACGACGATCAGGATCGTCATGAGTGCGTGGAGATTGGGCGACAAGCCGACCTGCTGATATTGCGACCACAGATAGGTCTGCACGGTGTTCTGACCGCCCTGCACCAGCGAGGTGCGGATCGTCTCGTTGAACGACAGGATCAGCGAGAAGATCGCCGCGCCGAGGATACCGGGATGGATCTGCGGCAGCTCGACCTCGAAGAAGGCCTGCATCCTGTTGGCGCCTGACATGTAGGCGGCCTCGCGGTAGATCGGGTCGAAATTGGCCATCACCGTCAGGATGATGAGAAACGCGAAGGGCAGCGCCCAGATGACCTGCACCGCCGTGATCGTCAGAAGCGACGGGCTGATCCCGAGCGTCTGGAAAAACAACGCCGTCGCAACACCCATGGAAATACCCGGCACGAAGAGCGGGATCAGGATCACCCCGAGCACCAGTCGGGGAATGCGCCAGACCCGGACCGCTTCTGCGGCCAGCAATGCCAGTAACGGCGAGATCAGCGCGACCAGAAGGCCCACGATCAGCGATGTCCGGCCCGCCGCCAGCAAGCGACCATCACCAAGGATCGCCGCATAATTGGCAAAGATCCCGCCGTCGCCGATGTCGCGGAAGGAATTGACGGCCGGCGGAACCAGCGGCGCGTAGAGAAAGACCAACACCAGCGCCACCAGGCTCCAGCTTAGTACCTTGGCAAATTTGCGATGCCTCATGGTCATGTCCCACCCATGATCTTGCCCAGCAGAAGCCGCAGGTCAAAGACCCGGGCCCAGAGCATGATGAGTGCCAACATGAGCAGGGTGGCGACCGACGAGATCGCCGCGGCGAGCGGATAGTCCAGCGTGTTGAGGGCGCTCTGGATCGTGTTGCCAAGCAACTGGTACCCGGTCCCGCCAAGGATCAGCGACACCGCGACCTCGCCGAAGGCGCCGACGAAGCCGAAGATCGCCGCCGCCATGACACCCGGCATCGAGAGCGGCAGCACCACGCGGCGGAAGGTGGTCAACGGCCCCTCCCCCAGCATCCAGCTCGCCTCCACAAGCCGGCGGTCGATGCCCGACAGCGACAGCCAGATCGGAAACACCATGAACGGCATGTAGGCCGTGATCAGCCCCAGGTAGACCGCGAAATCGGAATACAGAAGCCAGTCGAGCGGCCGCTCGGTGATGCCAAGCGCCACGAGGCTCGTATTGATCGGTCCGGTTCGCGACAGCAGCTCCGACCAGGAGAATGTGCGCACCACGTAGTTCACCAGGAACGGAACGGCGAACAGGAACAAGACCGGTCGCACCAGCGCCGCCCGCAGCCGTGTGGCGATCATGTAGGCGATCGGATAGGCCAGCAGCAACATCACGGTGGCGGAACTGACGCCGACCCAGAGGCTGCGGAGGAAAACGTCCAGCCGCGTGCCTGAAAAGAACACGGCGTAATTCTCCAGGCTCGTCGCCGGCCGCATGCTGAAGCCGACCTTCTGCCAGAAGCTGACCACCAGCGTGATCGCCAGGGGCCCGAGGTTCAGGATAAATATGAGTGCGAGCGGCGCCCCCAGGACGACCGCCCGTGCCAGCCGCGGCGAATTCAGCGTCGACCGCATGCGGTCAGGCCGACTTGAAGCGCTGCCATTCCTCTTCATACGCATCGACATGCGTGGGCCAGCGGTTTTGCCAGGTCCCGCCCTTCTCGAACTTGGCCTGGACACCTTCGGAGATCTCGCGCACGCGCGCGGCCTCTTCGGCGCTGAACTGGTCGGGATTTTCGGCGGCGTATTGCGCGGCCAGCGGATTGGTCAGGTACCCGCGCATGAGCGTGATCTTCGCCCCGTACCAGCCGCCGAGCATGAAATCGAGGAGCTGGTAGCTGGCCTCCAGATCTTCCTCGCTCATGTCGGGATTGTTGACGATGTAGGCCGCCATCGCCCAGAGCAGGTAACCTTCGCGGGGCCGTGCGTAGACGGCCTCGGTGCCCTGGTCGCGCGCGGCGAAGACCATCGGCTCCCAGCAGTCGATCACGTGGACCTCGCGCGAGGTCAGCAGGTTGACTGCCTGCTCGAAGCTCGACCAGATCACCCGGAACTGCCCGGCGCGCTTTTGCTCGATCAGGAAATCGACAACGGTGCGCATCTCCTCGGGTGTCATGTCGGCCGGATCGACGATCTGCGCCTGGCCGCTTGCGTTGAGAAACAGCGCGGTCTTCTGTCCGGCGGTGGTGTAATTGTCCTCGAGCGAGACGAAACCGCGAAACTTGGGATCGAAAAGCGCGCCATAGCTGTCCAGTTCGCCCGTCTCTTCGGGAAGATACGCGAATGAGTCGCCCTGCAAGACGGTCGGCACGCCATAGAACCGGCCATCGAGGCCGACGAAGTCGAAGCCGGGCGTGCCTTCGGAGAGATAGTCCGAGATGTAGTCGTTGGTTTTCCAGTTGGGCATTCGCGCGGTGTCGAGTTCGCGGATCAACGCGTTCTCCACGAGAGGCTCCTGCATGCCGCCGACGATGTTGACGATGTTGAAGCTCGTACGACCGCCACCAGCAAGAAGCTGGTTGACCACCGCCGCTGGCGCGTTGCCCATGGAGACGACGTTCACGCTATGCCCGGTCGCCTCGGTGAAGCGTGACCAGTCGCCGGTGTCGCCAACGCCGATATCAGCCAATGTCAGCGCGCTGGAGGCCCAGGCCCGTGTCGCGTATGTCGAGGAGAGTGCGGCGAGGCCGGAACTTGCTGCCGCCAGTTTCAACGCCTCACGACGATTGAGGTTTGCCAATTTGATCACGCGATTATCCCCCTGTCATGGACAATTTTTTACGTCCGGCCGCAGATGCAAATGGATCAAGTTGCCGGTGCCAGCTGCCCCCGGAAATGTCGGTTTCATACCAAGCTACCCAGTAATCCGATCGCATTGCAACAGGAGACTTCACGCGACCGCAGAAGCCCGAGCCGCTGCCCGCCGAAGGCACCATCACCTGCCAAGTTTTGCGGCACTCGCAGCAGGCGACCCGTGGACTGCAGCATAGATGATGGCCTTGCCTGCCACCACGGGCGGTGATGATCTCGCGCCGGCGGCCTATCCGATCTCTCACCTGCCGCGCGCGGCGGTCTCTGGATCGATTTTATCTGCCAAGCGTGGCCGCTCTTATCCTCGGTTCCGGACCTTTTCGAACAACGAGATGTGCTGCTCCGGCGTCCGTCCCTCGACGGGATTGGTTTCGAGGTCAAATCACTGCCCGGCTATCCGGAGCAGCATCAGGTTGTAATATTCGGATTGCTTGACGTTCCGCGGGCGATATCCTGCTGGCACCCTCGGCAATCTTCCCGCAACTCTTGATATCTTTTCCACTCATTACCGGCCCCGTCGTTGCGCGTGCAGGATGGCCCCGCTTGAAATCGGGGATCATCTGAATAGCTCGGCCAGAATGGCGGTGACTTTCCGCACTGCAGAAAACACAAGGAGATCGCATGGCTTTCGATACACCCGGTCACGATACGGCGGCCTTTGGAACGCAAGGTCCGGACCGAAATCTCGAACCGCTCACCATCCAGCGCCGCGACATCGGGCCCAAGGATGTCGCCATCGACATCGCCTATTGCGGGGTCTGCCATACCGACATCCATTTCGGGCACGACGATTGGGGCATGACAACATACCCATTGGTGCCGGGCCACGAGATCGTCGGCCGCGTCACCTCTGTCGGGGCCGAGGTCACCGCGCACAACGTCGGCGACCTGGTTGGCGTGGGGTGCCTCGTGGATAGCTGCCGCACCTGTCCCTCCTGTGCGAAGGGCGACGAGCAGTATTGTCAGGCTGGTGCGACACAGACCTACGGGTCGCCCGACCCGCATCTTGGCGGCACCACGCATGGCGGGTATTCGGCCGCCATCGTCGTGGATGAACACTTTGTCCTGCGCGTGCCCGAAACCCTCGACACCAAGGCCGTCGCGCCGCTCCTCTGCGCCGGGATCACGACGTATTCGCCGCTGCGCCACTGGAACGTGCAGCCAGGTCAGAAGGTCGGCGTCATCGGCCTTGGCGGGCTGGGGCACATGGGCGTCAAACTCGCCGCCGCCATGGGCGCGGAGGTCACCATGATCACACGCTCGGCAGCCAAGGGCGAGGATGCCAGGGCCCTCGGCGCGCACAGGGTGCTTCTGTCAAGCGACGCTGACGCGATGGCCGCCGAGGCGGGTAGCTTCGACTTCCTGCTCGATACCATTCCCGTGGGCCACGACATCAACCCCTATCTGCAACTGCTGAAGACAGATGCCGCCATGGCCATCGTCGGCGCCATAGACGCGATCGAGCCGGTTCAGGGCTTCAACCTGATCTTCGGACGCCGCACGGTCGGCGGCTCGCTGATCGGCGGCATCGCCGAGACCCAGGAGATGCTCGATTTCTGCGCCAAGCACGACATCGTCTGCGATGTCGAGATGATCGGCATGCAAGACATCAACGAGGCCTGGAAACGTGTTCAGGCCGCCGACGTGAAGTACCGCTTCGTGATCGACATGGCGAGCCTGAAGGGCGACGCCTGAACCATGGCACCTGCCCCGGTCGCCCGTGGCGGCCGGGGCAAGCTCAAGCGGATTGGCAGCAAAGCAACGAGGACGCACGAGATCGTCAATCGGCAGGTTCGGCACGGACCTGGTTTCCGGGAGCAGGAATTTCGCACCAGGCGCAGGCCAGTCGGGCGCAAAGGGAATTTCGCGGATCTCGGTCATGCCGCCACCGCCTTTCCGTCAAGCACGTCGCACGGGTCCCGGCCATGCGGCGCGGGCAGTAGAGACACGGCCCAACCGATCGCATGGGTGCGCTCGTCCAGATCACGACCGGCAGCCCGGCGCGGATCGTTGCCATCGATCGCAATGATGATCCGTCCCGGTGACCCTGCCCGGATCGGGCGTTCATGTTCACCGTGGCCTTGTCGATATCGGCAGGGCCGGGACCTGTCTCTCGAAAAGTTTCGTCACCCGAGCTGCCTTGACTGAGGGCCCGGAGACACCGATAAATTGGCCGAATTGTGCTTTCATGAGCACTGGTTTCATGCGGCTGTCACACTGTTTGCTCATTAGAGCAAGCAGGAGGCCCCAAGTGAACAGACAGTCGGCAATTCTCGAAACGGCACAGTTCCGCGGACGCGTCATGGTCGACGAGTTGGCCAAGGTCCTGCACGTTTCGGCCCACACCGTGCGCCGCGATATCAATGCGCTGTGCGCGCAGGGAAAATTGCGGCGCCTGCACGGTGGCGCCGAATTCATCGAGGGCAGCTCGAACCTGCCCTACGCGGCACGCACATCTCTCAATGTCGCGGCCAAGCAGAGAATCGCTGCACATGTCGCAGGTTTGATCCCGGACGGGGCGACGCTGTTCTTTTCCATCGGCACGACCCCGGCGGTGGTGGCCGCCGCGTTGTCCGAGCGTGAGGGGCTGACGGTCATCACCAACAATCTGAATGCGGCGATGGCGCTGTCGGACGCACCGGGCGCGCGGATCGTCATCCCCGGCGGAGAGCTGCGCCTGCCCGATCGGGATGTTCTGGGCACCCTGGCGCAAGACCTCTTCGGGGCCTATCGCGCCGACTTCGCCATCTATGGCGCCGCCGGGATCGACCGTGACGGGTCGTTGCTGGACTTCCACGCGTCCGAGGTTCGCATCCGGCGTACGGCGCAGGAAAACGCCCGGCACGCCATCTTCGTTGCGGACAGTTCCAAGTTCGGGCGGCGTGCACCGGCGGTCGGCGGCCAGCTCGGCGAGGCTGATCATGTCGTGACCGAAGCCCGTCCCGCCGCGCCGTTCACCGACCTGCTCGAGTCGCTTGGTGACAGGCTGATCATCGAGGGAGAAGAGCCATGAGCTTTCTGCGGCTGACGGGACTCACCCGTCAATGGGACGGACAGGGCGGTGTCCGCGACATAAGCCTCGCCCTTCCTCAAGGCGCCTTTCTGTCGATCCTCGGCCCGTCGGGCTGTGGCAAGTCCACCCTGTTGCGCCTGATCGCGGGTCTGGAGAAACCGCAGGCCGGCCGTGTCGAGATCAACGGGCACGATGTGACGGCGCTGCCGGCATCAAAGCGCAACCTGTCGATGGTGTTCCAGTCCTACGCGCTATTCCCGCATCTCAGCGTCGCGGAAAACGTCATATTCGGCCTCAAGGTGCAGCGCATCCCCCGCGCGGATCGCGACCGGCGGCTCGCAGAGGTGCTTGCGATGACGGGCCTCGAGGGGCTGGAGCGGCGCAAACCGTCGGAGCTGTCGGGCGGGCAGCGGCAGCGCGTGGCGCTCGCCCGCGCGGCGGTCGCCGAACGGCCGCTTTGCCTGATGGACGAGCCGCTGTCGAATCTTGATGCCAAGCTGCGTCATTCCGTGCGCCGCGATATCCGCATGCTGGCGCGCAAGCTGGCGCTGACTGTCGTCTATGTCACCCATGATCAGGGCGAGGCGATGAGCCTTTCGGACACCATCGTTCTGATGCGGGACGGGCACGTCGAACAGATAGGCACGCCCTCGGATCTCTACGCGCGCCCGGCCACGACCTTTGCCGCGCAGTTCATCGGCGAGCCGCCAATGGCGCTGATCGACGGGCCGGCGCTCGGGCATGATCGGGCCGTCACCATCGGCGTTCGGCCCGAGAACATGACAGTCGGTGATGCGGGGCGTTGCGATCTCGACGCGGTGATCGACGACATCGAGTTTCTGGGCGGCGAAACACGGCTGGCACTGCGCCATCCGGCGGCGAGAGGACTCGCCACGATTCTTCCCGGTCCGGCGCATCTCGAACCCGGCCAGACGGTCGGTGTGATCGTTCCCGAGAATAACCGGCTCCTTTTCGACCCCGTCACCGGGGGTCTGGAAAAGGAGCCGCAGCAGAATCCCGAGGCGCGCATTCGCCAAAATCCCGCGCCCGAGGATGGCCGAAAGGCCCCCACGTCAACGCAATCTGTCAAAGAGGACCTCTCGAGATGACCCGTATGACTGCTGTATCCGCCATATTGGCGGCGTCCACCTCCCTCGTCAATTCGGCCGCGGCCGAAACCGAGCTGACCATGTATTACCCCATCGCCGTCGGCGGAGCGCTCACCGAGGTGGTCGACGGGATCGTCGCCCGGTTCGAGGAGCAGAACCCCGACGTCACCGTCAACGCGATCTATGCCGGCAACTACGACGACACCCGCATCAAGGCGCTGGCGGCGCTCGACTCGGGCGAGCCCGCGCAGCTTGCCGTGATGTTCTCGATCGACGCCTACGACCTGATCGAACAGGACCTGATCGTGCCCTTCGAGTCGGTGATCGAGACCGAAGAGGAACGGGCCTGGCTCGACAGCTTCTACCCGGCGCTGATGGCCAATGGCCGGATCGAGGGCCAGACCTGGGGTGTGCCGTTTCAGCGGTCGACCATCGTTGCCTACTACAACAAGGACATGTTCCGCGAGGCGGGCCTCGACCCGCAGAATCCTCCGGCGACCTGGGACGAGCTCGTGTCGATGGGCAAGGACCTCACCACCGAGGACCATCACGGCCTGATGATCCCCTCGACGGGGTATCCCTACTGGATGTTCCAGGCTCTGGCCATCCAGAACGGACAAGAGCTCATGTCGAATGACGGGCTGACCACCTACTTCGACGACCCGGACACCGTCGCCGCGCTCGAATTCTGGAAATCGCTCTCGACCGAGCATGGGATCATGCCCGAGGGCACCGTGGAGTGGGGCACGCTGCGCCAGGCCTTCCTCGAAGGCGAGACCGCGATGATGTGGCATTCGACCGGCAACCTGACGGCGGTCAAGAATAACGCCGGGTTCGATTTCGGCGTCGCCATGCTGCCCGCGAACGAGCGGCTCGGGTCGCCGACGGGGGGCGGCAATTTCTACCTCTTCAAGGACTCGACCGACGCGGAGAAACAGGCCGCGCTCGAGTTGATCAAGTTCATGACCGCGCCCGAGCAGGCCGCCGAATGGTCGATCGAGACGGGCTACATGGGCGTCTCCCCCGCCGCCTACGAGACCGAGGCGCTGCAAGACTACACCGCAGACTTCCCGCCGGCGCTGGTCGCGCGCGATCAGCTCGAACACGCGGTGGCCGAATTCTCGACCTTCGAGACCGCGCGGGTGCGTGACGGACTCAACGCCGCGATCCAGTCGGCGCTGACCGGCGACAAGACGCCCGAGGCGGCGCTGGCCGAGGCACAGGCCGCCGCCGAGCGTCAACTGCGCGCCTACAGGTAAGCGCGCAGACCATCATCTTCGGGGCCGGTTCGTGTGACCGGCTCCGCATCGGAGCCTCCCATGACCGACGCCGCCAACATCGAGCGCCACCGCCGTGCCATCCACGGCTGGCTGTTGCTGTCCCCCGCGCTTGTCATGTTGACGGCGTTTGCCTTCTACCCGTCGATCGCGACGCTGGTGACCTCGCTCTGGTCGCGCGGCACGCGGCGCAACCCGGCGGAATTCGTCGGGCTCGAGAACTACCGCTACCTGTTCGACGATCCGACCTTCTGGCAGGTGGCTGGCAACAACCTCTTGTATGCCCTCGTCACGATCCCCGCCTCCATGGTGCTGGCGCTGATCATGGCGCTCTGGGCCAATGCGAAGATCCCGGCGCGCAGTTTCATCCGCACCGCCTATTTCACCCCGACGGTCCTGCCGATGATTGCGGCCGCCAATTTGTGGCTTTTCTTCTACACGCCCAGTTTCGGCATCCTCAACCAGATCGGGGCCCTCTTCGGCGCACCCCCGGTCAATTGGCTGGGCCGGCCAGAGACCGCGCTCTGGGCGATCTGCGTCGTGACGATCTGGAAGGAGGCGGGGTTCTTCATGATCTTCTATCTCGCCGCCTTGCAGACCATCCCGCCCGACCTCAAGGAGGCCGCCGAGATCGAGGGGGCGAGCCGCTGGACCTACACCCGTCGCATCGTGCTGCCGCTGCTGATGCCGACGACGCTGTTCATTCTCGTCAACGCGATGATCAATTCGGTCAAGCTGATCGACCATCTCTTCATCCTGACCAAGGGCGGGCCGTCGGACAGCTCCAAGCTGATCCTCTACTACATCTGGGAAAACGCATTCGCCTATTTCGACCGACCCACCGCGGCGGCGATGACGGTGCTGGTGCTGGCCCTGCTGGGTGCGGTCGCCGCGTTGCAGTTCCTGCTCCTGGATCGAAGGACCCATTACCGATGATCCGCTATCTGGAGCCCGCCGCCGCCATCCTTCTGGCGATCCTGTGGATCTCGCCGCTGGTTTTCGCCTTCTGGGCGGCGTTCCACGACGTGAGCGACGCCGTGAACTTCCGCGTTGGGGCGCCGTTGACCCTCGACAATTTCCGCACCGCCTGGGCCGGTGCCCCCTGGCTGGGCTATTTCCTCAACACCTTCCTGCTGGTCACCCTGATCCTCGCGGGGCAATTCCTGCTGTGCACTCTGGCCGGCTTCGCCTTTGCCCAGACCGAGTTCCGGGGGCGCGACGCGCTCTTCATGGTGGTGCTGTTGCAGCTTTTCATCCTGCCCGAGGTGCTGATCGTGGAGAATTACCGCGTTGCCGCCTCACTGGGTCTTCTCGACAGCCTGCCGGGCATCGGGGCGCCCTACATGGCCTCGGCCTTCGGCATTTTCCTGATGCGGCAGGCGTTCAAATCCGTGCCCAAGGAGCTGGACGAGGCCGCGCGCGTCGAGGGGTGCGGCACGCTGGGCGTGCTCTGGCGGGTCTACGTGCCAGCGGCGCGGCCCACCTACCTTGCCTATGCGCTCGTCTCGGTGGCGACGCACTGGAACAACTTTCTCTGGCCGCTGATCGTGACCAATTCGCCCTCGACCCGACCGCTGACCGTGGGCCTGTCGCTCTTTGCGGCCCCCGAGAGCGGCGTGGACATCTCGGTGATCTCGGCGGCCACCGTCATGGTGATCGCGCCGCTGCTGATCGGCTTTCTGATCTTCCAGCGTCAATTCGTCCAGGCCTTCCTGACCGCCGGTGTGAAGTGAGACAGCCATGACCCGCATCCTGCACATCTCCGATCTGCATATCATGCCCGAGGGCCGACTATTCCAGGACACCATCGACACCGCCGCGGCGCTGCAAGACATGCTGTCCGGGCTGACAGGCCTGTCCCCCCTCTTCGGACCGGTGGAGCGGCTGGTGATTTCGGGCGACCTGACCGAAACGGGACGCGCAGGAGCCTGCGAACGGCTGCGCGCGCTCATGGCCGAGGCCCCGCTGCCCTGGCGCGAGGATCTGGCCCGATAATTTCGGGAATGGTGTTCGATTCGCATTGAAACGACCGTTTGCGCGCCCCGAACCGCAGGCCGTTTTCCGGATCTGGCGGAGCACTGTGTCCCGATCCGCAGGGACATGAGCGCGCGTCATCGCTGGCCTGAAACGACACAGCCAAGCCACCCCCACGAGCGCCCTGGCGGCTTGTTGCAAAGCCGCGCCCCATCCAGATCGACCTGCCGCCATTTCGGGACCGTCACAAAACTTACGTGCAGGATTGCTACCACGCTCTTGTTCAAAGGGGGGCGTCTTGATGCTGCAGATCGAAAATCTCGTAAAACGTTTTGGTCAGAACACGGCCGTCGATAACGTGTCTTTCACTGTCCCGGAGGCCGCATTCGTCGGGATCATCGGGCGGTCGGGGGCCGGCAAGTCGACGTTCCTGCGCATGATCAACCGGCTGACCGACGCCTCATCGGGGCGCGTCCTGTTCGACGGTCGGGATGTCACGGCCTTGTCCGGGGTCTCCAAACGCGCATGGCAGTCGCAATGCGCGATGATCTTTCAGCAGTTCAACCTCGTGCCCCGCATGGATGTCGTCAGCAACGTGTTGCATGGCACGCTCAATGCACGCTCGACGCTGACCACGATGTTCAACTTCTACCCGGCGGCGGACATCATCCGCGCCATCGAGATTCTCGATCGCCTCGGCATCGCCGATCACGCGGCCAAGCGGGCCGAATCCCTGTCTGGCGGGCAGCAGCAGCGGGTTGCGATTGCCCGGGCTCTTATGCAGGACCCGAAAATCGTGCTGGCCGACGAACCCATCGCCAGCCTCGACCCGATGAACGCGCAGATGGTCATGGACGACCTGCGCCGCATCCATGACGAGGACGGACGCACGGTGATCGCCAACCTCCATACGCTCGATACCGCCCGGCGCTATTGCGACCGGGTGATCGGGATGCTGCACGGGCGCGTCGTGTTCGACGGCACGCCAGAACAACTGACCACGGGTGTCGCGCGCGACATCTACGGCGCCGATGCAAGCTTTTCCGAAGATAGCACATCGACCGCCATCGAAACGCTGGATCGCGGGACGGCGCGCGCGCTGCGCGAGGCCGAGGCCGCGCTCTGACGACCCCCCTGGCCTGCCGGGGGATGGCGGGCCGTCAACCCAAGTCCAATCCAATCGGAGAGAGACACATGACCAAACTGTTTGCGGCCATTGTGGCCACCACCGCCCTCGTCAGCCCCGCGCTGGCGCAGGATCAGATCGAAGAATTCCGCATCGGAATCCTTGGCGGCGAAAACGCGCAGGACCGAATGGCCTCGAACGAGTGCTACCGCGCCAAGGCCGAAGAGCTGCTCGGCGTGCCGGTCAAGCTGTTCACGCCCGCCGATTACGACGGTGTGATCCAGGGCCTGCTGGGCGGCACCATCGACATGGCATGGCTGGGCGCCTCGGCCTATGCCAAGACCTACCTGACCGATCCCGAGGCGGTCGAGCCGATCATGGTCAAGACCAACGTGGACAAGTCCTATGGCTATTACTCCATCGGCTTTGCGCGCAAGGATAGCGGCATCACCTCGCTGGAGGACATGCAGGGCAAGGTCTTCGCCTTCGGCGATCCCAACTCGACCTCCGGCTACCTGATCCCGTCGATCGAGATCCCCGCGGAAATCGGCGCCAGCGTGGAATCGGGCGACTACTTCGAAGAGGTGAAATTCGTCGGCGGCCATGAGCAGACCATCGTCGCGGTCGCCAATGGCGACGTCGATGCCGGCGTGACCTGGGCCGACGGTATGGGCGCGTGGGAAGACGGCTACAATTCAGGCGCGCTGCGCAAAGCCTCTGATGCGGGCCTCGTGGACATGAACCAGATGGTCGAGATCTGGAAGTCGAAGCCCATCCCCGAAGGTCCGATCGTGCTGCGCACCGCCCTGCCGGAGCGTGTCAAGGTCGATATCGCCACGCTGACCGCGTCGCTGCCCTACATGGACGCGGATTGTGCCTACAACTTCATGGCCGGCGAGGCGCTCGGCTTCCAGCCGATCGATCATGGCGCCTACACCTCGATCATCGAGGCGCGCAAATCCAAGATGTGAGCCCCGAGGGCTGACACCGGCCGGGCCCGCCATGCGCGCGGGCCCGATCGCATTTCACCGGAGACTAAGATGAGCGATTTCACCGCAGGACACACTGGTACGGGGCGAGTGCGGGACGTGCAATCGGCCTACATGGAAATGACGCGGCGCAAGCGGCTTTACGGATCGGTGATGCTCATCGTGTTCATCGCGCTGATGGTGTCGGGCTTTCGCGTGGCCGACAGTCGCAACGCGGGCGGTTTCTGGGACGGGATCGGCAATATCTTCCAGTTTCCCGGCGAGGTTCTGTCAGAGGCGGGCGAAAAGATTACCAATCTGCCCGGCTTGATGTGGAAATTCCTGCCCTCTTTGATCGAAACCGTGAATATCGCGGCGGCCGCGACGCTTCTGGGGGCCATCTTCGGCGTTCTGATTTCGCTTCTGGCCACGCGCGGACTGGCAAGGTGGCCGCGTCTCATCGGGGTGTTCCGGCGGCTGATGGATATCCTGCGCGCCGTGCCGGAAATCGTGATCGCGCTCATCCTGATCTTTATCCTCGGCGGTGGTCCGGTGCCGGCGATGATCGCCATCGCCCTGCATACCGTCGGCGCGCTCGGCAAGCTGTTCTCGGAGGTCAACGAGAATGCCAGCCTCAAGCCTATCGAGGGGCTGCACTCGGTCGGGGCGAGCTGGGCACAGCGCATGTGGCTGGGCGTGATCCCGCAGGTGGCACCCAATTACCTCAGCTATGCGCTCCTGCGATTCGAGATCAACATCCGCGCCTCGGCAATCCTCGGCTTCGTGGGGTCCGGCGGGATCGGCTACAACCTCAAGAACGCGTTCAGCTGGGGTCAGGGCCGGTATGACGAGGTTGCCGCGATCTTTCTGCTACTGTTCGGCACGATCGTCTTCTTCGATCAGCTATCGGGCCGCTACCGCAACAAGCTTATCGGCGAGGGCTGAGACGATGACCATGATCAACGCAACGACTCCCGACAGCTTCGACGCCCCGGGGCATCTCAAGCGCAAGAGGCGCATCGCGCTGGCCGTGCCGGCCGTGATCCTTGCCTATTTCGTCTATATCTTCTTCGCCTTCGACATCCCCGGTCTGGCCGAGCGCGCGCGGCTGGACAATGCACGCATCCTCGTCGCCGACAGCTACAGCTACAAGACGCATGTCACGCGCGATAACAGGACCGCAGATCTAACCATCGCGGTCGAGGGCGAGCGCAAGGGAACCTGGCCCGAGGGGCGCAGTCCCGATTGGGTCTCGGTCGAGGGCGACGATCGCGCCCTCGTGACCCTCAAGGGCGGGCAGCAGGTGCTGATCGACGGCAACACGATGCGCTACGACGTGCCCGGTTACGGCCGCATCACCGCAGAGGTGTCGCGCCGCGAGGGCGTTCAGCTCGATCTGCCGACGGCCGATGTGCCCGACTGGATCAGCGCCACGAACACGCGTGTCGACATCACCACCGAGGCCGGGCGCGTGACGCTGACCAAGGCGCGCACCGAGGTCATGCGCTATCACTTCGGCTGGGAGTTGTTCTGGTTCACGCTCGACAGCCCGTTCTACGGCAAGAGCTTTTTCGAGCTCGCCGGTCTCGCGCTGTCGGGCGATCGCGTGGTCGAGGACAAGAGCAACATCGCCGCCATCACGCATGACATCTGGAACAACAAGATGTGGCAGCACAAGGATGTCATGTGGGCGATCTTCGAGACCATCCTCATGGCCTTTCTGGGCACCATGGGGGCGGGGCTCGTGGCGCTGCCGCTGGCCTTCGCCGCCGCGCGAAACTTCTCGCCGGTTATGGCGGTACGCGCGGTTGTGCGGCGCATCTTCGATTTCGTCCGCGGGGTGGATGCGCTGATCTGGACGATCATCCTGGCGCGCGCCTTCGGGCCCGGGCCGTTGACCGGAACGCTGGCCATCCTGCTGACCGACACCGGCACCTTCGGCAAGCTGTTCTCCGAAGCGCTGGAAAACGTGGACAAGCGCGAGATCGAGGGCGTGCAGTCCACCGGGGCCAAACCGCTGCAACGCTACCGTTTCGGGGTCATTCCGCAGATCACGCCGATCCTGCTGAGCCAGCTGCTCTATTACCTCGAATCCAACACCCGCAGCGCCACCATCATCGGCGCGATCACCGGTGGCGGCATCGGGCTTTTGCTGACCCAGGCGATGATCACGCAGAAGGACTGGGAAGAGGTCAGCTACTACATCCTCCTGATCCTGCTCATGGTCATGGTCATGGACACCGTTTCAGGGTGGTTGCGGCGGCGGCTCATCGCACCGGATGACAGCGGGCATTGAAGCGTCGGATTTGGGGTATTTCATCCAAGAAGAAACGAGGGGTCTTGCCTGTCTTTTTGGCGGGAATGCCCGCGCCGCAGGCAGTCATCTCTTGAGGAGCGCGCCATGCCAAGATTGCACCCCGACCGCGCGATGATCCATCCCGAATGCGAGATCACCGATTGTACCTTCGAGGCCTTTACCGAGGTGGGCCGCGGTAACCGTCTTGCGCAAGTGACGCTGGGGGATTGTTCTTGTTGCGACCGGACCTGCGACCTGGCCAACGCCCGGATCGGCAAATTCGCCAATATCGCAGTCTTCGTGCGGGTGGGCGCCACGGATCATCCCCTGGATCGCGCAAGCCTGCATCACTTCGTCTACCGGTCAGCGTCGTATCGGGACGATGCGGAGGATGACGCGCATTGGACCTGACAGCTGCGAGCGCGATATTCGCGACCTGCTGCAGGGTAGCCGGGACGTGGTGCGCGACGTACTCGCGGATGTCCGGACGCGCCCGGGCGACGCGAATATCTGTGCCCCCGGCATTCCGGATTTCGACGCCCGCGGCCGGTGGGCCGGGGCGCGGCTGCAGGACATTCTCGCAACACTGCGCCGGTTTCCGGACTTAGCACGGCAATCGGGTCCCGGTTCTGTCCGGGGCCCGACTTCGGGATCCGTAAAGTCTCAAGATGAAGAGAGGTCGCCCCGCAGATCATCGAGGATTGCGTAGAAGGCGGGCAGGACCAGCAGGACCAGCACGGTCGCGCTGAACAGACCGAAGACCACCGAGATCACCAACGGTTTTACCGTCTGCGCCTGCGTGCTGGTTTCCAGCAGCAAGGGCGCGAGGCCCATCAGCGTGGTCGAGACCGAGACGAGGATGGGCCGAAAGCGGTCGCGGCTGGCCAGTCCGGCGGCCTCGGCCGCAAGGGTTCCCTCGCCGGTGCGGCGCTTGATCACCTGCACCAGAAGAATGGCGTTGTTGACCACGATCCCGGCCAGCGAGGCCGCCCCCATGATCGACGGCATCGAGATGTTGTAGCCCATCAGCATATGCCCGAGAACCACACCCACCAGAGCCAGCGGAATCGTCAACATGACGATGACCGGCTCGACATAGCTGCGGAACTGGAAAGACAGGACGACATAGATCCCCACCAGCCCGATCAGGAACCCGCGGAAGATCGAGCCCATGGTTTCGGCGGAATTCGCGTTCTGCCCCTCGATGGTGACGGAGACATCCGGAAATTCGCGGGCAAGATCCGGCAGAAACCCGGTGGTCACGTCGCCGACGATGGCATCGGCATTGCCGATGCGCCCGTCCACATCGGCGGCGATCGTGACGGTGCGCCTGCCATCGACATGGGTGATGCTGCCCCAGCCCCGGCCCTCGTCGATCCGCGCGATCGTGGCGAGCGGTGTGCGCGTGCCGTCGGGCAGACGTATCTCGAAGGCGGTCAGATCTTCCAGCGTGCTGCGATCCGTCAGGGCCTGTTCGATCTCGATCTCATGGGCGATGTCGCCGTCCTGCACCGTCATGACGATCCGGCCCAGAAAGGCCGCGCTGATCTGATCGGCAAGATCGCGCCCCGTCAGCCCCAGACCGGTGGCGCCACGGGCCAGTGTCAGGCGCAATTCGGGGCGCCCCGGGCGCAGATCGTGCATGGCATTGTAGACACCGTCATAGGTCTCGA
>NZ_JBPBBB010000013.1:0-91973 GCF_050896375.1 Roseovarius tibetensis
TCCTTCCCTATTCCAAGACAGGGACGGATTCCCAGAAATCATAAGTCAGAAGAAGGTGGGCCCCAGATCGCGCTTACCTTGAATTCGGCGCGTCTAACCGATCACATGGATGTGACATGCCGACATGACCTTTGCGATCCATCGCAAAGTACTTACATGCAGGCACAGTAGGCGGCATAGCGCCGCGCCTTTTGCGACCTTTCAAAGGAGACCTCCACGTGACACTCCCGATGACATCCGCAACCCGAACCCAAGATCGCCTTGCCTTGCGCGCCCTGTGGATGATGGCGCTGACGGTGGGGCTGGTACTGGCCCAGGCGATCGCCGCACAGGCTCGCCCCGAGAGCTTTGCCGATCTTGCCGAGGATATCAGCCCGGCCGTGGTCAACATCACCACCTCGACCGTGGTCGAGCGTGGCACCGGCAGCGTGCCCATGGTGCCCGAAGGCTCGCCCTTCGAGGAATTTTTCGAGCAATTTCGCGACCGCATGGAAGAGGGTCCGCGCTCGCGCCGCTCTTCGGCGCTCGGGTCGGGTTTCGTGATTTCCGAGGATGGCCTCGTCGTGACGAACAATCACGTCATCGAGAAGGCCGACGAGATCAGCATCGAGTTCTTCAATGGTGACACGCTTGCCGCCGAGGTGATCGGCACCGATCCCAAGACTGATATTGCCCTGCTCAAGGTCAAGACCGAAGAGCCGCTGCCCTTTGTCAGCTTCGGTGACAGCGACACGGCGCGTGTTGGCGACTGGGTGCTGGCCATGGGCAACCCGCTGGGGCAGGGGTTCTCGCTGTCTGCGGGGATCGTGTCGGCGCGGAACCGGGCGCTGTCGGGCACCTATGACGATTACATCCAGACCGACGCCGCGATCAATCGCGGCAATTCCGGCGGGCCGCTCTTCAACCTCGATGGCGAGGTCGTGGGCGTGAACACCGCGATCCTCAGCCCCACGGGTGGCTCCATCGGCATCGGTTTCTCGATGGCGTCCAACGTGGTCAAGCGCGTGGTCGATCAGCTTGAGCAGTATGGCGAGACGCGCCGCGGCTGGCTGGGCGTGCGAATTCAGGACGTGACCGATGACGTCGCCGAGGCAATGGGTCTGGAAGAGGCCGCAGGCGCGCTTGTGACCGACGTGCCCGAAGGCCCGGCCGCAGAGGCGGGCATGCGCGCCGGGGACGTGATCGTGTCCTTTGACGGCCGCGAGGTGGCCGATACGCGCGAGCTGGTCCGTCAGGTCGGCAACACCGAGGTGGGCAAGACCGTGCGCGTCATCGTCAATCGTGAGGGCAAGACGCAGACCCTCAAGGTGACTCTGGGTCGTCGTGAGGTCGCCGAGGGTGCGGTTCCCGCCGCCCAATCCGACGAGCAACCGTCAGGCCCGTCGCCGCAAGAGATGTTCGGCCTGACCATCCAGCCGCTCAATGACGAGTTGCGCGCGCAGCTCGAACTTGAACGCGACGCGAGCGGGCTTGTCGTGACCGATGTGGACGAGCTGTCGGCAGCCTATGAAAAGGGCGTTCGCGCCGGTGACGTCATCACCGAGGCGGGTCAGCAACAGATCAACTCCATTGACGAACTCGAAAGCCGGATCGCCGAGGCGCGAGACGCCGGGCGCAAATCGGTCCTTCTGCTTGTCCGTCGCGCCGGAGAGCCGCGCTTTGTCGCGCTGTCGCTCGACGAGGACTGATTGGCGCACCAATCTGTTGAGGGAAGAAAAGGGGCACCCGATCGGGTGCCCCTTTTGCATAGCGTCGCCTGCGTTATGCGCTGTTCAGATGATCGACCACCTGCAAATGCTGCGCAAGCCGGCCCACCTCGCCCAGGTAGCGCGTGACAAGCGCGGGGTCGTGCGGTGCGGCGGTGACGCCCGGCGCAAGCTCGCCCGCCAGGACCGATTCGACCGCCAGCGATAGCGGGATCGACACCAGCCGCGCCATCGCGGTGCCATCGGCGTCGCCCCATGCATCCATGACGTAGGTCTTGTGCCAGACGGTCCGCCCGTCGCGATCCGCGCGCAGATCGACGCACAGCACCACGCGGTCCGGCTCGCCCGGATCATAGGCGTTGTCGCGCCAGAACTGGTCCGACATCTCTTTCAGCCGGGCCTCGCCCGCGTCACCTTCGAGGGTTTCGATTTCGGCAAAGACGTCTTTCCACGCCTCCGACCAGCCCCCCAGCCGCAACGTGCCGCGCACGAACTGCCGCACGGTCCAGTCGGACCCGAACCCGTATTCAGTGATGAAGGGGATCGAATCGCGGTTCGGATACACCTCGAAGGTTTCGGGTGTCGGCAACGGCGCCTCGTAAGACGATAGCGCGTCCCACGGGCGGGCGACGTTGAATTCCTCGAACTCGCGGATCGACCGCGAGGGCGAGCGCAGCGCCTTCAGTACGCCCAGGGGCGACCAGCTGAACTTGTAGCGGAAGGGGTTGGGGGTTTTCGGCACGCCGCCGCAATACGAGGTAAAGGACAGCTCGTTGTCGGGGGCACAGGCGTCCGATCCGCGATAGTCGGCCACAAGATGATGCGCCATCAAATGATCGATACCGGGATCGAGCCCGATCTCGTTGACGAAACACAGCCCCTTGGCGCGCGCGGCGTCGTTCAGCGCGCGCATCTCTGGCGCGATATAGGACGACGAGACGAAATGCGCGTCTTTCGTCAGGCACATCTCGGCCAGCGGCACATGCCAGTCGCCGGGTAGCATCGACACCACGACATCGCCGGGCGCGAGGGCCGCATCCAGCGCGCCCTTGTCGAATGCGCGGATCGTCTCGGTCATGTCGCCGACCGCGTCGCGGGCCTTGTCCACGGACCGGTTCCAGACCGTTACGTCATGGCCCGCCGTAATCAGGCGGCGCAGTCCGGGAATGGCCGATAGGCCGGTGCCGCACCAGTGGATTGTCATCTGTCAGACCTCCTTCATATGAGTTTTGTATGTCGCTTCGGCGCGCGCCCAGACGCCGGCATCCAACCGGTCAAGCGTCAGCAACGACGGCAAGAGTTGCGCCGCATAGTCGTGCGAGGATTCCACCGGCAGAAGCGAGGGCAGGTTGTCGATCGCCATCACGTCCATCGGCGGGGTCGCGTGCACCCGCCGCACCGGGGCGTCCCATGTGGTGGCCGCGTCGTAGACCGGGACCGGGTTGTAGTCGCTGTCGGGATCGCAGGCGACGTCGCCGATCACCGTCAGCCGGCGGGGCGCGTCAAGTGCCGAGTGCGTGACGAAGACCGGGGTGCCGGGGCGCGCGAAGATGCAGTTGAGGAATATGTCGTGATTCAGGATTTCCGGAAATGGCCCGCCGCCTTCCGTCTCGGCGATGTCCCAGCGGGTGACGTCCACGCCCATCGCATCGCACAGATCGGCGGCCCCGGTGCCCACGCGTCCCAACGCGCCGATCACGATCGCCGTGGGGCGCGGCAGCCCCGTGGCATCGATCCGCGCCGCGAGGTCGGCGAGCAGCGACTGGCGCCCCGAAAAGCGGTCCACCGGCGGGCAGATCCCGCCCGCCTGCTGTGCCGCCCATGCCATTAGCGACACCGCCGCGCCCGCATAGCCTGCCCAGTAGCCGAAGGCGGCGACCCGCCGCCCGTCCGCATCCACGAGGTATTCCAGATCATAAAGCGTCCCACCCCCGGCGCGGAACCGCTCCAGCAGACGCCGCCCGGCGTGCTGTCCCTTGAAGGCATGGCCGAACATGATGTGGCGATGCGGCAGCGGTGTTCCGTCCTCGGGCAGTTCCTTCAGCCCGAAGATGATCGCGTCGGCGGGGGCAGAGGGCCACGAACCCTCTGCCGCGGTCTCGCAGCCTGCCGCCGCATAACCGTCCATCGGAATGGCGCGGTGGCGGCTTTCCTCGACCGTCACGCGGATGCCGTTGGCAATCAGTTGCGCGGCGCCGTCGGGGGTCAGCCCCACGCGGTCCTCGTTGGGCCGTTGTTCGGCCCGCACCCAGAGATGTGTCATGCGCGCGCCCTCAGACCATGTCGTCGGCGATGACCCGCGCCACCGAGGCGCGGTCGCGCATCGCGTCCATGAAGGCGGTGATCTTGGGGAAATCGGCCACCGTCACCCCGTCGCCGGCAAGCCAGCCACAGGCGATGTAGAGATAGCAATCGGCAAGCGAAAACGCGTCGCCCAGAACGTAAGGCCCCGTCAGGATATGTTGCTCCACATGGGTGGCACTGTCGGTCATGGTCTGAACGGATTTCGCCTTCATGTCCGCGAACGAGCTTTCCTGATCCGCCCAGCGATGGCTGCGCATCTTGTGTGCATGGTTCACATGCATGGTCGAGGCGATATAAAACATCGCCTCACGCATCTTCGCGGCCTTGAAAGGATCCGTGGGGCGCAGACCCGCCTGCGGGGCGATATCGGCGACATGTTCGAGGATCGCGCCGGTTTCGGTCAGGATGCCCTGATCGGTGTCAAGCGCGGGCACGCGTCCATTGGGGTTGATCGCCATGTAATCGGGCTTGGTCTGTTCGGCGGTATTGAAATCGACACGGACAAGATCGAACGCGATCCCGGCCTCGTGCAGCGCGATGGCCGTGGCCGAGGCGATGGTGCCCTTGGCGTAATAAAGTTTCATGGCGGGGGTCCTTTCAGGTCTAGATGAAGGTGCGGGCATGCGCCCGGTCTGGAAGGTCGAGATGCGGTGTGGCGTTGAACGTACCCAGCATCAGCATGTCCTGCACATGCTCCATCCGGTGCAGCGAGCTGTTCATGACCTGCAGCATCACCTTCGACATGCCCGGGATGTCGAGGCCGAGCGCATGGCGCATCACCAGCCCGATCACCCCGCCCGAGGTGACGATCAGCGTGCGGCCCGGCAGGTGGCGCGCCTCGTCGAGAACGCCGGTGATCCGGCTTGTGAAATGGTCGAAGGTTTCAGGCACGTCCGACAGCTCGCCGCGGGCCCAATGCCCCATCACCTGCGGCAGGTAGCGGGCATATTCGGTGGCGTCGACAGGCGCGGGGATGCCGTGGCCCGCCTCGGCGGCCTGCGCGATGGCGAAATAGCTCAGTTCGTTGAGGCGCGCGTCCCGCTCGCTGATCTCGTAGCCCATGGCGGTGGCCGTGCCGGTCTGGCGGTGCAGCGTACCGGTGACGACATGATCGAAATGCGGGTTGGTCTGCCCGAAATGCGCGCCCAACCACTGCGCCTGCTGCACGCCGAGAGGCGACAGGCGGTCATAACCCGCCTCGTCGGTGGCGTGACGGTTGGCCTGACCATGCCGCACCAGAATGAGTTCTGCCAAATCTCGCCCTCCTGTGTCGCGCGCGAGCCTAGCGTCGCGGGACGGGGGGTGAAAGGCGGTTGGTGGAAATAATCGGCCCCGTCCGCGCGGATCACGCCGGCGCGGGCGGACTGGCCCCGTGCGATGGCCGCGCTAAATCCCAAGATGTAAAAGGAGTGCTCGCATGACCACGAAAACAGAAGTGCTGTACAACGCGCGGTGTCCGGTGTGTCGCGCGGAAATCGACCATTATCGCGAATACGCCGGTGCAAAAGGGCTTCCGATCGTGTTTCACGACCTGAACCAAGACGATCTTGCCAGTTGGGGGATCGGTGCAAATGCTGCGGCCAAGCGTCTGCATGTCCGCAAGGATGGCCGGGTGCTGTCCGGCGTCGCGGCGTTCATCGCGCTGTGGCGCGAAATGCCGCGCTACCGCTGGCTGGCGCGGATCGTCGCGCTGCCGGGATTGCGACAGATCGCGGGCGTCATCTATGAGCGCATTCTCGCGCCGCGCCTTTATGCCAGGCATCTCGCGCGCGAGCGACGCGCATCCGGCAACGCCACGTCGTGAGGCGCGGGCGCCTCGATGTTCTTGAGATCTTAACAAACAGGGCGCATACTGACCCCATGACAGAGCCTTACCCAGATTATTCCAGGGCCGAACGGCTGGCCGATGGCGCGGTTCACATCGCCGGGTTCGTGACGGCCGTGACAGGTGTCTCGATCCTGTTCGCGATGTGGTCGCTGCGCATGGACGGGGTGACGCTGGCCTCGACGATCGTGTATTCGACGGCGCTTCTGCTGATGCTCGGGGCGTCGGCAGCCTATCACCTGTACGCCCATACCGGGGCGCGGCCCATCCTGCGGCGCCTCGATCATGCGGCGATCTACGTCAAGATCGCGGGGACGTTCACCCCGCTCGCCGTGCTTCTGGGGACTGCCTTCGGTTACGTGATCCTCGGGCTGGTCTGGATCTTGGCGCTGTTCGGTGCGGCCACCAAGATCATGGCGAAACGCGGCCACATGACCACCGGTTGGCTGCCCTATGTCGCGCTCGGGTGGATCGGGGTCGCGTTGTTCGTGCCGTTGATGGCCGTGCTGCCGATGAACAGTCTTATCCTGTTGCTGGCTGGCGGTCTGACATACACTCTGGGCGTCATCTTCTACGCGTGGGACAGCCTGCGATTTGCCAATGCGATCTGGCACGTCTTCGTCGCCGTGGCCAGCGGATGTTTCTTCATGGGCATCGCAAGCGCCCTCTCCGCGGGCATGTAACGGCGCGCGCCGCGCGATCTGAATTCAACCGCGCCGGTCAAGTTTCAGTCGCGAGAAAAGCTCGGCGTTGCGGCAGTAATCTGGCGTTCGTTCGGCCGATTCGGTGCGGTCCAGCCAATGCGCGCAGCCATCCGCCGAGGCGCATCCGGTACAGGCCAGCACCGCATCGCTGACCTCGTCAGGGCGCATCACACCCGCCATGATCCGTTCTTCCAGATCAAGGCCCTGCACCGTGGCCATCCGATCCACGAGATTGGCGTGACGTTTCAGGGTCGCACGATTTTGCATGTCATCTCTCCTTTGTCTCGGGGATGACCGTGCGGGTCGAGCCGCCGCGCCGCCTTGATCTGCGTCAAAATCGCGGCGCGGCGTGTATCGTGTTACAATCCCGCCGCCACCTGCCGCACGATGGCGACGCGCTCGGCATTGGGGGGGTGGGTGCCCAGGAAACGATTGCCCGGATCGGGGATCTGCGTGAAGAAATCCACCCCGCGCAGCGGATCATAGCCGGACCGATGCGTGATCACCGTGCCCAGAGCATCGGCCTCGAGCTCGAATCGCTTGGAATAGCTTCGCGCGCCGACGCCCGCGCCGATATCGACTGCCTGATCGACCACGCCCTGGCTTGCGCCGCTCAAGGAGGCCAGACCGCCCAGCAGGATCGCCCCGGCGGCCGCGTTCTGCTGCTGCCGCGGAATGTGTCCCTCGATGTGATGCGCCGCCTCGTGGCCCATCACGAAGGCCAACTCGTCGGCGTTGCGGACGGCGGCGATCATCGGCAGCGTGAAGGCGATGATCGGCCGCCCCGAGCGATCCAGCGTCTGGTAGGCGTTGATCTGCTGGCCGGGGCGGTCATCCACGACAATGCGGAAATCGCAGTTGCTGCGCGGTGCGCGGTCCCGGCATGCGCGCTCTGCCAAGGGTTCGACCCGCTGCATGACCGTCATGAACCGTTGCACCTGCGCGCGGGTGGGCATCTGGGGCGATCTGGCCTCGGATTGTCGCTGTGGCGTGGGTCGGTCGGTGGGCGCGGTCCCCGTTGTCGCGACGCAGCCCGTCAGCACCACGAGACCCAGCATGTAAATCCAGCGCATCGCGTTCCCCTCTTCTTGCCTCATTGCCGTGTTCTAGCAGGGTTTGGCGCAGCGCAAAGCCTTTTCCGGGGGCACGCCCTGCCCCTTGCAAAGACCCGCCAAGCGTTTAGGATCCGGCTCATGTTTTCCATCGAGCACGAGTTCGACGTCACCGTGATCACCCTCGTGGACGAGGGGCCGGCGCCCCTGGGCGAGGACGTGATCGTCAACGCCTTCGAGGAGTGTGTCACGGTCGAACAGTACGACCCGCGCACAGACAGCATCGTCAGGATCACCCTGTCGCCCGCGCAACTGCGCGATCTTGGCGCCGCCCTCGACCTGCCCGAAGGGGTCTACACACATCAGCCCCCCATCGGCTAGAGACGGTCGAGCAATTCCTGCGCGGCCACCGCCGGCGTCAGGTCGCCGCGCGCGACACGGGCGGCGTACGCTTCCATCGCGGCGCGCGCCTGCGGCGTGTCGAGCTGCGCGAGCAAGGCGCCTCGCACTTCCTCTCCGAACCAGTAGCGTGCCTGTGCGGCGCGGCGCGCGGCGAAATGCCCCTCGGCGCGTCGCCACGCGATCAGGGTCGTCATCTCGTCCCATGCGGCGCGCAATCCCTCGTCCTGCAATGCCGAGACGGTCATCGCCTTGGGAAAGCCCTCGGGGTCCTGTGGACGCTTGCGCAAAAGGCGCAGCGCACCGGCGTAATCCGACCGGGTCCGCATTGCCGCGGGCTTGAGATCGCCGTCAGCCTTGTTGATCAGGATGATGTCCGCCATCTCCATGATGCCGCGCTTGACGCCCTGCAATTCGTCGCCACCCGCCGGGGCCAGCAGCAACGCGAAGAGATCCGACATCTCGGCCACCACCGTTTCAGACTGGCCGACGCCCACTGTCTCTATCAGCACCACGTCGAAGCCGGCGGCCTCGCACAGGGTCACGGTCTCGCGGGTGCGCCGCGCCACCCCGCCCAGATGCGATCGGCTGGGCGAGGGCCGGATGAAGGCGTTCGGGTCGCGACTGAGCAGGTCCATCCGCGTCTTGTCCCCCAGGATCGAGCCGCCCGACCGCGCCGAGCTGGGATCGACGGCCAGGACCGCCACGCGCAGCCCGTCCGCCGTCAGCATCAGACCAAATGTCTCGATAAAGGTGGACTTGCCGACGCCGGGCGTGCCCGACAGGCCGATGCGGATCGCCTCGCGCCCGGTGTGTTTGAGCGCCTCCATCAACTCTGCCGCCTGGGTTCGGTGATCGGCGCGCCCGCTTTCGATGAGGGTGATCGCGCGCGCAAGGGCGCGGCGGTCGTTCGCGATGATCCGTTCGCTCAGCTCTTCGATATACATGCGCCCACCAGGTTGCCGATCTCAGTGCCGCCTTCATGCCTTGGCACGCGTGCCAATGTCCAGACCGGGCCGCCTGGTGCCTTGTCCGAGACGGCCCGCCTGTGGCGGTTGCAGGAATTTCGAGTATTTTTGGAAAGATGAAATCTAGGACGTGGGCCGCGCTCTGGTCAATCGCGGGTGGCTGTCCGATAGTCGAGCCCATGCAAGACGACCTGCCCATTCATGACGCGATCCCCGACCTTATCCGAGCGCTGAGCAGGCACGGGCGTGCGGTGCTGCAGGCCCCGCCGGGGGCCGGCAAGACCACCGTGGTGCCGCTGGAGATGCTGCGCGCGGATCTCGTGGCAGGCCGGATCGTCATGCTGGAGCCGCGCCGTCTGGCCGCGCGCGCCGCGGCCGAACGGATGGCCGAAACCCTGGGTGAGCGGGTGGGCGAGACGGTCGGCTACCGCATTCGCGGCGAGGCGAAGGTGTCAAAGCGGACCCGGATCGAGGTGGTGACCGAAGGCATCCTGACGCGCATGATCCAGTCCGATCCAGATTTGCCCGGCGTGGGGGCGGTGATCTTTGACGAGTTTCACGAACGCTCGCTCAATGCCGACCTGGGGCTTGCCTTGTGTCTGGAGGTGGCCGGCGCCCTGCGCGAGGATCTTGTGATCGTGGCGATGTCGGCCACGCTGGATGCCGAGCCGGTGGCGCGCTTGATGGGCGATGTGCCGGTGATCACCTCGGCAGGGCGCAGTTTCGAGGTCGAGACACGCTGGCGCGACCGGCCGCGGCGCAAGGCGGAGCGGTTCGAGGGTGCGGTGGCAGACCTGGTCGCCGATGCGGTCGAAGAGACCACGGGCGGCGTACTGGTTTTTCTGCCCGGCGAGGGCGAGATCCGCCGCGTCGAGGCACGGCTGACGGACCGCCTCCCCGAGGGCTGCCATCTGCGCCCGCTGTTCGGCGCGATGGACTTTGCGGCACAGCGCGCGGCCATCGCGCCCGATCCCCAAGGTCGCAAGATCGTGCTGGCCACCGCCATCGCCGAGACCTCGCTGACGATCGAGGACATTCGCGTCGTCGTCGATGGCGGCCTGTCGCGCCGCGCGCGGTTCGATCCCGGCAGCGGCATGTCGCGGCTGGTGACGGAACCCGTGACCCGCGCCGAGGCGACGCAGCGCGCCGGGCGCGCCGGGCGGGTGGCGCCGGGCGTGTGTTACCGGCTGTGGACGCGCGGCGAGGAGGGCGCGTTGCAGCCTTTCCCCCCGGCCGAGATCGAGGCGGCGGATCTGGCCGGTCTGGCGCTGGAACTGGCGCTATGGGGGGCGGATCCCGCCGATCTGCCGTTCCTGACGCCGCCCAATCCCGGCAGCTATGCCGAGGCGCAGGTGCTTTTGCGGATGCTGGGCGCGCTGGACGCGCGCGGGCTGATCACCGATCATGGGCGCGTATTGGCCGCGCTGCCGCTGCATCCGCGTCTGGCGCATATGCTGGTCCGGTCGGGTACGGGGGCTGCGGATCTGGCCGCGCTGCTGGCCGATCGCGATCCGCTGGCGCGGGGTGCCCCTGTGGATCTGTCGCTGCGGCTGGCCGCGATTCGCGACCCGCGCGGCTATGCCGAGCGCAGCCCGCACCAAGCCAATCGCGGCACGGTGGAGCGTATCCGCGCGGAGGCAAAACGCCTTGCCCGGCAGGCGAAAGGCAAAAGCGCGAGGAGCGCCGCCGAGATGGCCGCGCTGGCCTATCCCGACCGGATCGGGCTGCGCCGCAAGGGCGAGGCGCCGCGCTACGTGCTGTCGGGCGGCAAGGGCGCGGTGATGCCCGAGGGCGACCCAATGGCCGGCGCGCGGCTGATCGTGGCGACCGACCTTGACGGTGACCCGCGCGAGGCCCGCATCCGCCAGGCGATCCGGATCACCGAGGCCGAGATCCGCGGGCTGTGCGCGGCGCAGATTGCGTGGCACGATCTATGTCAATGGGACCGGCGCGCGCGCCGCGTCGTGGCGCGGCAGCAGGAACGCCTCGGGGCGCTGATCCTCGACGACCGGCACTGGACCGATGCCCCGCAGGATGCGGTTGCGCGCGCGATGCTCGACGGGGTTCGTGAGCTGGGGCTGAGCTGGACCGATGCCGCGCGGCGTTTCGCGGCGCGGGTTGCGCTGTGTCGTGATACGATCCCCGGTCTGCCCGACCTGTCCGACACGGCACTGATGGAGGGGCTGGAGACATGGTTGCTGCCCTATCTGAACGGCGTCACCACCGCGCAGGACTGGAAACGCTTTGACATTCTGGAGGCGCTGCGCGCGCAGCTTTCGTGGGAGCAGATGCAGGCCCTCGACCGCGCCGCACCGGCGCATTTCACGACGCCCCTTGGCCGAAAGATACCCGTCGATTACGGCACCGACCCGCCCGAGATCACACTGCGCCTGCAGGAAATGTTCGGCCAGACCACGCATCCGGTGGTGGGCGGCACGCCGCTGCGGGTCACGCTATTGTCGCCGGGGGGCAAGCCGGTGCAGACCACCACCGACATCCCCGGCTTCTGGGGGTCGTCCTATGCGGATGTGCGCAAGGACATGCGCGGTCGATATCCTCGGCACCCCTGGCCCGAGGATCCGACCGCCGCCGATCCCACATTGCGCGCCAAGCCGCGCGCAAGATCCTGAATTGTATTTTAAAGGATTTCTTCATATGCTCTTCCTATAAAAAACAAATTGAGCAGAGCAGATAGAGCATGACCAAGAATTTTTCCCTGTCCGAGGCGTCGGTGCTGGATCCGACCGATGCGGACGACATTCAGGTGGGCGCCCTGTGCTGGCGCAAACGCAAGGGACAGACCGAGGTGCTGCTGGTGACCAGCCGGGACAGCGGTCGCTGGGTGGTGCCAAAGGGCTGGCCCATGAAAGACCGCAGCGCCGCCGGTTCGGCCATGCAGGAGGCGTGGGAAGAGGCCGGCGTGCGCGTCGATCCCGCCGAGAGCCGCCCCGCCGGGCAGTTTGATTACACCAAGCTGCTGAAGGGGGGGCGCAAGCTGCGGCTGACCGTGCAGCTTTACAGCGTGCGCCTGCGCAAGAGCGATCTGCACGACCGTTTCCCCGAAGCCAAGGAGCGCAAGCGCACGTGGATGACCGCCCGCAAGGCCGCCTTGAAGGTCGAGGAACCGGGCCTGCGCAAGATCCTGCGCAAACTGTGACGCCGCGCCGAAACTGTGACGCCGCGCCGTCAGACCGGCATCAGCGCCCAGTAATCGAGATCCAGCAGCACGTGGGGCAGGTATTTACCGGCCTCGTCCTTGAGGGTGAACGCCTCGCCGCCCTTGGTCGCCACCAGCCGCAGGCGCAGCGCACCGACACCCGGTGCGTCGGTGTCGGCGCGGTCCAGAACCTCGGACCAGGCGCGCACGGTATCGCCGGCAAAGCAGGGGTTGGCGTGTGATCCTGCGTTGATCGCCGCGATCATCTGCGCGTTGGCGAGCCCGTTGAACGACAGCGCCCGCGCCATGGAGATGACGTGCCCGCCATAGATCAGCCGCTTGCCATCGGCGCGTGGCGTCACGTCGAAATGCGTCTTGGACGTATTCTGCCACAGCCGGGTGGCCATCATGTGTTCTGCCTCTTCGATGGTCACGCCATCGACATGGTCGATCCGTTCGCCGATCTCGTAATCGCCCACGCGGTGCGGATCGCCCGCCAGCCCGAAATCGTAATTCCGGAAATCGAGGCCCGCGGGGATCACCAGATCGCCGGGCTCGACCGCCGGCGCGGTCTGCGGCACGACCGTTTCGGGGGCCGGGGCATCGAGGTCATGTTTCTGCACCATGACCCAGCGGACGAACTCCATCACGGGCAGGTCGTGCTGGTTGAGGCCCGTCGTGCGCACATAGACCACCCCGGTCTTGCCCGACGAATTCTGCTTCAGCCCGATCACTTCGGATTCAGCACGAAGCGTATCGCCGGGATAGACCGGCCGCAGCCAGCGGGCCTCGGCATAGCCCAGATTGGCGACGGCGTTGAGCGAGATATCGGGCACCGACTTGCCAAAGACGATGTGGAACGCCGCCAGATCGTCGATCGGGCTGTCGGGCAGGCCGGAGGCGCGGGCGAACTCGTTCGACGAATACAGCGCGTGACGCGCCGGATACAGCGCGTGATACAGCGCCCGTTCACCGCCCGAGACGCTGCGCGGGACCGCGTGCCGTATCACCTGACCCAGCGTGTAATCCTCGAAGAACCGGCCCGGATTGGTTTTCTTCATGCTCACTGCTCTCCCAGCGTCATGTCGGGGGTGTAGGTGCCCTTGGTCTCTTTCACCACGGCCTGCCCGCAGCGCATCACGCCATTGGCGGCGTCGAACGCGTAGGTTGGCCCGCCATGCAATTGCCAGCCCGCGTTGAGCGCTGCTGTGACCTTGTGGCAGAAGGCCGAGGTGTCGTCGGCGGTGAGAAACCGGTACAGTGACATCGTGCTCATGCCGGGAACGGCCAGACGCCCAGCCAGTTGTGAATCCAGGTCATCGCAAGGAACGCGACGATGGTGATGACGACAAGGATGATGTCCTTTTTCGCCGGGCCGGGTTCGGGCCGGACCCATGTCTCGGACCGGTTGATCACCGCCACCTCGGCCCCGGCCCAAAGCAGCAGACCCCCGAACAGGATCAGCGAGGCCAGATCGCCATTGACCAGAAGATGCGCCACTGCCCAGACCTTGACGGCGGTCAGCTGCGGATGGCGCATCGCGCCGCGCAGCCGGCCCTTGGTGGCGCTCATTCCATAAAGGAATACCGCGCCCAGCATCAGCAGGTTGTTGATGTGCACCGTCCAGGTCGGCGGATACCAGAGCCCCACGAACTGCGCCTGCCGGTAGCCGACGATCATCAACACCAGACCGGCAAGAACTCCCACAGCCGCCAGCCCCTTGCCGACATTCCCCATCCGTGCCCGCAGATCGGGGAGAACCCGTTTGAAAAGGTGCGCGGCGGTCCAGAGGACCAGCCCGAGGATGAGGTAGAACATGGTGGCTACTCCGCTGCCATTTCCTGTATCGCCTGCGCGCGGGCGAGGGTGCGCTGCGCGGCGGTGACATGCAGATTTTCCACGATCTGCCCGTCCACGACCGCGATCCCCTGACCCGAGGCGCGGCTTTCTTCATAGGCGGCAATCTGGCGTTCGGCCAGTTCAATCTCGGCATTGGTGGGGGCAAAGGCGGTGTTGGCGATCTCGATCTGCGCGGGGTGGATCAGTGTCTTGCCGTCGAACCCCAGATCGCGGCCCTGTTCGCATTCAACCTTGAGCCCGTCGCCGTCACGAAAGCGGTTATAGACCCCGTCGATGGCGACGATCCTGGCCGCGCGCGCGGCCATCACGATCCGTTGCAGCGCGGTCATCAGCGGCAGCCGGTCGGCGCGCACCCGGCAGCCCAGATCCTTTGTCAGGTCGTTGGTGCCCGCGACCAGCCCTGTCACCTGCCGGTGGGCCGCGATCTCGCGGGCGTTGAACACGCAGCCGGGTGTTTCCATCATCGTCCAGACCGGCAGGTCGGGGCCGATCACCTCGGACAGGGTGTCGATGTCCGAGGGCGTGTTGACCTTGGGCAGCAGGATCGCGTCGGCACCGGCATCACGCAGGGCGATGGCATCCTCCAGCCCCCATGCGGTGGTCAGCGCGTTGATCCGCACGATGCGCGCGCGCTTGCCATACCCGCCCTGACGCAGCGCATCGGCCAGCGTGTTGCGGGCCTCGGCCTTGGCGTCGGGGGCGACGGCATCCTCCAGATCGAAGATGATCGCATCGGTCGGCAGGGTGCGCGCCTTGTCCAGCGCCCGCTCTTTCGAGCCGGGAATGTAAAGCACCGACCGGTAGGGATGCGCGTTGCTGTCCATCAGGCTGACCTCTTGTATATTCCGCTGTCTGCAATGATCCCGCGCAGCAATGGCACTTCTGCGCCGAACTGTTCAAGCTTTTTTTTGCCGCGATGCAGCGTGGACAGGCGCCGTCATGGCGCTGCACCCGCGGCTATATCCCGTCGAGGATCAGCTTGGTGCCGGTCACGGCCAAAAGCACGTAGGTCAGGCCGAAGAACACGCGATCCGGCACGGCGCGGTGCGCGCGTATGCCGATCCATGTCCCGATCAGGGCGACCGGCGCGAGCGCGAGGTCGATCAGCAGCGTCTGCGGGGTGAACAGCCCCAGAACGCCATAGGGCACCGCCTTGGCGATATTGAGCGTGAAGAACAGGATCACGGTCGTCGCCTGGTAGCGCGTCTTGTCGATGCCGCGCGATAGCAGGTAGACGGCGGCGGGCGGCCCGCCCGCATGGCTGACAAAGCTGGTAAAGCCTGCAACCGTCCCCGCCAGCATCCCCGCCCAGCCGGGCATCGCGCGGCGCGCGCCCCGGACGACACCGCCGCGCACCAGCACCTGCCACAGCACGAAGCCCAGCGCGATAAGCCCGATCAGAAGCCGCAGCAGATCCTCGTCGGCCATGCGGTAGAAGATCACGCCCAGCGCCACGCCGGGCAGGCCGCCAAGGATCAGCACCCGTGCCTCGTGCCCGCCCCATTGCCGCCAGTAGGGGCGCAAGGTCGCCACGTCGATCAGCATCAGCAGCGGCAGCATGATCCCCAGCGCCATGCCCGGCGGCACGAAAAGCGCCAGAATCGCCGCCCCCGCGAAGGCCGCGCCAGAGCCGAAGCCGCCCTTGGACACCCCGGCGAACAGCGCCGCGAGGCCGCCGATTGCAAACACGTCCCATCCCATGGCCTGCCCGTAACGTCCTGTGATCTCTTGTGTTGGCCTTGCGCCGCCACCCGCCGGGCCCCAGCGCGGACCCGCGCGGCATGGCAGCAGCCTTGCATGGCGTGCCAAATCCCACTAGTCCGAAATGCAGCTTTTCAACCGATGGAGACCAACCAAATGGCCAGACCCAAGATTGCGCTGATCGGCGCGGGACAGATCGGCGGCACGCTCGCCCATCTTGCCGCGCTCAAGGAACTGGGGGATATCGTTCTGTTCGACATCGCGGAGGGCACCCCCGAGGGCAAGGCCCTCGACATCGCCCAATCCGGCCCCTCCGACGGCTTCGACGCCGCGCTCAAGGGCACGCAATCCTACGCGGATATCGCCGGCGCGGATGTGTGCATCGTCACCGCCGGTGTGCCGCGCAAGCCGGGCATGAGCCGCGATGACCTGCTCGGCATCAACCTCAAGGTCATGAAGGCCGTGGGCGAGGGGATCGCCGCCAACGCGCCCGACGCGTTCGTGATCTGCATCACCAACCCGCTGGATGCGATGGTCTGGGCGTTGCAGACATTCTCCGGCCTGCCGCGCGAAAAGGTCTGCGGCATGGCGGGTGTTCTGGACAGCGCACGCTTCCGCCATTTCCTCAGCGTCGAGTTCGACGTGTCGATGAAGGATGTGTCAGCCTTCGTTCTCGGCGGCCATGGCGACACGATGGTGCCCTGCGTACGGTATTCCACCGTCGCCGGCATCCCGCTGCCCGACCTCATCAAGATGGGCTGGACCACGCAGGAAAAGCTCGACGCGATCCTGCAACGCACCCGCGACGGCGGGGCCGAAATCGTCGGCCTGCTCAAGACCGGCTCGGCGTTCTATGCGCCGGCGACCTCGGCCATCGAGATGGCAGAGGCTTATCTCAAGGACCAGAAGCGCGTGCTGCCCTGCGCCGCCTGGTGCGACGGCGAACTGGGCGTGAAGGGCATGTATGTGGGCGTGCCCACCGTGATCGGCGCGGGCGGCATCGAGCGGATCGTCAACATCTCGCTTAACAAGGACGAGCAGGCCATGTTCGACAAGTCCGTGGATGCGGTCAAGGGTCTCGTCTCGGCGTGCAAGGAAATCGACCCGGCTCTGGCCTGAGGCATGGGGCAAAGAGACGCATGAATCAGGGCCGGGATGTTCCCGGCCCTGATTTCGTTCAGGGCATCGCTTGCCCCGCCGCGATTGTGATCACAGCTTTCAGGCGTGTGATCACAAAGATGGAAAATCCGCGGCGAACTCTGCAAAATTCAAAAAATCATTTAAACCGGGTGGCATTCTGTGCCTATACATGTGCCAATCGCAGCAAAATGGGACAGTTTCATGAATATCCATGAGTATCAGGCAAAAGCGCTGCTTCGCTCTTACGGTGCGCCGGTATCGGACGGCCGCGTGGTCCTGCGCGCGGAAGAGGCGAAGACGGCGGCGGGTGCGCTGGACGGGCCGATGTGGGTCGTGAAGGCGCAGATCCATGCCGGCGGCCGGGGCAAGGGCAAGTTCAAGGAGTCCGGTGCCGGTGACGCGGGCGGCGTGCGCCTGTCGAAATCGGTCGAAGAGGCTGCCGACGAGGCCAAGCGCATGCTGGGCCGTACCCTGGTGACCAAGCAGACCGGCCCGGCGGGCAAGCAAGTCAACCGCATCTATATCGAGGACGGCTCGGGTATCGAGACAGAGATGTATCTTGCCCTGCTGGTGGATCGCGGCACGTCCCGTGTGAGTTTCGTGGCCTCGACCGAGGGCGGCATGGATATCGAGGAGGTGGCGGAAAGCACCCCCGAGAAGATCCTCAGCCTGTCGGTCGACCCCGCCACCGGCTACCAGCCCTTTCACGGGCGCCGCATCGCGTTCTCGCTGGGGCTGACGGGCGGGCAGGTCAAGCAATGCGTCAACCTGATGGGCACACTGTACAAGATGTTCATCGAGACCGACATGGAGATGCTCGAGATCAATCCGCTGATCGTCACCGACAAGGGCGACCTGAAATGTCTCGACGCCAAGATGAGCTTTGATTCCAACGCGATCTATCGCCACCCCGAGATCGGAGAGCTGCGCGACACCACCGAGGAGGACTCCAAGGAACTCGAGGCGTCGAAATACGATCTCAACTACATCGCTCTGGACGGCGAGATCGGCTGCATGGTCAACGGCGCGGGCCTTGCGATGGCCACGATGGACATCATCAAGCTTTACGGTGCCGAACCCGCGAACTTTCTCGACGTGGGTGGCGGGGCGACCAAGGAAAAGGTCACCGAGGCGTTCAAGATCATCACCAGCGATCCGCAGGTGAAGGGCATCCTCGTCAACATCTTCGGCGGCATCATGCGCTGCGACGTGATCGCCGAGGGGGTGGTCGCCGCCGTCAAGGACGTGGGCCTGACCGTGCCGCTGGTGGTGCGCCTGGAAGGCACCAATGTCGAGAAGGGCAAGGAGATCATCCGCAATTCCGGCCTCAACGTCATCGCCGCCGACGACCTCAAGGACGGCGCGCAGAAGATCGTGAAAGCCGTGAAGGGCTGAAATTTCCAAGGTCGAGTGACGTCACGCGTCTCGACACGCATTTCCAAAGGAGCACGCCAACATGGCAGTCCTCGTAGACAAGAATACCAAGGTGATCTGTCAGGGCCTCACCGGCTCGCAGGGCACATTCCATTCCGAACAGGCGATCGCGTATGGCACGCAGATGGTCGGCGGTGTCACCCCCGGCAAGGGCGGCAGCACCCATCTCGATCTGCCCGTCTTCAACTCGGTGCACGAGGCCATGCACGAGACCGGCGCGAATGCCTCCGTCATCTACGTGCCGCCGCCCTTTGCCGCCGACAGCATCCTCGAGGCGATCGATGCCGGGATCGAACTGATCGTGTGCATCACCGAGGGTATCCCGGTTCTGGACATGATGCGCGTCAAGCGCGCGCTGGAGGGGTCCACCTCCAAGCTGATCGGCCCGAACTGCCCCGGCATCATCACGCCGGATGCCTGCAAGATCGGCATCATGCCCGGCCATATCCACAAGCGCGGCTCCTGCGGGGTCGTTTCGCGGTCAGGCACGCTGACCTACGAGGCGGTCAAGCAGACCACTGATGCGGGGCTGGGACAGTCCACCTGCATCGGCATCGGCGGCGACCCGATCAAGGGGACCGAGCATATCGACGTGCTGGAATGGTTCCTGGCCGATGACGAGACAGAAAGCATCATCATGATCGGCGAGATCGGCGGCGCGGCCGAAGAGGACGCGGCGCAGTTCCTCAAGGACGAGGCCAAGAAGGGCCGGTCCAAGCCGACCGCGGGCTTCATCGCCGGGCGCACGGCCCCGCCGGGCCGCCGTATGGGCCATGCCGGCGCCATCGTCGCCGGTGGCAAGGGCGGCGCCGACGACAAGATCGAGGCGATGAAATCGGCCGGGATCGTTGTCGCCGACAGCCCGGCCGAGTTGGGCGAGGCGGTGCTCAAGGCGATTGGATAACCCGCGTTTCGGGCCGGGCATTGCCCCGGCCCGACCGTCAGACAGGTTTCATATTCCCTCCGAGGTATCACAATGACCGATCAATCCCCCAACGACGAGTTCCACGCCTCCAGCTTCATGCAGGGCGCGAACGCGGAATATCTCGAACAGCTTTACGCGCGCTATGCCACCGATCCCGGTGCGGTGGACGAGGCATGGCAGAAGTTCTTCGACCAGTTGGGCGATGGTGACGAGGACGTGAAACGCGAGGCCGCAGGCCCGTCCTGGGCGCGCGCCGACTGGCCGCAGCAGCCCAATGACGATCTGACAGCCGCGCTGACCGGCGAATGGGCGGCCGATCCCGAGATCAAGGATGCCGGCAAGAAGATCGCCGCGAAAGCGTCCGAAAAGGGCGTCAGCCTGACCGACGAGGACGTCAAGCGCGCCGTGCTCGATTCCGTGCGGGCGCTGATGTTGATCCGTGCCTACCGCATCCGGGGCCACCTGATCGCCGAACTCGACCCGCTGGGGCTGCGCGATCACGGCCACCGCCCCGAACTCGACCCCAAATCCTACGGCTTCACCGAGGCCGACATGGACCGCCCGATCTTCATCGACAATGTGCTGGGCCTGCAGATTGCCTCGCTGCGCGAGATCATCGCGATCGTGAAGCGGACCTATTGCGGCACCTTCGCGCTGCAATACATGCACATTTCCGATCCCGAGCAGGCGGCCTGGCTCAAGGAGCGGATCGAGGGGTATGACAAGGAAATCAGCTTTACCCGCAACGGGCGCAAGGCGATCCTCAACAAGATGGTCGAGGCCGAGGGTTTCGAGAAATACCTGCACGTCAAGTACATGGGCACCAAGCGGTTCGGCCTCGATGGGGGCGAAAGCACGATCCCCGCGATGGAGCAGATCATCAAGCGCGGCGGCAGCCTGGGCGTCAAGGAGATCGTGATCGGCATGCCGCACCGGGGCCGGCTGTCGGTGCTGGCCAACGTGATGGGCAAGCCCTACCGCGCCATCTTCCACGAGTTCCAGGGCGGCAGTTTCAAGCCCGACGAGGTGGACGGCTCGGGCGACGTGAAATATCACCTCGGCGCCTCGTCCGACCGAGAGTTCGACGGCAACACGGTGCATCTGTCGCTTACCGCCAATCCCTCGCATCTCGAGGCGGTGAACCCCGTCGTGATCGGCAAGGTCCGCGCCAAGCAGGACCAGATGAAGGATGCCGACCGCACCAAGGTGCTGCCCGTCCTGCTGCACGGCGACGCGGCCTTTGCCGGTCAGGGCGTTGTGGCCGAATGTTTCGGCCTGTCGGGCCTCAAGGGCCACCGCACCGGGGGCACCATGCATCTCGTGGTCAACAACCAGATCGGCTTTACCACGGCGCCACATTTCTCGCGGTCCTCGCCATATCCGACGGATATCGCGCTGATGGTCGAGGCGCCGATCTTTCACGTCAACGGCGACGATCCCGAGGCGGTCGTCCACGCCGCCAAGGTGGCCACGGAGTTCCGCCAGAAGTTCCAGAAGGACGTGGTGATCGACATCATCTGCTATCGCCGCTTCGGCCATAACGAGGGGGACGAACCGATGTTCACCAACCCCCTGATGTACAAGAAGATCAAGCAGCAGAAGACCACGCTCGCGCTTTATACCGAGCGGCTGGTCCGCGACGGGCTGATCCCCGAGGGCGAGATCGAGGACATGAAAGCGGCGTTCCAGTCGCATCTCGCCGACGAGTTCGAGGCGGGCAAGGACTACCGTCCCAACAAGGCCGACTGGCTGGATGGCAAGTGGTCCCATCTCGACCGCAAGGACGAGGATTACCAGCGCGGCGAGACCGCGATCAAGCCCGAAACCTTTGACGAGATCGGGCGCGCGCTGACCACCGTTCCGGACGATTTCGTACCCCACAAGACGATCTCGCGGCTGCTCGAGGCGAAATCCGAGATGTTCAAGTCCGGCAAGGGCTTCGACTGGGCCACCGCCGAGGCGCTTGCCTTCGGCTCGTTGCAGACCGAAGGCTACCCGGTGCGGCTGTCGGGGCAGGACAGCGCGCGCGGCACCTTCAGTCAGCGCCACTCTGCCCTGATCAACCAGGACACCGAAGATCGCTATCTCCCGCTCAACCATATCCGCGAGGGGCAGGCGCAATACGAGGTCGTCGACTCGATGCTTTCGGAATACGCCGTCCTGGGGTTCGAGTATGGCTACAGCCTTGCGGAACCCAACGCGCTGACGCTGTGGGAGGCGCAGTTCGGCGATTTCGCCAACGGCGCGCAGATCATGTTCGATCAGTTCGTCAGCTCCGGCGAATCGAAATGGCTGCGCATGTCGGGCCTCGTCTGCCTGCTGCCGCATGGCTACGAGGGGCAGGGGCCGGAACACTCCTCTGCCCGGCTGGAACGGTTCCTGACGATGTGCGGCGGCGACAACTGGATCGTGGCAAATTGCACCACGCCGGCCAATTACTTTCACATCCTGCGCCGGCAGCTGCACCGCACTTTCCGCAAGCCGCTGATCCTGATGACGCCGAAGTCGCTCCTGCGTCACAAGATGGCCGTTTCGCGGACCGAGGAATTCGTGACAGGCTCCAGCTTCCACAGGGTGTTGTGGGACGATGCGCAATACGGCAATTCGGACCTGCAACTGGCCCCGGATGACAAGATCAAGCGCGTGGTGATGTGTTCCGGCAAGGTCTATTACGACCTTCTGGACGAACGCGACAAACGCGGGCTCGACGATGTCTACCTGATGCGGATCGAGCAGTTCTACCCGTTCCCGGCCATGTCGATGGTCAAGGAGCTGGAACGCTTCAAGGGGGCAGAGATGGTCTGGTGCCAGGAAGAACCCAAGAATCAGGGCGCGTGGACCTTCATCGAACCCAATCTCGAATGGGTGCTGAGCCGCATCAAGGCGCGGCATGCGCGCCCCTCCTATGCGGGCCGCCCCGCCGCGGCCTCGCCCGCCACGGGCCTGGCCAAACAGCACAAGGCACAACAAGAGGCGCTGGTCGATGCCGCGCTGTCCAGTGAAGGGAAATAACCCATGAGCACCGAAGTCCGCGTCCCAACCCTGGGCGAATCTGTCACCGAGGCGACCGTCGCCACCTGGTTCAAGAAACCCGGCGACACGGTGGCCGTTGACGAAATGCTGTGCGAGCTGGAAACCGACAAGGTGACCGTCGAGGTGCCCAGCCCCGCGGCCGGCACGTTGGGCGAGATCGTCGCCCAAGAGGGCGAAACCGTCGGTGTCGACGCGCTGCTGGCCATGCTCACCGAAGGGCAGGGCAAGGCATCCGGCGACGGCGACGCCAAGGGCGGTTCGGCCAAGGAATCCAGCCCGCAACCCGCCAGCACCGGCAACGCGGGCAATGACGCGGGCAATACCGACGTCATGGTCCCCACACTTGGCGAATCCGTCTCGGAAGCCACCGTATCGACCTGGTTCAAGAAGGTCGGCGACAGCGTGTCGCAAGACGAAATGCTGTGCGAGCTGGAAACCGACAAGGTCTCGGTCGAGGTGCCCAGCCCGGCCGCCGGCACCCTGACGGAAATCCTCGCCGGTGAGGGGGACACGGTGCAGGCGGGCGGCAAGCTCGCCATACTCTCCGGCGCCGCAGATGGCAGCATCCAGCCGCAGGAACGCCCCAAAGCCGCGGACGTCTCGGGCGGCGACACACCCGCCGCCAGCGGCTCTGACAGGGATGTCGAGGACGCCCCCTCGGCGAAAAAGGCGATGGCAGAAAAGGGCGTGTCGCGCGATCAGGTCCAGGGCTCGGGCCGCGACGGCCGCGTGATGAAGGAAGATGTCGCCAAGGCCGGCCAGGCGCCGTCCGCCCCCGCCGCCGAGGCGCCGAAACCGGCCCCCGCCCCGCGCGCGCCGTCGCCCGCCCCGGACGCGGATCGCGAGGAACGGGTCAAGATGACCCGCCTGCGCCAGACCATCGCCAAGCGCCTCAAGGACAGCCAGAACACCGCCGCGATGCTGACCACCTATAACGAGGTGGACATGACCGCGGTCATGGACCTGCGCAACGAGTACAAGGCCGAGTTCGAGAAAAAGCACGGCGTCAAGCTCGGCTTCATGTCGTTCTTCACCAAGGCCTGCGCGCACGCCCTCAAGGAGGTGCCCGAGGTCAACGCGGAAATCGACGGCACCGACATCGTCTACAAGAACTTCGTGCATATGGGTATCGCCACCGGCACGCCCACGGGTCTCGTGGTGCCGGTGATCCGCGACGTGGATGCGATGGGCTTTGCGGCCATCGAAAAGGCGATCGCCGAAAAGGGCACCCGCGCCCGCGACAACAAGCTCACCATGGCCGAGATGCAGGGCGGCACGTTCACGATCTCCAATGGCGGCGTCTACGGCTCGCTGATGTCCTCGCCGATCCTCAACCCGCCGCAATCGGGCATCCTCGGGATGCACAAGATCCAGCAGCGCCCCATGGTCGTGAACGGCGAGATCAAGGCGCGCCCCATGATGTATCTCGCCCTCAGCTACGACCACAGAATTGTAGACGGCAAGGGCGCCGTGACCTTCCTCGTGCGGGTGAAAGAGGCGCTGGAAGATCCGCGGCGTCTGCTGATGGATTTGTGACGAATGTCACTAATTGCAGCCAACGATTTTACGGACCTGCCTCTAGAGCCGGAGGCTCGTTGGCTGCAACTGCGTGACTTGGTTGAGAAGCGTTTGGATGAACGCTCTGATATGAACAACGGCGGTAATGAAACGTATGAATTGCTTGAATATGTTCAAATTATTACTGCTGCAGCAGAAGAATTAGGGATCGGCGAGCTGTTGCAGATCTCTCCGGGCAATATTCGCGAGGACTTTGATCCGTTTCGAGCAAGTGTTGCAGCTTTGGCAACTCGTCTGAGTCTGCGCGTAAGCATGCAAAACTCTTCATACTCTGTCACGCTCTCGCGGCCGACGAGGAAAGAAATTCTGCATAACATCGACAAGCTGCGCTCGATGATAAACCTCTCTGATATTTCTGAAGAAAGAAAGCTGGAAGCTTCCAAAATTGTAGACCAGCTACAAATACTTACTTTCGAGTCGAAAACAGATATTGCTCGTGTTGGTGTCTTGTTGGCGGCGCTTGGTGCCTTCGCGGTTGGGACGACATCCTTGCTCGCTGATCTACCCGCCGCAATCGGCACAATTTCTGCGCTGATTGGCGCCGACAAACGGGAAGAAGAAAGTGAACAATCCTTAATTGCGGAAAGTAAGAAGAAACTTCAGATCCAAGATCTACGCGAAACGCCGAAAGATCAAAGCAATGATGAAATACCGTTTTGACCAGACCCAATGACCCCAGAACTCACCATACTCACCCTCCCCGCGCCCCGGTAAACGGCTGCGTGTAACACACTCCTCGATCGATAGGACCCACCGTGCTCTATTCCGAACCGCACCTCCTAGCATTCTACGCCCTGATCGTGGCGATCACGATGGTGGTGCAGGTCGGCGCCGCCGCGCTGACCGTCGGCCTGCCCTACCTGTCCGGCCCGCGTGACGCCCAGAAACCGCTCGGCACCGTGCCGGAACGGCTGCGCCGCACGGTGGACAATTCCGTTATTGCCCTCGCGCTGGTCGCGCCCGCGGTGCTACTGGTGGAAATCGGCGGCGTCGCGATTCCGCAGACGGTGCTTGCCATGCAGATCTTCGTGGCCGCAAGGATCGCCTTCGCGGTGCTCTACCCGCTGGGCATCCCCTATGCGCGAACGGCCGTCTGGGCCGCCGGGTTCCTCGCGACCCTGTTCCTCTACCTGATCGCGCTGACGGCGCCGCTGACATGACCGCCATGCCCCCCGAACTCACCGCGCTCACCCTCGCCGCGCTGCTGCAGGCCCTGCAATTCGCGCTCTTCGCCATCCCCGCGAACCGCGAGCTCGGCCCCGGCTACACGATGTCCGCCCGCGACCGCGACCCCTCGCGCCCGCTGTCGGACAAGACCGCCCGTCTGCAACGCGCGCTCAACAATCATTTCGAGGGGCTGATCCTCTTCACCATCGCCTGCGTCACCGTCACGCTGGCCGACAAGTCCACCGCCTTCACCGCCGCTTTCGCCTTCACCTATCTCGGCGCCCGCGTGCTCTACATCCCGGCCTATTACTTCGGCCTCAACCCGTGGCGATCGCTGATCTGGGCCGTGGGCTTTATCGCCACGCTGCTGATGCTTCTGGCGGCGCTCTTCTAGATGCTTCATCTTTCCCGAAATACTCCGGGGGAATTGGCCGAAGGCCAAGGGGGCAGCGCCCCAGGACCCCGCATATCAGAAAGGACACCCAATGGCCTCATATGACGTGATCATCCTCGGCTCCGGCCCCGGCGGCTATGTCTGCGCCATCCGCTGCGCGCAGCTTGGCCTGAAAACCGCCGTTGTCGAGGGCCGCGAGACGCTTGGTGGCACCTGCCTCAACGTCGGCTGCATCCCCTCCAAGGCGCTGCTGCATGCCACCCACCAACTGCATGAGGCCGAACACAATTTTGCCAAGATGGGCCTCAAGGGCAAATCCCCCTCGGTCGACTGGCAACATATGCAGGCCTACAAGACCGACACCATCGGCCAGAACACCAAGGGCATCGAATTCCTGTTCAAGAAGAACAAGATCGACTGGCTCAAGGGCTGGGGCAGTATCCCTGAGGCCGGCAAGGTCAAGGTCGGCGACGACACCCACCAGGCCAAGAACATCGTCATCGCCTCCGGCTCGGATGCGGCCACCGTGCCCGGCGCCGATGTCACGATCGACGAGAAGATCGTCGTCACCTCCACCGGCGCGCTGGAACTGCCAAAGGTGCCGAAATCCATGGTCGTCATCGGCGGCGGCGTGATCGGGCTGGAGATGGGCAGCGTTTATGCACGGCTCGGGACCGAGGTGACGGTGGTCGAGTTTCTAGACGCGATCACCCCCGGTATGGACGCCGAAGTGCAGAAGGGCTTCCAGAAGATCCTCAAGAAACAGGGGCTGAATTTCGTGATGGGCGCCGCGGTGCACACCGTCGAGACGCTCAAGACCAAGGCCAAGGTGCATTACAAGTTGCGCAAGGATGACAGCGAGCATCAGATCGACGCTGACGTGGTCCTCGTGGCCACCGGGCGCAAACCCTACACCGAGGGGCTGGGGCTCGACTCGCTCGGCGTCGAGATGACCAAGCGCGGCCAGATCGCGGTGGCCAAGGACTGGCAGACGAACGTCAAGGGCGTCTATGCCATCGGCGACGTGATCGAGGGGCCGATGCTCGCCCACAAGGCCGAGGACGAGGGCATGGCGGTGGCCGAGGTTCTGGCCGGCAAGCACGGGCACGTGAATTACGGCGTGATCCCCGGCGTGATCTACACCCACCCCGAGGTCGCCAATGTCGGCGAGACCGAGGAGAGCCTCAAGGAGGCGGGCCGTGCCTACAAGGTCGGCAAGTTCTCGTTCATGGGCAATGGCCGCGCCAAGGCCAATTTCGCCGCCGACGGCTTCGTCAAGATCCTCGCCGACAAGGAAACGGACCGGATCCTCGGCGCGCATATCATCGGCCCGATGGCCGGCGATCTCATTCACGAGATCTGCGTCGCGATGGAATTCGGCGCAGCGGCCGAGGACCTGGCCCTGACCTGCCACGCGCATCCGACCTATTCCGAGGCGGTGCGCGAGGCGGCACTGGCCTGCGGCGACGGGGCTATCCACGCGTAACAGGCTTGCAGGTCGTCGATCCGCCCGCGCGTTGCCGTGCGCGGGCGGATCGACCGGCTTGTGTTCAGGGCTTGCGGCGTTTGGCCGGGTCACCGGCGCCCGAACGGGACGGGGCGCCCTTGGCATTCGACGCTGATTTGCCTGCCCCCGGCTTCCCCGTACCCGGTTTGCCTTTGCCCGGCGTCCTGGCGGCACCCGGCGGGGTAAAGCGTTTCGACGTGTCGGATGCCGGTGCGCTGTGCCGTGTCTTGGCGGACGGCGTCGCATCGGCCCCCTTGGGGGCCGGTTTTCCCTTTGCCTTGTCGAACGGCTTGCCACCGGTCTTCGCCGCGGGCTTTCCAACGGGTTTTTCCTTGCGCGCGGGCTGGGCCGGCTTCTTCGGGTCGGCGTCCCTTGCGGGTTTGGCGGGCGTCACCGCCCCGCTTTCGACCGCTTGCGCCATGCGGTCGGGTCTTGGCCGGTCCGGTTTGCCCTGTGGCTTGGCCCGCGGCTTGGGCGCCGGACGTGGTGCGGCGTCGCGGGGCGGGCGGGGGGCCTGCGTCGCGTCCGGCGCACCGTCAAGCTTGCGTGCGGTGATCCCCTCGTCAAGCGCGCCATCCGCCCCGAGAGCCTTGAGAAACCCTGCGGCCGCCGGCTCGGACAGTTCCACGAAGGTCTCGTCCGGCTGCACGCGGATCGCGCCGATGCTCGATTTGTCGAGATTGCCCGCCCGGCACAGCAGTGGCAGCAGCCAGCGTGCCTCGGCCCGGTCGTTCGCCCCGACAGACAGCGCGAACCATGTGCTGGGTCCGAAGGGCGTGCGCTCGCGGGCGGGCGGCGCCGCGTCCGGTGCGCTCAGATCCTCGGGGGCCGACACGCGCGCGCGATACAGCCGCAGGTAGGCGGCGGCGATCTGCGCGGGCGCGTGCTGCGCCAGAAGCTCGGTGGCGAAGGCGGCCTCGGCCTCGGTCGGGGCCTCGGACCACACCGGATCGGCCAGAAGACGGGCGTGATCCTGCGCCTCGATATCGCTGGCACTGGGCGGCGTCGTCCACTCGGCCGTGATGCGCGCGGTCTTCAGCAGACGCTCGGCCTTTTTTACCGCCTTGACCGGGACGATCAGCGCCGAGATCCCCTTGCGCCCCGCGCGCCCCGTCCGCCCCGAGCGGTGCAGCAGCCCGTCGGCATTTGAAGGCAGTTCGGCATGCACCACGAGGTCGAGATTGGGCAGGTCGATCCCGCGCGCCGCCACGTCAGTGGCGACGCAGACCTTGGCGCGCCCGTCACGCATCGCCTGAAGGGCGTGGGTCCGCTCGGACTGGCTCAGCTCGCCCGACAGCGACACGACGGCAAAGCCGCGATTGGCCAGCCGCGCGGTCAGGCGCGCGACCATGGCGCGCGTGTTGGCAAAGACGATCGCGTTCTGGGCATCGTGATAGCGCAGCAGGTTGATCACCGCGCCTTCGGCATCCTGCGGCGCGACGCGCAGCGCCTGATAGGCGATATCGGCATGCTGCGTGGCCCCGGTCAGCGTCGTCACGCGTTGCGCGTCACGCTGGAACTTTTCAGCCAGTTTGGCGATCATCGGCGGCACGGTGGCCGAGAACATCATCGTGCGGCGCCCCTCGGGGGCGGCGGCCAGCATGAATTCGAGATCCTCGCGGAACCCGAGATCGAGCATCTCGTCGGCCTCGTCGAGCACCACGGCGCGCAGCCCCGTCATGTCGAGCGCGCCGCGATTGATATGGTCGCACAGGCGTCCGGGCGTGCCGACCACGATATGCGCGCCCCGTTCCAGCGCGCGGCGCTCGTCGCGGGCATCCATGCCGCCCACGCAGGTCACCACCCGCGCATTGGCCCCGGCGTAAAGCCAGCTCAGTTCGCGCATCACCTGCAGCGCCAATTCGCGCGTCGGCGCGACGATCAGCGCCAGAGGGGCGCTCGCGGGTGGCAGGGTATCCCCGCCATCCATCAGGGTGGGCGCGATGGCAAGGCCGAAGCCGACCGTCTTGCCGGATCCGGTCTGGGCCGAGACCAGCAGATCGGACTGCCCGAGCGCGGGATCGGTCACCGCCTCTTGGACGGGGGTCAGCGTATCGTAGCCGCGGGCGGCAAGGGCGGAGGAAAGCGAAGGGGGAATCATCGGGGAGCAGAGACCTTGGGAATGAGTGGCGCGCGAAAAGGCGCAGGCAGGGATCCCTAACGCCTTCGGGTGGGGATGTATATCGCGAATCAGTGCCTCGCCCCATGGCCCTTGTCCCCGGTACCCGAATACGCCACGGTGCGCCCACCAAGGATTACCCGCAGGAGAACAGACCCGATGCCCGTCAAGAACCGCTTTGCCGAATTGCACGACGATATCACCGAATGGCGCCGCGACATCCATGCCAACCCCGAAATCCTGTACGAAACGCACCGCACCAGTGCGCTGGTGGCCGACAAGCTGCGCAGCTTTGGCTGTGACGAGGTGGCGACGGGGATCGGACGCACCGGCGTGGTGGGCGTGATCAAGGGCAAGGCGACCGGATCGGGCAAGGTGATCGGGCTGCGCGCCGACATGGACGCGCTGCCCATCCACGAGGCGACCGGCGTCGAGTATGCCAGCAAGACCGAGGGCGCGATGCATGCCTGCGGCCATGACGGGCACACGGCGATGCTGCTTGGAGCGGCGCAATACCTTGCCGAGACGCGCAATTTCGACGGCACGGTGGTGGTGATCTTCCAGCCCGCCGAAGAGGGCGGCGCGGGCGCCCGCGAGATGTGCGAGGACGGTCTGATGGAGCGTTTCGGCATCCAGGAGGTCTACGGCATGCATAACTGGCCCGGCCGGCCGGTGGGCAGCTTTGCCATCCGTCCGGGGGCGTTCTTTGCCGCCACCGACCAGTTCGATATCGAGGTGACCGGCCGGGGCGGGCATGCCGCAAAGCCGCACGAGACGGTAGACCCAACCGTCATGGCCGCGCATCTGGTCACGATGCTACAGACCATCGCCAGCCGTAACGCCGACCCGGTCGATCAGGTGGTGGTGTCGGTGACCTCGTTCCAGACCTCGTCGAACGCCTTCAACGTCATCCCGCAAAGCGTGCACCTGCGAGGCACCGTGCGGACCATGAGCACGCAAATGCGTGACCTTGCAGAGACCCGCCTGCGCGAGATCTGCGAGCAGGGCGCGGCCGGTCTGGGCGGTCAGGCGGACGTGACATATCACCGCGGATATCCCGTGATGGTCAACCACGAGGATCAGGCCGGCTTTGCCGCCGAGGTCGCGACCCGCGTGGCCGGCACCTGCGACGAGGCCCCTCTGGTGATGGGCGGCGAGGATTTCGCCTTCATGCTGGAGGAGCGTCCCGGCGCCTACATCCTCGTGGGCAACGGCGATACGGCGATGGTCCACAACCCCGATTACGATTTCAATGACGCGGCGATTCCCGCAGGATGCAGCTGGTGGGCCGAAGTCGTCGAGACCCGCATGCCCGCCTGAGGGCGATCAGGAAAAACGAGTATTTTCAGAAAGATGAAGCCGGGGCGGGCCGTGTCCGCCCCGGTTAAGTGTCAGCTCGACGCGACGGGCTGGCAGGTGCCGGTCGCGCTGTCGAAGCTCGTGCCTTCGGCGCAGGTCATCGCCTGACGGTCCTTGCCATGACCACATTGGGCCATTGCAAACGAGGGCATCGCGGCGAGCACGAGGGCGGCAAGTCCGAATTTCATCTTCATGATCTGTCTCCCGGTTTCGTAGGGCTGCAGAATATCACGATTCTCCGAAAACCCGCGCGAAAATCGTGTCCACATGCTTGGTGTGGTAGCCCAAGTCGAATTTCTCATCGATTTCCGCCGGGCTGAGCGCCGCGGTGACCTCGGGATCGTTCAACAGTTCCGTGCGGAAATCGACGCCCGTCTCCCAGACCTTGAGCGCGTTGCGTTGCACGAGGCGGTAGGCATCCTCGCGGCTGACACCGGCCTGCGTGAGGGCCAGCAGCACCCGCTGGCTCATCACGAGGCCGGGAAACTTGTTCATGTTGGCCAGCATGTTGTCGGGATACACGATCAGCTTGTCGATGACGCCGGTCAACCGTGCCAGCGCAAAATCCAGCGTGACGGTGGCGTCGGGGCCGATGTTGCGCTCGACCGAGGAATGGGAGATGTCGCGCTCGTGCCAGAGCGCCACGTTTTCCATCGCCGGGATGACCATCGATCGGACCATCCGCGCCAGACCCGTCAGGTTCTCGGTCAGCACCGGATTCTTCTTGTGCGGCATCGCCGACGAACCCTTCTGGCCCATCGAGAAGAACTCGGCCGCCTCCAGCACTTCGGTGCGCTGCATGTGGCGGATCTCGGTCGCGATGTTTTCGACCGACGAGGCGACCACGCCGAGCGTGGCGAAGAACGCCGCGTGCCGGTCGCGCGGGATCACCTGCGTGCTGATGGGCTCGGGCTTCAGCCCGAGCTTTTCGCAGACATGCACCTCGACGCCTGGGTCGACATTGGCGAAGGTGCCGACCGCGCCGGAAACCGCCCCCGTCGCGATCTCGTCGCGGGCGGTGCGCAGGCGCGTCAGGTTGCGGTCCATTTCCGCATGGAACCGCGCGAAGGTCAGGCCCATGGTCGTCGGTTCCGCATGGATGCCGTGGCTGCGACCGATGCGGATGGTATCCTTGTGCTCGAACGCGCGGCGCTTGAGCGCGGCCAGCAGCCCCTCGACATCGGCGATCAGGATATCGGCGGCGCGCGTCAGCTGGATGTTGAAACAGGTATCCAGAACGTCCGAACTGGTCATGCCCTGGTGCACGAAGCGCGCGGCGTCAGAACCCACATGCTCGGCCAGGTGGGTGAGGAAGGCGATCACGTCATGCCGCGTCTCGGCCTCGATCTCGTCGATGCGGGCGACGTCGAAGGTGACATCGTTCGCCTTCCACACGGCATCGGCGTTCTCGCGCGGGATCACGCCGAGATCCGCCATCGCGTCGCCGGCATGCGCCTCGATTTCATACCATATGCGGAACTTCGTGGCGGGGTCCCAGATGGCGACCATCTCGGGGCGGGAGTATCGGGGGATCATGGGGGCGTCCTTGCAGGTGGGTGTGGCAACTGTGCTGCGGGGGTTGTAGTCAGTCGGGCGCGACACGGCAAGACGAGGGGGACAGGCCAGATGCGCCTGAGGCGGTTGCAGGATTTCGAAGGCACGTGGGCGTTCAGTCGCGCGGTGGTCGAGCGCGACGGCCGCACGGGCTGTGTCACCGGGTGCGCGGTCTGGGCCGCCGACCGCAACGGGTTGCGCTATACCGAGACGGGCGAGATGCGTCTGCCGGGCCATGCGCCGATGCGGGTGCACCGCAGCTATCACTGGGATGCTCATCTGGGCGTGTTCTTCGCGGATGGCCGTTTCTTTCATCATGTCCCGCCCGAGGGGGGCGCGGCCGCGCATTGGTGTGATCCCGACCAGTATGACGGGGTCTATGATTTCGGGGATTGGCCGTCGTTTTCCGTCACATGGCGGGTCCGGGGACCCCGCAAGGATTACCGCATGACGACGCATTACAGACCGGAGGGGACATGACCGCGATCCTGCAACACGACCTGCCCTTTGATGTCGATGCGCGGCGCCCGCTGCCGGGCATCGCGCCGCTCGATCCAGCGACGTGGCTGCAGGTGGATGAGGCGTTCGGCGCGCAGATGGCGGAACGCGCGCGGCTTCTTTCGGAGCGGCGCGGCGATGTGCTGGCCGTGACCGAAGGCGCGCAGCCCGCGATGGACGAGCTGTTGCAGCATGTGCTGGACTGGCTGGGCGCGCATGGCGACGCGTATGTGGTCGATGCGGACAGCGTGCTGCGGCCCGACGGTGTGCGCGTGGCGATCGACCGCGACGATCCGATGGGCACGCTGGGGCATCTGGTGCAGGAGGATCTGTGCGTGATGGAGCATCGCGGCGACGAACATGTGCTGACCGCCGCGGTGTTGTGCTTTCCGGCCAGCTGGCGTCTGGCCGACAAGATCGGGCGCCCGCTGACCGAGATCCACGTGCCCGTGCCGGAATACGATGCAGGCCTTGCGCGCCGGGTGCAGCGGCTGTTCGACGGGGTGCAGGTGGGGCGTCCGCTCTGGCGGTTCAACGCGCTGCACTACGCCGATCCCACCCTGCACCAGCCGCGCTCGCGCGTGCGACCGACCGAAGCGGCCCATCACCGCTACCTGCGGTCCGAACGCCAGTGCGTGCTGCGCCTGCCCGAGACCCGTGCCTGCGTGTTCTCGATCCACACCTATGTGATCGACCGGCGCGCGGAATAGGCCGGTTTAGCCGTCGATGCGCGCCGCCATGATCGCGATCGCCTTTTGGTAGACGGTGGCGGCGTTCCATTGTTCGATCACCGCGAAATTGGGCTGACCTTCCTGATATCCCCTGCCGGGCTGCCAGCCTTTCTGCCGAAGGAAATTCGCGGTCGAGGCCATGGCATCGGTCAGGTTGTATAGATCGATGCGCCCGTCGCCATTGCCGTCCACGCCGTAGGTCAACGCATTGCCCGGCAGGAATTGCGTGTGGCCCAATTCGCCGTGTCGCGCGCCTTTCGTCTGGCCGGTGATGCTGCCGCGATCCACCAGTTTCAGCGCGCCGATGGCATGCGGGCGGAAGAAATCCGACCGGCGGCAATCATAGGTCAGGGTCACGATGGCCGAGACCACCTGTGTGTCGCCCATGAACCGGCCAAAGCCGGTTTCCATGCCGTGAATCGCGATCAGGATGCCGGCGGGCACGCCGTAGTTGCGTTCCAGCGCATCGTAGAAGGCTGCGTCGCGGGCGCGCCGCTGCCTGCCCTGTGCGACGATGGTATCGGCACCGCGGATCTGCATGAATTTCTGCAGGCTGTAGCGAAAGCTTTTCTGGTTGCGATCCGCCGAGATGGTGCGGTGTGAATATGAGGCTGCGCGCAGCGCCTGCTGACCCTGTGCCCCGACGCCGTCCGCCGCGGCCTTGGCTTCAAAGTCACGTTTCCATCCTTCGAACCCGGCTGGGGTATCCCCGCATTGGGCCGCGACGGCCGGCGCAGCGCCGATCATGAGGCCAAGCGCGAGGCCGATGCACTGCGTCAGGTTCCGGATTCTGCGGGGGTTCAACATGCGGCATCTCCCATCCTGAGGTTTCAGGGGAGCGTAGCGCGGTTTCGGTCCCACCGCAAAGCGCGATATGTCCGGGGATGTCGATCCGATCCGCGACGGGGCGTTTCCGCGATAATCCCCGAAAGAAAAAGGGCACCCCGCAAGGGGGTGCCCCGTGTCATGCCGCCCGAGCCTGTCGGCCCTCAGCAGCTGTAGTACAGCAGGAATTCGATCGGGTGCGGCGTATGCTCGTACATCTCGATCTCTTCCATCTTCAGCTCCATGTAGCCGTCGATCTGGTCCTTGGTGAACACGTCGCCGGCCAGCAGGAACTCGTGATCGGCGGCCAGTGCGTCCATGGCCTCGCGCAGGCTGCCGCAGACCGTCGGGATGCCTTCCAGCTCTTCGGCGGGCAGATCGTACAGGTTCTTGTCCATCGCCTCGCCCGGATCGATCTTGGACTTGATCCCGTCGATGCCGGCCATCAGCAGCGCGGCAAAGCACAGGTACGGGTTGGCCGAGGGATCGGGGAAGCGGGCCTCGACACGCTTGGCCTTGGGGTTCTCGGTCCACGGGATTCGCACGCAGCCCGAGCGGTTGCGCGCCGAATAGGCCCGCAGCACCGGCGCCTCGAAACCGGGGATCAGCCGCTTGTAGCTGTTGGTCGAAGGGTTGGTGAAGGCGTTGAGCGTCTTGGCGTGCTTGAGGATGCCGCCGATGAACCACAGCGCCTCCTGGCTGAGATCGGCGTACTTGTCGCCGGCGAACAGCGGCTTGTTGTCTTTCCAGATCGACATGTTGACATGCATGCCGGTGCCGTTGTCGCCGTAAAGCGGCTTGGGCATGAAGGTCGCGGTCTTGCCGTAGGCCTGCGCCACGTTGTGGATCACGTACTTGTATTTCTGCAACTCGTCGGCCTGCTTGGTCAGGCTGCCGAAGATCAGGCCAAGCTCGTGCTGGCACGAGGCCACCTCGTGATGGTGCATGTCCACCTTCATGCCGAGGCGTTTCATCGTCGACAGCATTTCCGACCGGATGTCCTGACCGTCATCGATCGGGTTGACCGGGAAATAGCCGCCCTTGACGCCGGGGCGGTGGCCGGTATTGCCCATCTCGTACTCGGTGTCGGTGTTCCACGAGCCGTCCATCGCGTCGAGCTCGTAGCCCACCTTGTTGATCTTGTTGCTCACGCGCACGTCGTCGAACAGGAAGAACTCGGCCTCGGGACCCCAGTAGGACACGTCGCCGACGCCCGAGGATTTGAGATAGGCCTCGGCCTTTTCGGCGGTGCCGCGCGGATCGCGGTTATAGGGTTCGCCCGTGTCCGGCTCGACCACCGAGCAATGCAGGCACAGCGTCTTTTCGGCATAGAACGGATCGACATACGCGCTGTCGAAGGCGGGCATCAGCTTCATGTCCGACGCCTCGATGGACTTCCACCCCTGGATCGACGATCCGTCGAACATGAACCCCTCGTCGAGAAAGTCCTCGTCAACCTGGTCGGCCATCACCGTCACGTGTTGCATCTTGCCGCGCGGATCGGTGAACCGGATATCGACATATTCGATATCCTCGTCCTTGATCTGCTTGAGAGTCGCGTCCTTGCTCATTCTCTCTTTCCTTTTCTTGCTTGGAATGGGTGTTAAAGCGCGTCCGGCCCGTGTTCGCCGGTGCGGATACGGATGGCCTGCTCGACCGGGCTGACGAAGATCTTGCCATCGCCGATCTTGTCGGTCTTCGCGGCGTCGATGATCGCCTCGATGGCCGCATCGACCTGATCATCGTCGAGCACGACGTCGATCTTCACCTTGGGCAGGAAATCGACCACGTATTCGGCCCCGCGATACAACTCGGTATGGCCCTTCTGGCGACCGAACCCCTTGACCTCGATGACCGATAGGCCCTGAATGCCCGCATCCTGCAACGCTTCCTTCACCTCGTCGAGCTTGAAGGGCTTTATGATCGCTTCGATCTTTTTCATGGGCGGAACCTCCTCCGTCTGCGTTCATAACGGGCAGATCACTTCTCGACCGGGGGCTCAATCGGTTAGGCCGTCCGGCAGGGATTTTCGAAAGCGCCGGGCATGGCGTGCCCAAAAATCATGCCAAAAGATGAAAAATTCATCATAAGTGAAACGCCGAAGGAGAGATCATGGACGACGTGCTGACATCTGAACAAATGCGCCGGGCCGAGGCTGCGGCCATGGACTCTGGCGCGGCAAGCGGGCTGGACCTGATGGAGCGGGCAGGCAAAGCCTGTGTCGACGCGATCCTCGCGCAATGGCCGGACCTGGCCGGTGCCACGCCGCGGGCGATGGTGCTGTGCGGGCCGGGCAACAATGGCGGCGACGGATACGTGATCGCGCGGCTGTTGGCCCGGAAAGGCTGGCAGGTGGCGGTGTTCTGTCTGGGCGACCCCGGCCGCCTGCCGCCCGACGCGCACACGAATTACCGCCGCTGGTCCGAGCTGGGCGAGACCGCGCCGCTTGATGCGGCACGCGAGGCGGAACCGGGCGCGCTGCTGGTGGATGCGCTTTTCGGCACCGGGCTGACCCGGCCGCTCGAAGGGCTGCTGCGGCAGCTCACCGAAAAGACTGCAGCGCGTGTGATGGCGGTGGATATCCCGTCGGGCCTGTGTGCCGATAGCGGTCGGGTGCTGGGTGCCGCGATGCGTGCCGATCTCACGGTGACGTTCCACGCCGCAAAGCCGGGGCATTACCTCGCCGACGGTCCGGCGCAATGCGGGCATCTTGCAGTGGCGGATATCGGGCTGGCGCATCATTCTGCCGAGCAGACCATCCGATTGTGCCCCGCACCCGACGCCCAAACGCTGCGAAAGACGTCCGCCGGTCACAAGTATTCGCACGGGCACGCGCTGGTCCTGACCGGCGGGGCAGGGCGCACGGGCGCGGCGCGACTCGCGGCGCGCGGCGCGTTGCGGATCGGGGCAGGGCTGGTGACGCTGGGGCCGCCGGGGGCCGCGCAGCAGGAGGTGGCGTGTCAGATCACTGCGCTGATGCTGCGCCGTATCGACGACGACGCCGCGCTTGCCGAGGTGCTGGAGGATTCGCGCCTGACCGCGCTTTGCCTTGGGCCGGGGCTGGGTGACGCGCGGGCGCGGGCGCTTGTTCCGGCGGCGTTGCGCGCGGCGCACGCGCCGGGAATCGTTCTGGATGCCGATGCGCTGACGGCGTACGCGGACGCACCGCACGCGCTGTTCGACCAGCTCCACGCGGGCTGCGTGCTGACGCCTCATGGGGGGGAATTCGCGCGGCTTTTCCCAGATATTGCCGACCGGATGCGCGCGACACCCACCAAGGGCCCGGCCTATTCCAAGCTCGACGCGACCCGTGAGGCGGCGGCGCGCGCGGGCTGTGTCGTGCTGTTCAAGGGCCCCGATACCGTGATTGCCGACCCGTCCGGCCGGTGCAGCCTGTGCGCGGCCGCCTACGACCGTGCCGCCCCGCAACTGGCAACCGCCGGGTCGGGCGACGTGCTGGCCGGGTTCATCACCGGGCTTCTGGCACGCGGATATGCCCCCATGGCCGCGGCCGAGGCCGCGGCGCGGATGCATGTCGACTGCGCGCTCTCGTTCGGTCCCGGCCTCATCGCCGAGGATCTGCCCGAGGAGGTGCCGAAGGTGCTGCGCGGGGTCTGAGCCGGCGTCACGCCCGCCAGTCGAAAAAGCCCTCGCCGGCCTGCGCCAGCAGCTTGGCGGCCATGACGCGGCCCAGTTCCGCTCCGTCCTCGATCGCGGCCGATTGATCGTCGCTCAGGCATTCGCTGCCATCGGGGCGCAAAATCTCGCCGCGCAGGCGCAGGGTGCCGCCCGAAAGCTCGGCCAGACCGGCGATCGGCGTCTCGCAGGACCCGTCCAGCGCGGCGAGGAACGCGCGCTCGGCCGCCAGTTGCTGACCGGTGGTCTTGTCGTGCAGCGCGCTCAGCATCTCGGCGGCGTGATGATCGTCGGCGCGCCGCTCGATCCCGATGGCGCCTTGCGCAATCGCGGGCAGCATGATGTCGGGTTCCATCGCCGCGGTCGCGATATCGGCGCGGTCCAGCCGGTTCAGCCCCGCCATTGCAAGGAACGTGCAGGCTGCCACGCCATCGTCGAGCTTGCGCAGCCGCGTCTGCACATTGCCGCGAAACTCCACGACCTCCAGATGCGGGTAGGCCACAAGAACCTGCGCGCGGCGGCGCAAGGACGACGTGCCGACCTTCGCGCCCGCCGGCAGTTCGGCCAGCGAGGCGACCGTGGGGGCCACGAACGCGTCGCGGCAATCCTCGCGCGGCAGGTAGGTATCCAGCATCAGCCCCTCGGGCTGCAGCACCGGCATGTCCTTCATCGAATGCACCGCGATGTCGATCTCGCCATCCACCAGCGCCTGCTCGATCTCGCGGGTGAACAGGCCCTTGCCGCCGATATCCTTCAGCGGGCGGTCGGTGATGCGGTCGCCCGTGGTCTTGATGACCCTGATTTCAAAGGCATCCTCGGGCAGATCGAAGGCCGTGCGCAGTCGGTCGCGCGTCTCGTGCGCCTGTGCGAGTGCCAGCGGCGAGCCGCGCGTGCCGATCTTCAGCGGTTTGGTCGGGGTGGGCAGATTCAATGTCATGGCGATGGTTTAGACGGCGCAAACCAAGCTGACAAGCGCCGCGATGCTTGACAACGCGCGCGCCGGACGCGACGAGGTTCAAAACGGAGGATTTCATGCCGCACCAAAAAACCATTTTGCGCGCCCTTGCCGGAGAAACGCTGCCCACGCCGCCGATCTGGATGATGCGGCAGGCCGGGCGCTACCTGCCGGAATACAAGGCGACGCGCGCCAAGGCCGGCGATTTCCTGTCCCTGTGCTACAATAGCGATCTGGCGACCGAGGTGACGCTGCAACCGCTTCGACGCTACGATTTCGACGCGGCGATCCTGTTTGCCGATATCCTGCTGCTGCCGCAGGCGCTTGGCGCGGACCTGTGGTTTGTCACCGGCGAGGGGCCGCGGCTGTCGACGATCACCGACCGTGCCGGGTTCGACAAGCTGAAACCCGTGTCCGACATCCACGAGACGCTGAATCCGATCTATCAGACGGTACGCAATCTGGCCGGGGAACTGCCCCGCGACATCACGTTGATCGGCTTTGCCGGCGCGCCGTGGACGGTGGCGACCTACATGATCGCCGGCAAGGGGACGCCCGATCAGGGCCCGGCGCATGCGCTGATGGCCGAAAACCCCGAGGTGTTCGAGGGCATCATCAACACGCTGACCGAGGGCACCATCGAATATCTCTCCGCCCAGATCGAGGCCGGGGCAGAGGTGGTCAAGATCTTCGACAGCTGGGCAGGGTCACTCAAGGGCGACGCGTTCGAGCGGTATTCCGTGGCCCCAATCCGGCGCATCATCACCGAGTTGAAGACGCGCCATCCCGGTATTCCCGTCATCGCCTTTCCGCGACAGGCCGGCGACGCCTATATCGGATTTCACGCGGCGACCGGGGCCGATTGCGTGGCGGTGGACGAATCCGTCAGCCCGGACTGGGTGGCAGAGAACGTCCAGAAAGACGGCTGCGTGCAGGGCAACCTGAAATCCTCGCACATGGTGACTGGCGGCGAGGATCTTGTCCGCGAGACCCGCCAGATCGTCGAGGCGCTGAAGCACGGCCCTCACATCTTCAACCTTGGCCATGGCATCACCCCGGATGCCAATCCCGACAACGTGCAGATCATGATCGACACCATCCGCGGCTCGTGATCAGGCACGCGACCGGGCCGACCGCGAAATTCCCGCGAAAGTCCGAAGGTCACGCCAAGGGCAAAAGCCCCGTAGCGAACCACCTCGGTCGATGGCGATCGGGGCTGCTGCGGGGCTGGACTTGCTTGCGGTCCATTCGGTGCGAAGGGGCCAAGACATCCGGTGGCATGACGATGCATGAAACCCCGTGTCGCTGTCGAAGAAAATCTCTGACATCACCAGTTGGCGCCACAATCCCGCTGCATCCAGCGTCCATGACAGCCTCGATCGGGTGAGATGGTGCGGTCGAGAAGACTCGAACTTCCACGGGTTTTACCCCACAGCGACCTCAACGCTGCGCGTCTACCAATTCCGCCACGACCGCACGTGATCAGACTGCCGGTCGTATAGGCAAAGTTCGCAGGCTTGTGAAGGGGCAAAAACACGGCCCCCTCATGCTTTTCTTCCATCCTGTTCGCGCGGCCTTGCTCACTCCAGCGCGAAGGTCGGCAGGCTTGAGGCCGGTTGCACGGTTTCAGGTGTCGTTCGGGCCTTCGTGCCCTGCGATCTGAACGCCGCCTTGCGGATCAGCCCGTGGCGCCCCGCATTTCCGGGTGCAAAGACAGGCTCTGCCCCGTTTTCCAATGCCGTGACGGCCCCGTCATACCACGCCAGTGCCAGATCTGGGCGCCGCGTCGTGCCGAACCCCTCGTTGAGGTGATGCCCCAGAAGTTCGCCGTAAGGTTCCTCGCCAAGCGCGGTCAGCAGCAGGGCCGAGCCGAGCGCGACGTTCATGTCATCGATCCGGTACCCCACCGACAGGCAGACCTTGGCGGTGCCGGCCAGTTGCGCGGGCGATTGCCCGGATTGCAGGACGAAGCCGCGCACATCGCTGATGACCTCGTCACGGGGGCTCAGCGACACCGCAGCCACATGGTCGCGCATGGCCGGGCCGAACGCGCGGCATTGCTCCTCCAGCTGGTCGTCCGCCATGCCCTTCAGCGAGGACGCCATCGTTTCGCCTTCGGCGATGGCGTAGGTGCGGGCGATGCAGAACTGTTCATTCAGCGCGAATCGCGGATCGTTCAGCGAGGCCTCGGTCACGAACCCGCCATTGGAGTTGGTGATCAGGCTGATCTGGTTGCAATGCGAGGCCAGCGATGGCCCGTCCCCGCCCGCGGCCATGAAGTTCGGTAGCGCGCCGTCTTGCAGCTCGTCCTCGGTGGCGGGGGCGCGGGCCGACTCTGGAACCGCCGCCATTACCGGCGACTGCCCCTGCTGCTGCCGGGGCTGAACGGGTACCTGCGTCGCGGCATATGTCGGCACACCCGCCGCCTCGTCGCGGTAAGCGTGCAACAGGCCGCGCGTGCCCATGCCGCGCTGCGCGATCAACTGCGCGGTCGCGGCCCCGCCGCTTTGCGCACGGTAATACGAACTGATCAGGAACTGCCGCTCGTAATCGGCCAGGTAACCCGACGCGGGATATCCCATATGCGCCTGGAACTGCGATGCGGCATTGCGCGTGTTGCGCCCGCGAATGCCATCCGGCGTGCCTGCGGGAAACCCGAAGTAATTGAGCGCGGTCTGCGTCTCGCGCACCTGCTGACGCTCTACCGAATTGACCGGTGTACGATAGGTCCGGGTCGGGGCGGTGCGCGTCACCGTGCTGCGCTTGCGCTCGCGGGCCTTGGCGCTTTCGTTGACGATGATGCCGCTGACGGCCCCGCCCACGAGGCCACCCACCAGCCCGTCCTTGAAATCCGCGGCCGCCCGGCCTGCCGGCAGGGTCACTGTCGCGGCCAGAACCGCCATGAGAATTTTCTTTGTAACCATGTGTCATCTCCCGTAATCAAATGCTGACCTGACACAAGCATATCACAACTTCCCCTCTCTCGCGCATCGAGTTCGGCCATGACCCCCGAAACCCAAGTCGAAACGGATCAAAATGGTGTGGAATGGCATGTCTCCGCCGATCTCGTGCCCTATCCCGAGGCTGCCGCGATGATGGAGAGCCGCGCCGCGCGAATCGCAGCCGGTGATGCGGCCGAGGCGATCTGGATGCTGGAGCATCCGCCGCTCTACACCGCCGGCACCTCGGCCAAGGCCGCCGATCTCACCGATCCGGACCGGTTCCCGGTCCATGTGACGCGGCGCGGCGGGCAATATACCTACCATGGCCCCGGCCAGCGGGTGGTCTACGTGATGCTCGATGTGGGTCGGCGCGGCCGGGACGTGCGCCGCTTCGTGCAGCAGCTCGAGGCGTGGGTGATCGCCACCCTCGCCGAATTCAACGTCACCGGCGAGATCCGCGAGGGCCGCGTCGGCGTCTGGGTGGCACGCGCCGACAAGCCGCTGACCGCGTCGGGGCAGGCCCCCGAGGAAAAGATCGCGGCGATCGGTGTCCGCCTGCGCAAATGGGTCAGCTTCCACGGGATCTCGATCAATGTCGAGCCGGACCTCAGCCATTTTTCCGGCATCGTGCCCTGCGGTATCACCGACCACGGTGTCACGAGCCTGGTCGATCTCGGACTGCCCGTCACCATGGCCGATCTCGACGTGGCGCTCCGACGGTCTTTCGATCCGGTCTTCGGGCCCGCCTCGGCGTCGCGGCAAAGTTGATCTTGCAAGCCCCGGCAATCGCGGTAGTGTCGGCGCATGTCATTCAACTGTAATAGAGGTCACCCATGAAATTCTCGATCGCCGCATCCGCAACGCTTCTGGCATTTGCCATGCCCGCCCATGCCGAAGGGGACGCCGCCAAGGGCGAGAAGACCTTCAACCAGTGCAAGGCCTGCCACATGATCGCCTCCGAGGACGAGACCATCGTGCGCGGCGGCCGCGTCGGCCCCAATCTATACGGCGTGATCGGGCGCACGATGGGCAGCGTCGAGGATTTCAGGTATTCCGACGGCCTGAAAGAAAAGGCCGAGGCGGGCGAAGTCTGGACCCAGGAACGCCTTGCCGAATACACCACCGACCCGTCCGAGTTCCTCGGCAGCCGCTCGAAGATGACGTTCAAACTGCGCAGCGGGTCCGAGGACGTGGCGGCCTATCTCGCGACATTCTCCGACTGACCGACTGTCGCCCCGCGGTCCGGCAGTTCGGGGTGCGCGCCGGACCGGGCGGTGAGGTGGGCCGGCCTGCGCCGGCTCCTCTCGCCTCCGGCGGTGCCTGGGTGAATCCGGCCTCAGCGCCTTGAAACCCCGGCCTTGCCTCATTCATCTTTCCATAAATACTCGTAATCCGACGCGCGTGACGGTGCGTGACGACCGTCATCTTCCCCCTAGCGTGCCCGCGCCCCATGGCTTACTCTCAGAGCCGAATGAAACCAACGGTGGGAGCGTCATGAGTGGGACGGGACTACGGAAACTGGCGTTCTTCCTGTTGGTCGCGCTGATCCTGTTCGTCGCCGCGACGGGGGGCGGCTGATGGCGCGTCGCTACGGTGGCCAATACAGCCCCGATACCGACGGGACGGCCCACCCGCCGCAGACCGGCGGGTATCGCGGGGCGCGGCGCACCCGCGTGGGCGGGCGCGTCAACCTGCTGTTCTTCGTGCCGCTGCCTCTGGCGGTCCGGGCGTTCACCTCCGGCCCGGTCGACCTCGCGCTCAACCTCGCGGCGCTTGGGCTGTTGCTGCTTGGCGCGTGGCTGACACGCGAGGGGCTGCGCGCCGAAGAGGCCTATGACGCCCGCCGGATCGCGCGACGTCCGCCCGTGCCGCGCAAGATCCTCGCCACGCTGTGCACGGGGGCCGGGCTTGGCCTCGCCGGGGCCGCGGCCGGTGGCCTGCTCGCGCCGGTGATCTTTGCGGTTGCGGGGGCCGGGCTGCACGTGCTGGCCTTCGGGATCGATCCGCTGCATGACAAGCATGCCGGCGACATCGACAGCTTCCAGAGCAGCCGCGTCGCCCGCGTGGTCGATCAGGCCGAGGATTATCTCGCCGCCATGTCGACGGCTATCCGCCGGGTCGGCGACCGCGCGCTCGAGGCGCGGCTGGAGCAGTTCCAGGTCACCGTGCGCGACATGCTGCGCACCGTCGAGAACGATCCGCGCGACCTGACCGCGGCGCGCAAGTATCTGGGCGTCTACCTGATGGGTGCGCGCGACGCGGCGGTGAAATATGCCGATCTCGCCACCCGCGCCCCCAACCCCGAGGCCCGCGACAAATTTCTCGTGCTGCTGTCGGATCTCGAACGCAATTTTACCGCCAAGACCCGCGCGCTGATGGCCGATAGCAGCACCGATCTCGATATAGAGATCGAGGTGCTGCGGGAACGTCTGGAGCGCGAGGGCGTTCATCTTGAAACACCGGATCCCGCGTAGAAAGGACATGCCATGTCAGAGACCACACGCCGTCAGGCCGAGGCCGCGCACGCGGATGTCGAAACCGTGAGCCGCAGCACCCTGCCCGAACCGTCCGAGGCCGACACCTCCCTGTCGCTCGATCAGGCCGACGCAACGCAACGCGCCGCGATCAACCGCCGTCTGGCCGAGATCGACATGACCGACACCCAGTCGATCGTGTCCTTCGGGGCCAAGGCGCAGGCCGAGTTGCAGGAAATCTCGCAATCCATGCTGCAGGGCGTGCGCAACAAGGATGTCGGCCCGGCCGGCGATTCCCTGCGCGGGATCGTGACCACGATCCGCGGCTTCTCGGTCTCGGAGCTGGACCTGCGCCGCGACCGGTCCTGGTGGGAAAAACTGCTGGGCCGCGCCGCCCCGATCGCCAAATTCAGCGCCCGTTTCGAAGAGGTGCAGGGCCAGATCGACCGGATCACCGAGGACCTGCTGGGCCACGAGCACACGCTGCTCAAGGACATCAAATCGCTCGACAAGCTCTATGAAAAGACGCTGGCCTTCTACGACGAACTGGCGCTCTACATCGCGGCGGGCGAGGCCCGGCTGAAGGATCTCGACGAGACCGAGATCCCCGCCAAGGAGGCCGAGATCCTGACCACCCCTGAAAGTGACCAGGTGATGACGGCGCAGGAGCTGCGCGACCTGAGGGCGGCGCGCGACGATCTGGAACGCCGGGTGCACGATCTGAAACTGACGCGTCAGGTGACGATGCAGTCGCTGCCCTCGATCCGGCTGGTGCAGGAAAACGACAAGTCTCTGGTGACCAAGATCAACTCGACCCTCGTCAACACCGTGCCCCTGTGGGAGACGCAGCTGGCGCAGGCGGTCACCATCCAGCGTTCTGCCGAGGCCGCCGAGGCGGTGCGCGGCGCCAATGACCTGACCAACGAATTGCTGACCGCCAACGCAAAGAACCTGCGCGACAGCAACAAGGCGATCCGGCAGGAGATCGAGCGCGGCGTGTTCGACATCGAGGCCGTGAAAAAGGCCAATGCCGATCTCATCGGCACGATCCAGGAAAGCCTGCAGATCGCCGACGAAGGCAAGGCCAAGCGCGCCCGCGCCGAAGAGGACCTGCAAAAGATGGAGGCCGAGCTGCGCGATACACTCGCCGCGGCCAAGGCGGGACGCGGCGGCACAGGCGATACCACCGGACCCGCCGACCGCAAGGCCTGAGGCGCAGATGCGGTCGGTCGGGTGCAGGGCATGGATGGCGGGCCTCGCGTTGCTGGGCCTGTCCGCCTGCGAGATGCCCGCGCCCGACGAGGTGCCACGCCCGGCGGCGCGCCCCGCGGACCTCGCTGTCCCGACAGATCCCGACCCCTCGCCGCAAAGCCGCGCCCTTGCCGCCTACTACACCCGGATCGAGCGCGACCTGCGCGACCGCGATCTCTTGCGCACCGATGGCGGCGGGGCGGACACGCCGTTTACCGACACCCAGATCCTCCGGAATTTTGAACGCATCGTGTTCTACGATGAATACGCGGAAGGCGGGGGATATCGCCCGTCCTCGGGCCGCGCGGGGGGCTTGCGCAAATGGATCGGGCCTGTGCGCATGAAGGTGGGGTTCGGCGCCTCGGTCCCCCAGGATCAGCGCGCCAGCGACCGCGCCATGGTACAGCGCTATGCCAGCCGCCTGTCACGGATTACGCGCCATCCGATCCGCGCGAGCGCGTTCAACCCCAATTTTCACGTGCTCGTCCTTGGCGAGGATGACCGCGCCGAGGGCCTGGCCCGCATTCGCGATATCGCGCCGGGTCTGGACAACGCCACGCTGGGGGTTTTCCGTTTCATGCCGCGCACCATCCATTGCCTCGTGGTGGCTTTCTCCGGCAGCGATGATCCCTATGCCTATACCGGCGCCATCGCCTGGATCCGGGCCGAGCATCCCGCCCTGATGCGCCGCGCCTGCGTCCACGAGGAACTGGCCCAGGGCTTGGGCCTTGCCAATGACAGCCCCGCCGCGCGTCCCTCGATTTTCAACGATGACGAGGAATTCGCCCTGCTCACCCGCCATGACGAGATCCTGCTGGAGCTGCTCTACGATCCCGCCCTGCGGCCCGGCATGACCCCGGACGAGGCCCGCCCGATCCTGCGCCGTCTGCTCGACAGACGCGGCGTCGGGCCGGCGTGACCTCGCCGATCACAGGAGTTTTTCCCGATGCCCATCTTCGATTTCCTCTCCGGCCAGTTCATCGACGTCATCCACTGGACCGCTGGCACCCGCGACACCATGGTCTGGCGGTTCGAGCGTGAGGGCCACGAGATCAAGTACGGCGCCAAGCTGACGGTGCGCGAGGGGCAGGCGGCGGTGTTCGTCCACGAGGGGCGATTGGCCGATGTCTTTACCCCCGGTCTCTACATGCTGGAAACCAACAACATGCCGGTGATGACATCGCTGCAGCACTGGGATCACGGCTTTCGCTCGCCCTTCAAGTCGGAAATCTACTTTGTTGCCACGACGCGCTTTACCGATCTGAAATGGGGCACCAAGAACCCGATCATGCTGCGCGACCCGGAATTCGGCCCGACCCGCATCCGTGCCTATGGCACCTATACCGCACGCATCAGCGACCCCGCAAAGTTCCTGTCCGAGATCGTCGGCACGGATGGCGAGTTCACCATGGACGAGATCAGCTTTCAGATCCGCAACATCATTGTTCAGGCGTTCAGCCGGATCATCGCCGGGTCGGGTATCCCGGTGCTCGACATGGCCGCCAACACCCGCGACCTGGGCAAGCTGGTGGCCGCAGAGATCTCGGCGGTGGTCGCCGAGTACGGGCTGGAAATCCCCGAATTCTATATCGAGAACATTTCGCTGCCGCCGGCGGTCGAACAGGCCCTCGACAAGCGCACCTCAATGGGCTTGGCGGGCGATCTGGGCAAGTTCACGCAGTATTCCACCGCCGAGGCGATGACGGCGGCGGCCAAGAACCCGTCGGGTGGCGGCGGCATCGGCGCGGGGCTTGGCATGGGGATGGGCATGGCAATGGCGCAGCAGATGGCAGGGCAGGGCACCGGGCAGGGCCCATGGGGTGCGCGCCCCGACGGCGTTGTCCCCCCGCCACCCCCGCCCCCGGTCGAGCATGTCTGGCACATCGCCGAGAACGGGCAGACGCACGGCCCCTACTCCAAGGCGCGCATGGGCCGCATGGTGACCGAAGGCGGCCTGACACGCGAGACCCATGTCTGGACCGCCGGTCAGGACGGCTGGAAGCGCGCCGAGGACGTGACCGAGCTGGCGCAGCTATTCACCGTCATGCCGCCGCCGCCGCCGGGGGCCTGAGCCGATGCGCCGACACGTCACCTTCACGCTGCACTGGCTGAACCTTTTGCTCTTGCTGTTCGTACTGGGCGATGGCGGGACGACTGCGTGGCTGGCGCTGGTCTATGCTGCCACGGCGCTGACGATGTGCGCAGCGGCGCTGGTCTTCGGGCTGATGAACGGGCCGGGGCCGAAGCTTAAAGGCCCCGTGCGTGCGGCGCATCCGTGGCTGCATCGCGGGCTTTACCTGCTGCTGGCTTGGGGGGCCGTGGCGCTCGTCGCGGAAACCGTCGGCCTGCCTATGCCCGGCCCCGCGGCGCGAACTCTGCTTCTGGCGCTGTTGGCGGCGGTGGCGCTGCATGCGGTCTTCAACCTTTGGCGGCACACGGCCCTCGGCGACGGCGCGTTGCGGCGGATCACGCCGCGCGCGATCCATCACATCCTCTGAACAAACGATGACCGAAACACCGCCCCTCGCGCCGGCCGTGTCCACGCATCGCTTTCCCTGCGCGGCGTGCGGCGCGGATTACCGCTATGATCCTGGCGCGCATCACCTGGTCTGCGATCACTGTGGCGACATTGCCGGGATCGACACCGGAGGCCCGTGGCAGGGCGGCATCCGCGAGCTGGACTTCGCCAAAGCCTTGCGCGACCAGTTGCCCGCGCAAGAGATGGAAGAGACCCGCGTCACGTCCTGCACTAGCTGCGGCGCGCAGGTGGAGCTTGGCACCGATACCCACGCCACCGAATGCCCGTTCTGCGCCTCGCCCGTGGTCACGGGCACCGGCCCGCACCGCCACATCAAGCCGCGCGCGCTGTTGCCCTTTGCGCTGGACGAGGGCGCGGCGCAGCGGGCGATGACCGATTGGCTGGGCCGCCTGTGGTTCGCGCCGAACGGGTTGCAGGCCTATGCGCGCAAGGGACGGCGGATGCAGGGGATCTACGTGCCCTACTGGACCTTCGACGCCGCCACCGAATCCGATTACCGCGGCGAGCGCGGCACGGTGTATTACGTCACCCGCACCGTCATGCGCGACGGCAAGCGCCAGACGGTCCGCGTGCCCAAGGTCCGCTGGCGCGGTGTCTCGGGCCGGGTCTCGCGGGCCTTCGATGACGTGCTGGTGCTCGCCTCGACCGCGCTGCCAAAGGCGTTCACCGACGGGCTGGAGCCGTGGGACCTGGCCGCGTTGGAGCCTTACGCGCCCGAATACCTCGCCGGTTTCCGCGCCGAAGGCTATTCCGTACCGATAGAGCAGGCTTTTGTGCAGGCGCGCAGCAAGATGGACGCGGTGATCGCCCGCGACGTGCGCTTCGACATCGGCGGCGACCGGCAGCGCATCCACGATATCGACACAAGGCTCGACCGCGTCACGTTCAAGCATGTGCTGCTGCCGGTCTGGCTGGCCGCCTACAAGTATCGCGGTCAGACCTATCGCTTCGTGGTCAATGCCCGCACCGGACGCGTGCAGGGCGAACGGCCGTGGTCGGCGTGGAAAATCGCGGCGGCGGTCGGGCTTGGCGTGCTTTTGGCCGCGGGGCTGGGGTATGTCGTGGCGCTTGAACAGGGCGGGTTCTGACCCGGCCCGAGGCGCGGCCATGGTGATTTGCGCCGCGCCGCATGTCGCCATCGCCCATCCCGACGACCCCGTAAACCGTTTCCGCACCCGTCGCGCGGCGCTGCTCGGGATCCACGACCCGCGCGGGTGAGCGCGGGGATCAGCCGCGCTTGATATCCACCTTGCGACCGCTTGGGTCGGGGGTGTCGCGTTTCGGGATCGTCATGCTCAGGACGCCATCCTTCAGCTTGGCCTCGACGTTGTCGCCATCGGCATCGGCCGGCAGGCGGAACGATCGGCTGAACGCGCCGTACTGGCGTTCGGTGAAGAACCAGGTTTCGCCTGTCTCTTCGCGCTCGGCGGTCTTCTCGCCCTTTACCGTGACCATCCCGTCATGCACCGACAGGTCGATATCCTTTTCCTCGACGCCGGGCAGCTCCATCGTGATCCGGTACGCGCCGTCGTCCGATGACGCGTCCGAGGCCGGTGCCATCCATTCCGCCATCCGCGTGCCGAAATTGCGAAGCGGCTCGTAAAGCTGCGGCCAGAATCCGGTCATATTCGATTTTTCGATCATCCTTGCCCCCCTCGTTGGCGTTGCAGATGAAAACGTATTAACCTTGCATCACGACGCCGACCTTAACCCCTGTCAAAGGCACACAAGGTATTCGATGCGAGCCCTTCTTCAGCGTGTCACCGAAGCCTCGGTCTCGGTCGAGGGGACGACGGTCGGTCGCTGCGGGCCGGGCCTTCTGATTTTTGTCTGTGCCATGCAAGACGATACGCAGCCCGAGGTCGACCGGCTGGCTGCACGGATCGCCAAGCTGCGCATCTTCGCGGATGCGACGGGCCGGATGAACCGCTCTATCCTCGATACGGGCGGCACGGCGCTGGTCATCAGCCAGTTCACCCTGGCCGCTGATACGACGCGGGGCAATCGCCCCGGCTTTTCCGCCGCCGCATCCCCCGATGACGGGCGTCGGCTTTATGACCTGTTCGTGGACCGGATCGCCGCGCTTGGCATTGCTGTCGAAACAGGGCGCTTCGGGGCGGACATGGCGGTGTCTTTGGTCAATGACGGCCCGGTCACGATCTGGATGTGGGCTGAGGCTCACGGGCGGATTTCGGCTTGAGTGTACGTTGGAAATCTTGTGACGAGCCGCGCATCGGCGGGCCGCGGTGCGGCGATCCGGCGTGAATTCAGCAGCGCTTTATCCCAGACAGATCAGAAAAAGATCAGAGCCTTGCGCAGGTTGAAGCCAAATCGCCGTGCCGGGGGGCGGCCCGGCGATGCGCGGCGCCCTTCGGGCTTGATTCCGCACGGGCTGTACTCCTACCGTCCGCTCAAGGCCAATCACACCCAAATCCGGCGCGGCTTCACCCCATCCACGTCGCAAGCGCCGCGAAGGCCGGGGCAAGCAAACCTTCGGGGTCATGCACCTGTGTCGGGACGCCCTGTCTCTCAAGCGCATCGGCCACACCCGACTCCGCACCTTCGGGGGCGATCACTGCCACGTTCTGGCCCAGCCAGTAGGGACGCGCTGCCGCCAGTTCGGCGCCGATCAGATGCCCCGACAGGGCGGCTGTGTTGCCGGTGACCTCGGCGCTGCGCAGATGCGTGGCCAGCCGTTCGGGACGGCTCAGGGTGTCGGCCAGCGCGTCGGTATCCAGCGGGGTCGTGGCGCCGAGCGTCATGGCAAGGCGCGGCGTGAGAAAACTTTGGCAACTCACGGCCTCGCCCGCGCTGAGATGCACCCAATGGCGGATGTCGCCGGCCAGCACACAGGCCACGCCGTCCCAATCCGGTTGGTCCCGTGTCATCCCCAGCAAGAGCAGGCGCACCCACCCGTCGATCACGTCGGGGGGCGCCTGCTGCGTCAGCCCCGCCAATCCCGGTCCCGGCATGTCCGGCAGAAGCGGGGCGGGCACCGCGTCCGGCGGACCGTCGCCGATACGCAGGATGCGATCCGGCGTCGGGCCGAGCGCCGCCAGGGCCGTCGCCGCATCGGGCCCGGTTGCAGAGTTCACCAGCGACGCGCCCCGCAGGGCGAAGGCCCGCCCCCGCTGCCCGTCATGGCCGACAAGCGCCCAGGCGGTCATGTCCGGCGATTGATCTGGGCGACAAGGCCCGACATGTCATACCCCGCATCGGCGGTGGCGCGCAGGACCGCATCCCCGCCAAGCGCGTCGATATGCGTCAGACTCCACATCACCGTGCACCGCGTACCGCTGCGGCAATAGGCGAGGATGGGCTTGGGCAGGGCCGTGACGGCATCGCGAAACGCCTCGGTGTCCGCGTCGGTCATTTGCCCCGAGACGATGGGCACCGCCCGGATTTCGAGATCCGCCGCGCCGGCGGCCTGCGCCACCTCGTCATAGCCGGGCTGGCCGGGGTCCTCGTTATCCGGACGATTGCACAGGATGGACCGGAATCCGGCGGCCTTGACTGCGGGCATGTCATCGGGTGTGATCTGCGGCGAGACGAAGAAATCGTCGGTGATCCTGCGCGGGTCCATGGGGCCTCCTTGCCAAACTCTGGTCCCGTATGATCGCGAATCGCGTGAAAGATCAAGGATGCGGTCGGCTTGCCGCCCGGAGATCCGCGCGCTATGCAAACCCGAACCGAAGGGGAAGGGCCACAGCCATGAGCGATCTGCCGGGTATCGTGATCACCGGGGCGTCGGGCCGCATGGGGCGCATGCTGGTCCAGACGGTGGCCGAAAGCCCGCGCGCCCGCCTGATCGGCGCGATTGAGCGGCCCGGTCATGACTGGATCGGGCGCGATGTCGGGGCCGCCATGGGGGGAGCCGATATCGGGATCACCGTGACCGACGATCCGCTGGAAATCGTGGCCAGGGCCCATGCCGTGATCGATTTCACGACGCCTGCGGCGACCGTCGAGATGGCGACGCTGACCGCGCAGGCCCGTGTCGTTCATGTCATCGGCACCACGGGATTCGACGATGCCCAGCTGAAGAAGCTGGAGGCGGCCGCGCGTCATGCGGTGATCGTGCGCGCCGGCAACATGTCGCTTGGCGTGAACCTGCTGACGCAACTGACAAAACGGGTGGCCGCCGCGCTTGACGCGGATTTCGACATCGAGATCGTCGAGGCGCATCACAACCAGAAGGTCGATGCGCCCTCGGGCACCGCGCTGATGCTGGGCGAGGCGGCGGCGGACGGGCGCGGCGTGACGCTGAGCGCCGTGCGCGACGCCGCACGCGACGGCATGACCGGCAAGCGCGAACGCGGCCATATCGGGTTTTCCGCCATTCGGGGCGGCGATATCGTGGGCGAGCATGACGTGATCTTCGCCGCCGCCGGCGAGCGCATCGTGCTGCGTCACGTGGCGACCGACCGGGCGATCTTTGCGCGGGGCGCGCTCAAGGCCGCCCTGTGGGGGCAGGGGCGACGGCCGGGCAGTCATGACATGCTCGACGTGCTCGGGCTGGGCGATAACTGATCCGGACGAGCCCCCGCAACGTATGTTTGTAAACCTTATACCGGAGCAAACGTCATGCGAGCCATTGCAACTTTCGTCATTTCAATGACCCTGGCCGCGCCGGTCGCGGCCGAAGGATTCAGCCAGATCACGGACCGGTCGCAATTCGTGTCCCTGATCAAGGATCGCGATCTCTCGCGGTTCGGGATCAACGTCAATGTGACCCCTGATGGCGACATCAAGGGCCGCGCCTTTGGCAGCGCCGTGACCGGCGCGTGGCGGTGGGACGGGTCCTATTTCTGTCGCGACCTTTACTGGGGCGACATGGATCTGGGCGCCAATTGCCAATCTGTGGAACTGAAGGGCAACACCGTGCGGTTCACGTCCGACCAGGGGCAGGGCCGTCACGCGGATCTCTATCTGCGCTAAGTTGATCCAGATCCGAAAACGCGAGGTGACGGGCGATCAGAAATCGATCGCCCGTCCCTTTATTTCCCAGTCGCCATAACGGGCGGGGTCAAGACCTTCGCGGCGACCGCCAAGTTCGACCGGCATCTCACGCTTGGCCGCCATCTTGCGGCGTTCCTCGGCCTCGGCAAGCGCACGGCGTGCGGCGGGTGGCAGGTCGGACATGTCGTCGGTTATTGCATCGTCGTTGCTCATGATCGATCTTTCCTCTGGCCTTGACCATTGATATATCCCGTGCCTGCGTCTTCGCCAAGGATCTGCCGATGAAAAAGCCTGCTTCGAGCCCGCGCGCCACCGCGGTCCACCTTCTGGATCAGGTGCTGGGGGAAGGACGCCTGATGTCCGATCTGCTGGCAGGTGGCGCGGTTCAGGCGTTGCCCCCGGCGGACCGGGCGCGGGCTCAACGGCTGGCCGGTGACACGCTGCGCGGGCTGGATCGCGCGGATCGCCTTCTTGCGAAGCACCTGCGCAAGCCGCCGCCGTTGCCCGTTCGCAACGTGTTGCGCGCGGCAACGGTCGAGCTTGCTCTCGGCGGGGACGCGCATGGTGTCGTCAACGAAGCGGTCAAGATCGTCGGCGCGCATCCACGCCATAACCGCCTGAAGGGGCTCGTCAACGCGGTGCTGCGCAAGATCGTCGACGAGGCGCCGCGCAAATGGAATGACCTGCGCCAGCCCGCCCTGCCGGGCTGGCTGCGCGCGCCCCTGGTCGAGGCCTGGGGCAAGGGCCCGGTCGCCGCGATGGAACGCGCGCATTTTGCCGGTGCGCCGCTGGATCTGACGGTGAAATCAGAGGCTGGCGCATGGGCCGAACGGTTGGGGGGCACGGTGCTGCCGACCGGATCGGTGCGCGTGTTCGATGCGCCGCAGGTCTCGACACTGCCGGGATTCGAGGCAGGCGCATGGTGGGTGCAGGATGCCGCCGCGGCCCTGCCGGTGCAGGTGCTGGCCCCGCAACAGGGCGAGCGGGTGCTGGATCTGTGCGCGGCACCGGGGGGCAAGACCCTGCAACTGGCGTCCATGGGCGCGCAGGTCACGGCGCTTGACCTGTCCGAACGGCGCATGGCGCGTGTGACCGAAAACCTTGCGCGCACCGGGCTGACGGCGGAATGCGTTGTCGGGGATGCGCTGGAGCATCGCGGCCAGTATGACGCGATCCTGTGCGACGCGCCCTGTTCGGCCACCGGCACGATCCGCCGTCATCCCGACCTTCCGCACGCCAAGGACGGCACGGAATTCGGCGCGCTCATCGAGCTGCAGGCGGCGATGATAGACCATGCTTTGACGCTGTTGCGACCCGGTGGGCGGCTGGTGTTCTGCACATGCTCGCTGCTGCCCGACGAGGGGGAATGTCAGGTGGACGCCGCGCTTGTGCGGCATCCGGGCCTGACCGTGGACCGCGCGGCGCTTGATCTGCCGGGGGTCGACGCGGGCTGGATCACCGAGGAGGGCGGTTTGCGCCTGCGGCCCGATCACTGGGCCGATCTGGGCGGGATGGACGGTTTCTACATCGCCTGCCTGCGGAACACGGACGCATAATCAGTCAATGACGCTGCGCCGCGGCTCGTCTATGCTTGGGACAGACGTCGCGAGGCCCGTGTCGAGGTACATGTTCAACCGTGAAACCCTGTCAGCGCGATGGACGCGCGCGAGAAATCGCATCGCCGCGCGCCGCGCGGCGCTGAGCCGTGCGACGGCGGTGTTCACCGCGCCACCGGAACCGCGCAGCATCGGCTGCGCGGTGCGGGGACGCCAGATCTGTGCCGGCCGCTTCGTCATCGCGGGCCATCTCGTGGAGATGCCGACCACGTCGATCTGGGATATCGTCCCGCCGGATGCGGGCTTTGCCGCCGAATTGCATGGCTTCGGCTGGCTCGATGATCTGGCCGCCGTGGCCGACATGGCGGCGCAAGCGCGCGCGCAGGCGTGGGTCTGGCAGTGGATCGCGCGCCATGGCGCGGGCAGCGGTCCGGGATGGACACCGGACCTGACCGGGCGGCGCCTGATCCGCTGGATGGCGCATGCCGAGTTCCTGTTGCGCGGTCAGCCCCCCGTGGCACGGCGGCGCTATCATCGCGCGCTTGCCCGGCAGACGACGTTCCTGCGGCGCAGATGGCCGGCAGCGGGGCCGGGGCTGCCCACCTTCGAGGCGCTGACGGGGTTGATACAAGCGGGCGTGTCGCTGGCCGGAATGGAGGACGTGATCGCCACCGGACGCGCGGCGTTGGCGCGCGAATGCGCGCGGCAGATCGATGATGGCGGCGGCATCCCGACACGCAATCCCGAGGAATTGCTGGAGGTGTTCACGCTGCTGACATGGGCGGCGCAGGCCCTCAGCGATGCGGGGCACCCCGTCGAGGACGCGCATTGGCGCGCCGTAGAGCGTGTCGCCCCCACGCTGCGCACGCTGCGCCATGCCGATGGCGGGCTGGCGCGGTTCCATGGCGGCGGGCGCGGTCTTGCCGGGCGGCTGGACAGCGCGCTTGCAACCAGCGGTGTCAAGTCGCGCAGATCGGATGGGCTGGCCATGGGGTTCGCCCGGCTGGGCGCGGGCCGCACTAGCGTGATCGTCGATGCCGCCATCCCGCCCCTTGGCGCGGCCTCGGCCGGAGCGCATGCCTCGACGCTGGCCTTCGAGCTGACCTCGGGGCGACGCCCGCTGATCGTCAATTGCGGGTCCGGCGCGCGGTTCGGGGCGGAATGGCGGCGTGCGGGGCGCGCCACGCCGTCGCATTCGGCCCTTGTGCTCGACGCCGGGTCGAGCGCGCGGCTGAGCCATGATCCGCGCCACTCCGACAGGCTGAGCGATGCGCCGCGCGAGGTGCCTGTGCACCTGTCGAAAACCGCGCAAGGCGTGCGCTTCGAAGGCGCGCATGACGGCTATCTGCGCGGTCATGGGCTGACCCATGTGCGCAAGCTGGACCTGGCGGCGGACGGGCGCGCGCTGGTCGGCGAGGATCTGCTGCTCGCGGTCGAGGACGCCGACCGGCAGCGTTTCGACCGCATGCGCCATGGCCGCTATCCGCACGGGATACCGTTCGATATCCGGTTTCATCTGCACCCCGAGGTGGACACCGTGTTGGACGACGGCGCGAACGCCGTCTCGGTGACGCTGCGCAGCGGCGAAACCTGGGTGTTGAGGACCGGCGGGCCGGCCGCTTTGTCCTTGCAACCAAGCGTCTATCTTGAAAAGACGCGGCTGAGCCCGCGTGTGTCCGAACAGATTGTCCTGTCCGGTCATGTGCTGGACCATGCGACCCGCATCAGATGGTCACTGGCCAAGGCGGACGACACCCCGGTCGGCATTCGTGATGTCGCCGAAACCGTGCCCGAGCCCGCGACCACTGATTGAACCGACAACCGCCCTGTGCAGGACTGACACCATATGACCGATCTCGCGCCCGTGACCCGTGCCCTTCTCTCTGTCTCCGACAAGACCGGACTCGTCGACCTTGGTCGCGCCCTGACGGATCGCGGGGTCGAGCTTGTCTCGACCGGCGGCACCGCCCGCAGCTTGCGCGAGGCCGGTCTTGCGGTGCGGGACGTGGCCGAGGTGACGGGCTTTCCCGAGATGATGGACGGGCGCGTCAAGACGCTGCATCCGATGGTGCATGGCGGGCTGCTGGCGCTGCGCGACAACACGGAACACGTGGCGGCAATGGACGCGCACGGGATCGCACCGATCGACCTTCTGGTGGTCAACCTCTATCCGTTCGAGGCGACCGTGGCCGCGGGCGCGGATTACGCCACGGCAATCGAGAATATCGATATCGGCGGCCCCGCGATGATACGGGCTGCGGCCAAGAACCACGCTTTCGTGAACGTGGTGGTGGATGTCGCGGATTACGCGCCCCTGCTGGCCGAGCTTGACGCGCAGGACGGTCACACCTCGTACGCGTTCCGGCAGCGGCTGGCGCTGACCGCTTACGGTCGGACCGCCGCCTACGACGCGTCGGTCAGCACGTGGATGGCCGATGCGCTGGACGAGGCCGCACCACGCCGTCGCGCCTTTGCCGGAACGCTGGCGCAGACGCTGCGCTATGGCGAGAACCCGCATCAGGGGGCGGCGTTCTATGTCGATGGCGCGGACCGGCCCGGTGTCGCAACCGCGCGGCAAGTGCAGGGCAAGGACCTCAGCTACAACAACATCAACGACACCGACGCGGCCTTCGAACTTGTCAGCGAGTTCGATCCCGCGGATGGCCCGGCCTGTGCCATCATAAAACATGCCAATCCCTGCGGCGTGGCGCGCGGGGCCAGCCTGATCGACGCCTACAAGGCCGCGTTCGACTGTGACCGCACCAGTGCCTTCGGTGGCATCATCGCCGTCAACCAGCCGCTGGACGCCGAGACCGCCGAAGAGATCGCGGGGATCTTCACCGAGGTGGTGATTGCGCCCGGTGCCGACGAGAAGGCCTTGGGTATTTTTGCCAAGAAGAAGAACCTGCGCCTGCTATTGACCGGCGGGCTGGCCGATCCCGCGCGGGCCGCGCGGATGGTGCGGCAGGTCTCGGGCGGGTACCTCGTGCAGGACAAGGATGCGGGCCGCCTAGATGCAAGCGATCTGCGGGTCGTCAGCAGCCGCACCCCGACCGAGGCCGAGATGGCGAACATGCTGTTTGCCTGGAAGGTGGCGAAACACGTGAAATCCAACGCCATCGTCTACGTCAAGGACGGCGCGACGGTGGGCGTCGGCGCCGGCCAGATGAGCCGCGTCGACAGTTGCCGCATCGCCGCGCGAAAGTCGCAGGACATGGCCGACACCTTGGGGCTGCCTGCCCCGCTGACGCAAGGCAGCGTCGTGGCCTCGGACGCGTTCTTTCCCTTTGCCGACGGTCTGATGGCGGCGGCCGAGGCCGGGGCGACGGCGGTCATCCATCCCGGCGGCTCGATGCGCGATGACGAGGTGATCGCGGCGGCAGACGAGGCGGGGCTTGCCATGGTGCTGACCGGCCTGCGCCATTTCCGGCACTGAGGCGCGCATGCGACTGTTCTACTGGACCGCGGCCTGCCTTTTCGTTCTGGACCAGCTGACCAAATATTACGTCGTGCACGTGATGGATCTGCGCCTTTTGGGGCGGATCGACGTGTTGCCGCCCTATTTCAACCTGCGCATGGCGTGGAATACCGGGATCAACTTCGGGATCCTCGCGGGGGACGCCCCGCTGACCCGTTGGATCCTGATCGGCGTGGCGTTGCTGATTTCTGGCGCGGTCCTGTGGTGGGTGCATCGCGAGCCGTTGGGGCGGTTGCAAAGGATCGCCGCCGGGCTTTTGCTGGGCGGGGCGCTTGGCAATGTCATCGACCGCGTGATCTACGGCGCGGTGGCGGATTTTCTCAACATGTCATGTTGCGGGCTGGACAATCCTTATGTGTTCAATGTGGCCGATATCGCGGTGTTCGCCGGGGCGTTCGGTCTGGTTTTGGCCCCGGCGCGGAAAAACCCCTCGTGACCTCGGACCGGGAATGCGCTAAACACCGGGAAAGTTGCAGAGGAGTGGCGATGAGCATGCCGCGCAAAAGCGTTCTGATCCTTCTGGCCGCCACGATCGTGGCGGGGTGTGCGGCGCGTGACGGGGACGTGACACTGACCCGGATCGGCAATACCGGCAACGGGCCGGACGAATTCTCGGTTCTGCCGGGCAAGCCGCTGCAACCGCCCGAGGACCCGTCGCGCCTGCCCGCGCCCGTACCGGGCGCCACGAGCCGGACAGATCAGAACCCGTTGGCCGATGGCGCCGCCGCGCTTGGCGGAAACCGGTCCGCACCGGATGCCACACCGGATGCCCGCGACGCCGCGCTTGTCGGTCATGCGACGCGTTTTGGCGGCACGCAGGCGATTCGGCAGACGCTGGCCGAAGAGGATCGAGAGACCCGTCGTCGACACGGCCGGGTGAACATTCTGGGTATCCTGCCGGGCGACGATTATGTCCAGGCGTACCGCCAGCAATGGCTGAACGCCTATGCCGAAGAGCGGCGGCTGCGCAATCGGGGCATCCTGACACCGGCAAGCCCACCTGCCCCCACGCGCTGACGTGATGCCGGGCGGGGTGACGGATCGTTCCGGCTGGACACATGTGACATGACGAACGGGTCGGGACCGTTGAAAACGGGCCGGGGCACCGTATGTCTTATGTAGCACATGCACCGATGCGGGAGTTTTCAATGCGCACATGTTTCGTCTGGCTATTCGCCCTTGCCGTCTCGCTCTCCGTGTCCGGCGGCGCCGTTGCATCGGATCAGGTGACCACGTTCCAGCTTGAAAACGGAATGGACGTGGTGGTGGTCGAGGATCACCGCGCGCCGGTCGTCACGCACATGGTCTGGTACCGCGTCGGCGCGGCGGATGAACCGCCAGGACACTCAGGCATCGCGCATTTTCTCGAACACCTGATGTTCAAGGGGACCGACACCATGGCACCGGGCGAATTCTCGTCCACCGTGGCGCGAAATGGCGGATCCGACAATGCCTTTACCAGTTACGATTATACGGCGTATTTTCAGCGGATCGCGGCGGACAGGCTGGATCTCGTGATGGGGATGGAGGCCGACCGCATGGTGAACCTGCGCCTGGCGGAATCCGATGTGCGGACCGAACGGGACGTGATCCTGGAGGAACGCAATCAGCGCGTCGAGAACAGCCCCTCGGCGCTGTTGCGCGAGCAGAAACGCGCCACGCAATATCTCAACCACCCCTACGGCGTGCCGATCATCGGTTGGCGGCACGAGATGGAGGGGCTGGACCGCGACGCGGCACTGGCGTTCTACGAGACGCATTACGCCCCCAACAACGCGATTCTTGTGGTGGCCGGGGACGTGACGCCCGACGAGGTGCGTGCGCTGGCGCAGACGCATTACGGCGCTATTCCGGCCAACGCGGACATGCCCGCCCGCGCACGGCCGGAAGAACCGCCCCAACTGGCCGAGCGGCGTCTGATGCTGCGCGATGCGCGTGTCTCGCAGCCCTATCTCAGCCGGTCCTATCTGGCGCCCGAGCGTGACAGCGGCGCGCAGGACGAGGCCGCCGCGCTGTATCTTCTGGCGCAGGTTCTCGGCCGCGGCCAGACCTCCGTGCTCAACCAGCGTTTGCAGATCGAGGACAGCATCGCGGTGCAAGTCGGTGCGTGGTATTCCGCCACCTCGCTGGACGCGACCACGTTCAATCTGGTTCTGGTGCCGGCGGCTGGCGTGACCCTGGAACAGGCGGAGACCGCGCTTGACGAGGTATTGATCGAGTTCCTGGAGACCGGGCCGGACCCCGAACAACTGGACCGCATCAAGATGCAATTGCGCGCCGAAGAAATCTACGAGCGCGACGATGCGTCAGGCCTTGCGAACAGGTATGGCCGCGCCTTGACCCAAGGGTTGACGGTGGCGGACGTGCAGGCATGGCCCGAGCTGTTGCAAGAGACGACGTCAGAGCAGATCGTGGAGGCCGCGCGCCGGCTGCTTGACCCGCGCAAATCCGTCACGGGCCGCTTGATGGCCCCGGAGGTGACCCAATGAGACATCTTGTCCTGAGCCTAGTCGTGATGCTTTTCGCGCTTCCCGCGCAGGCGGAGATCGAGATCGAGGAGGTGACCACACCCGGCGGTCTGGACGCCTGGCTGGTGGAGGACCACTCGATCCCGTTCGTCGCGCTGGAAATCCGATTCCGCGGCGGGGCGTCGCTTGACGCGCCTGACGCGCGTGGGGCGACCAACCTGACGGTCGGGCTTCTCGAGGAAGGCGCGGGCGATCTGGATGCGCAGGCCTTCGCAAAGGCGCGCGATTCGCTGGCGGCCAAATTCTCTTACGGGGTCAGTGATGACGCGGTCTCTGTCTCGGCACGGGTTCTGACCGAGAACCGGGACGAGGCCGTCGCGTTGTTGCGGTCGAGCCTTGTCGCGCCGCGTTTCGACGAGGCCGCCATCGACCGCGTGCGCGGGCAGGTGCAATCTGGGCTGCGATCGGCGCAGACCGATCCGCGCGAGCTTGTCAGCCGTGCGTTTGACCGGTTGGTCTTTGGCGATCACCCTTACGGCAGTCCGCTTGAGGGCACGATGGACAGCGTCGAGGGCCTGACCCGCGCCGATATCGTGGCCGCGCACGAGACCGCGCTGACGCGCGAGCGGGTCTATATCAGTGCTGTCGGCGACATCACCGCCGAGGAACTTGGCCCGCTGCTGGACAAGCTGCTGGGGGATCTGCCGCAGGAAGGTGCGACGCTGCCCGACGCCGCCGATCTCAACCTGCCCGGCGGTGTTCGCGTGACAGAGTTCGACACGCCGCAATCCATCGCCGCGTTTGCACAGGCCGGTGTCGACCGTGACGACCCTGATTTCTTTGCCGCTTACGTTCTCAACCACATTCTTGGGGGCGGCGGGTTCGAAAGCCGTCTTGTGACCGAGGTGCGTGAAAAACGCGGGCTGACCTATGGCGTGTATTCCTACCTTTCGGACAAGGATGCGGCGCAACTTTGGGCGGGGTCGGTGTCGTCGGCCAATGATCGCGTGGCCGAGGCGATCAAGGTCACTCGCGATGAATGGATGCGTCTTCGCACCGAAGGGGTCAGCGAAGAGGAATTGCGCGATGCCAAGACATACCTGACCGGCGCGTACCCTTTGCGGTTCGATGGAAACGGGCAGATCGCCAATATCGCCGTCGGCATGCAGATGGACGGGCTGTCGCCCGACTACATCGTCAACCGCAACGACATGGTCGAGGCCGTGACGCTGGAGGAGATCAACCGCGTCGCGCAAGACCGTCTTGACCCTGAGCGGTTGACCTTCGTGGTGGTCGGGCAGCCCGAAGGGCTGGACGAGACCGTGAATTGAGGGGATCGACCGCGTCGTGACGGGCACATGAGAACCGTGGGTATTCTCGGGGGAATGGGCCCCGAGGCGACGATCCTGCTGATGCAACGGGTGATGGCCGCGGTACCTGCCCGCGACGACGGGGATCACGTGCCCCTCATCGTGCACCAGAACCCGCAAGTGCCAAGCCGCATCGCCGCCCTGATCGACGGGACGGGGCGTGATCCGGGCCCCGTGCTGGCCCGGATGGCGCGCGATCTGGCCGCGGCGGGGGCGGATGCCCTGGCGATGCCCTGCAACACCGCGCATCATTACGCCCCGGTGATCCGCGAGGCGACCGATCTGCCGATGCTGGACATGATAAGCCTGACGGCGGAGACGCTTGCGGCGCGCGGGGCGCGGCGGGTGGGCATGCTGGCCTCGCCCGCGACGCGTCTTGCGCGCGTGTTCGATGCGCCCTTTGCCGCGCACGGGCTGACAGCCGTGACGCTGCCCGACGAGTCGGAGCTTCTGGCGATCATACGCGCGGTCAAGTCCGGCTCAGATGCGGGCGCCTTGGCCCCGCGCCTGTGCAATCAGGCGTCAGCGCTACGCGACGAAGGGGCCGATCACCTGCTTGTGGCCTGTACCGAATTGTCGCTGATCGCCTCGGCCCTGCCCGGCGATATGGCCACGACCGACAGCCTCGATTGCCTGACAGAGGCTGTCGTCTCGTTCTCCCGCGCCTGAGCGCCTCGTCGCGGACCGCCCCGTCCGCGCGATGGGAAAGGGGCGGTCGGGCGGATCACCCGTTCGAGGCGACTTCGCGCAGGGCGGGTTTCTTGTCGGCGTGTTGCCCGGCATTGGCGTCGATGAACTCCAGCACCAGAGGCCGGATCTTGTTGCGCCACGACTTGCCCGCGAAGATGCCGTAATGCCCGGCCTCGGGTTCAAGGTAGCTGGCCTTCATGCTGTCGGGCAGGCCCGTGCAGAGATCGAGCGCCGCGACGCATTGACCGGGGGCCGAGATGTCGTCCTTGCCGCCCTCGACGGTCTTGACCGCGACATCGGTGATCTTGCCGATATCGATCTCGTGGCCGTAGACGGTGAAGCGGTTTTCGGCGATTTCCAGACCCTTGAAGATCCGCTCCACGGTCGAAAGATAAAACTCGGCCGGCATGTCCATGACAGCGAGATATTCGTCGTAGAACCGGTTGTGCTGGTCGTTGTCCCGCGATTCGCCCTTGGTGACGCGCATGATCTGTTCGGTGAACGCCTTGGCGTGACGCTCGGCATTCATCGAGATGAACGAGGCAAGCTGAAGCATGCCGGGATAGACCATCCGCCCGACGCCCTTGTACTTGAAGCCGACGCGCTGGATCATCGTTTCCTCAAGCTGGCCCATGGTCACGCGGCGTCCGAAATCGGTTACCTCGGTCGGGGTGGCGTCGGGGTCGATGGGACCGCCGATCAGGGTCAGGGTCTGCGGCTGCGCGTCTGGGTCGATCTCGGCCAGGTAGGCGGTCGCCGCCAGTGCCAGCGGGGCCGGCTGGCACACCGCGACCACGTTCACGTCAGGCCCAAGCGCGCGCATGAAATCCACAAGGTAGAGGGTGTAATCCTCGATATCGAACTTGCCTTCCGACACCGGGATGTCGCGTGCGTTGTGCCAGTCGGTGACGTAGACCTCGCAATTGACCAGCAGCGACTTGACCGTCGCGCGCAGCAGGGTCGCGTAATGTCCCGACATCGGTGCGACCAGCAGCACCTTGCGCGGCTGTTCCTCGCGTCCGGAGACGTTGAAGTGAATCAGGTCGCCAAAGGGCTTGGACACGACCGTGTCGATATTGACCAGATGATCCTTGCCATCCTCGCAGGTGAAGGTGCGGATGCCCCAGTCGGGCTTGGCGACCATCCGCTGAAAGCTGCGTTCAGTCACCTCGCCCCAGGCCGCCACCCACTGAAACGCGGGGTTTGGCATCATGCTCAAAACGGGATACGATGACATCGAAAGGGCGGAGGCACCGAGCCATTGACTGGCATTCCGGAAGGATTCCATGAAATCGTATGTGGCCATGTAGCGCATAGTCTGTTCCTATCTTTGGTCAGCACCGTTTATGGTCATCCCGTCCCCCGCGAACGACATCACGATGCTGCTTTGCAGAAACTGGTAAGGGAAAATGACTGAAATGGCAATGCAAGACGATGATACCGGGAAATCTGCCCCCAAGATCAACGAAAATCTTGCAAAGGTGGAACAGCTGTCGCAGCGCCTTATCAGGGTCCTGGCGGCGCGCAATCCTGCGGACCCCTCGTTGGGGAGCCCGTCGAACGACCTGTTCACCAAGGCGGCGACGACCTACTGGACGGAAATGCTGGAGAATCCCGGCCGGATGTACGAGCAGCAGCTTGAATACTGGGGCAAGTCCGTGCGTCATTTCATGGAGGCGCAGCAGTCGATGCTGCGCGGCGGGGCCGCCCCGGAAGACGATGACGACCCGGATCCACTGGCCGGGGACAAGCGCTTCTCCAACCCGCTGTGGAACACGAATCCCTTTTTCAGATACATCAAGCAGCAATACGCGCTGAACGCACAGTCGATCGAACACGCGCTGTCGGAGATCGACGAGGACTTGCCCGAGAAAGACCGTCAGCGTCTCGATTACTTCGCCCACCAGATCATCGACATGATGTCGCCGACGAATTTTCTGGGCACCAACCCGGATGCCCTCGAGCGGGCGGTCGAGACCGAGGGCGAAAGCCTTGTGAAGGGGCTGGAGAACCTGATCGCCGATCTAGAGGCGAATGACGGCGAAATGGTCGTGAGCCTTGCCGATGACAAGGCGTTCGAGCTGGGCACGAACATCGCCACCACGCCGGGCGAGGTGGTGTATCGCAACCGCATGATGGAGCTGATCCAGTACAGCCCCACGACAAAGCAGGTTCACGAGGTGCCGCTCATCATCTTTCCGCCGTGGATCAACAAGTATTACGTCATGGACCTCAAGCCCGAGAACAGCCTGATCAAATGGATCACCGATCAGGGCTACACCCTGTTCGTCGTGAGCTGGGTGAACCCGGATGCGCGCTATGCCGAGGTCGGCATGGAAGAGTATATCGACGAGGGGTTCCTGACGGCGATCCGCGAGGTCAAGGCGATCACCGGGCAAAAGCAGGTCAACACCGTGGGCTATTGCATCGCGGGAACCACGCTTCACCTGGCGCTGGCGCTGATGGCCAAGCGGGGGGACAAGTCGGTGAAATCGGCGACCTTCTTCACCGCGCTCACCGATTTTTCCGAGCAGGGGGAATTCACCCCGTTCCTTCAGGACGATTTCATCGACGGCATCGAAAAGGAAGTCGCCGAACAGGGGGTTCTGCGGTCGTTCATCATGGGCCGGACGATGTCGTTCCTGCGCTCGCGCGATCTGATCTATCAGCCCGCGATCCGCAGTTACATGATGGGCGAGGCGCCGCCGGCCTTCGATCTGCTTTACTGGAACGGCGACGGATCGAACCTGCCGGCCCGGATGACCGTGCAATACCTGCGCGGGCTGTGTCAGCGCAACGAGTTCGTGACCGACGGGATGGAGTTGTTCGGCGAAACGCTGCACATCAAGGACGTCAAGGTGCCGATGATGTCGGTGACCTGTCAGAAGGATCACATCGCGCCATGGAAGGACTGCTATCGCGGCTTTCGGGCGACGGGGTCGCGCAGCCGGTCGTTCATCGTGTCGCAATCGGGTCATATCGCCGGCATCGTGAACCCGCCCGCCAAGAACAAATACGGACATTTCACCAATGACGACCTGCCCGGCTCGGCCGACGAATGGATGGAGGGGGCGACCTTCCACGAGGGGTCGTGGTGGCCGAGATGGGAGGCCTGGCTGGCCAAACGGTCCGGCAAAAAGGTCGAGGCGCGGGCGCCTGGCGATGCAGAGCATCCCCCGCTGGAGCCCGCCCCCGGCACTTACGTGACACGGAAGGCCTCAGTCTGACGTCACCCCGCGCCGATGATTTTTTCTGCACTGCAGCAGAAAATGCTTGCAATGCTGCAGTGCAGCAATTACTTGGGTGTTAGTAGCAAAGCAGATCACGAAAGGATCGGATCAATGGCAAACACAAACACACAAGATTTCAGCGCAATGTTCAAAGATGTCATGGGCTCTTTCCCCGTCGACACCAAGGCGATGGAAGACGCGTTCAAGAATCAGGCAAGCCTGAACGAGAAGCTGTCGAACGTTGCACTCAGCGCAGCCGAGCAGTCGGCCGAAATCTCGAACAAGTGGGCCAAGGATACGCTCGCCAAGATGACCGAGATGTCCAAAGCCAAGTCGGAGCCGGCTGACTATGCCAAGGCGATGACCGATTTCGCATCGGCCCAGTCCGAAGCGACCGCCGAGCACATGGCAGCCTTCGCCGAAGTCGCCAAGAAGGTTCAGATGGAAACCGTCGAGCTGATGATGTCGGCCGGCAAGACCATGCAGGAAGACGCGTCGAAAGCCGTCAAGAAGGCCACCGATGACGCGACCGCAGCGACGGCCAAGGCCGGCAACGCAGCCAAGAAGTAACAGGTCAACTGTCCCGTCCCCTCCCCGGGACAGGATCTGTTAGGGCGGGCCGAAAGGCTCGCCCTTTCTTTTTTCTGCGGTTGCGTCTAGTCTGCGCTGCAGTGCTGCATTCCATCGGAGGATACCTGTTGGCCGACCCCCAGAAACCGCTGCTGATCAAACGCTATGCCAGCCGGCGGCTCTACAATACCGAGACATCGGATTACGTCACGCTCGAAGATATCGCCAGGTTCATCCGCGACGGCCGCGAGGTGCAGATCATCGATCTGAAATCCGGGGATGACCTCACGCGGCAATACCTTCTGCAGATCGTCGCCGAGCATGAAAGCCGCGGGGAAAGCGTCCTGCCGAACAACGTGCTGACCGACCTTGTGCGCAGTTATACGACGCAGGCCACCAGCGTGGTGCCGGAATTCCTCGCCGCGAGTTTCGAGATGCTGCGGGACGGCCAATCCAAGATGCTGGAGAACATGACCAAGGCGAACCCGCTGACCGCCATGCCCGGCATGGAGGCCATGCGCGCCCAGCAAGAAGCCTTCATGAAGGCCATGACCCGTGGCGAGTTGCCGAAACTGGGCAGCAGCATGCCCGCAAGCGATGACGACACCCCGGCCGGCACCGAGGAAGAGATCGACGAGATCAAGAAACAGCTCGCCGATCTGCAGGCCAAGCTGTCGAAAATGGACAAGTAACGCGCCAATGGTCGAAAGCCCGGGGCGGATCACCCTCTGGGGGATAGAGGTGTTCATGGCCGCTGCCGACGAGCGGTCCATCTCCGCCGCCGCGCGTCGGCTCGGGGCGAGTCCGTCGGCGGTCAGCCAGCAACTGACCAACCTTGAACATGCCGTCGGCGCCATCCTTCTGCAGCGCAAGGCCCGACCCATACGCCTGACGCCGGCCGGCGACATCATGCAGCGCCGGGCACGGGCCATCCTGAACGAGGCGGCGCAGGCGCGCGCGGAACTGGCCATGTCGCATCTCTCGACATTGACCCGGTTCCGCCTCGGCATGATCGAGGATCTCGAGGCGGATGTGACGCCGCAACTTCTGACCCACATGGCCGGTGAACTTGAAGGGTGCCAGTTTCTGCTGGAAACCGGCGCAAGCCATGATCTCTACGACCAGCTCGATTCGCGCGCCCTCGACATCATCGTCGCGGCCGAACGCGGCGAAGCGGCCGACTGGACAGAGGTGCATCCCGTCCTGCGCGAAGGCTTCGCGGTGGCCGCCCCGCGCGGGGTCATCACGCCGGGTGACGACGTGCTGCACCAGCTGCAACGCCTGCCGCTGATCCAGTACACGCAACGGCACTACATGGGGCGGCTCATATCCGCGCATCTCGTGCGCGAGAACCTCAGCCTGCCGCATCGGTTCGAACTCGACAGCTATCATTCCATCCTCGCGCTCGTGGCACAGGGCACCGGCTGGTCGATCCTGACCCCGCTGGCCCTGATGCGCGCGCGGCGATTCGCAGATCGGATCGACGTGCTGAAACTGCCGATTGCACCCCTGACGCGCACGATCAGCGTCATCGCGCGCAAAGGGATCCTGCAGGACATGCCCGCGACGCTGGCGGCGAACCTGCGGCCGATCCTGCAGGATACGATCGTGACCCCTGCGATTCGGCAGCACCCGTTTCTCGAGTCAGAACTTACGCTCGTCTAGACTGCGCCGCGCCCTGAAAAACGCCCGGAGCATGGCCTCGGCCTCGCGCGCGCCGATCCCGTCATACAGATCGGGGGCATGGTGGCATTGCGGCTGCGAAAAGACCCGTGCGCCGCGTGCGACCCCCCCGGATTTCGGATCGTCCGCGCCGTAATAAAGCCGCGCGATCCGCGCCGCGGAAATGGCAGCCGCACACATCGCGCACGGCTCCAGCGTCACATGCAGGTCATGCCCCGGCAGCCGCTCTGATCCGAGGGCCGCGCAGGCGGCACGGATGGCAAGGATCTCGGCATGCGCCGTGGGATCATGCTGCGCGCGGGTGCGGTTGCCCGCGCGGGCCACCACCCGGCCCGACGGATCCACGATCACCGCGCCGACGGGCACCTCGCCGCGCGCGCCGGCGGCACGCGCCTCGTCCAGGGCGATGGTCATCGGATTGCGAAAGATCATGCCGCGCTTCTGCCCGTCGATCTGCGCTTTCGCAAGCGCAGGCTTTGCGCTATGCGCAACAGCCATGAACACCACCCCTCCTCCGGGCGAACGTATCGCCAAGGTCATCGCCCGCGCCGGCCGTGCCAGCCGCCGCGAGGCCGAACGCCTGATCGAGGCGGGACGCGTCACGGTGAACGGGCAGAAGATCACCCGCGCGGCGCTCAACGTCACACCCGCCGACACGGTCGTCGTGGATGGTCGCGCCCTCGACGCGCCCGCCCCCGCGCGCCTGTGGCTTTATCACAAACCCACGGGACGGGTGACAACGACCCGCGACGAACAGGGTCGCGCGACGATCTACGACGATCTGCCCGAAGACATGCCGCGGGTCATGAGCATCGGCCGGCTCGACCTCAACTCCGAGGGGCTCCTGCTGCTGACCAATGACGGGGCGCTGAAGCGACGGCTGGAACTGCCGTCGACCGGCTGGCTGCGCCGCTACCGGGTGCGCGTCAACGGCCGGCCGGTCGATTCGATGTTCGACCCGCTGCGCAAGGGCCTGACGGTCGGTGGTCAGACATTCCAGCCGATGACTGTGACCCTGGACCGTCAGCAGGGTGCGAATGCGTGGATCACCGTCGCGATCCGCGAAGGCAAGAACCGCGAGGTGCGCCGCGCCATGGAGGATGTGGGCCTGCGGGTGAACCGCCTCATCCGCCTGTCCTACGGGCCGTTCCAGTTGGGCCAGCTCAAGCCCGGCGCGGTCGAAGAGATCCGCCCCCGCGTGCTGCGCGACCAATTGGGCCTCAAGGACGCGCCGGACCCCGACACGCCGAAAGCGCCCCGCCGCATCCCGCAACGCCGCCGCCGCTGATCCCTTCATCTTTCCGGCAATACTCCGGGGGAGTCGCCCGAACGGGCGACGGGGGCAGCGCCCCCGTCCGGATATCAGATCTCGATCGGCGTCATCACCTCCGGCTCGATCACATCCACCCCGGGCAGCGCCTTCACCAATTCCTCCGCCGACTGTTCCAGCAGCGGGAAAGTCTTGTAATGGCATGGGATCACGGTCTTGAACGCGAAGAACGTCTTGGCCGCGTAGGCCGCACGGCGCATGTCCATCGTGAAATGCCCGCCCGCGCAAAGAATGCCGATATCGGGTTTGTGCAGGTCGTGGAATACGCCCATGTCCGCCATCACGTCCGTATCGCCCGATACGTAGATCACGTGCCCGTCGCCGGCGATCATGAAACCGCATTCGCTTCCCGGAACCTGCGGGCCGGCATCGGTGCCGAAGCTGGTCGAATGAGTGGCATGCACCATCGTCACCGTGACCCCGTCCAGGTCGACCGTGCCACCCTTGTTGAATCCCACGACCTCGATGCCCTCGTGCGCCTCCCAGTGGCTCATCAGGTCGAACTGCCCGACCATGGGAACCTTCAGCCGTTTCGCCAAGTCCAGCACATCGGTGGCATGATCGAAATGCGCATGCGTCAGCAGGATGTGCGTGGCGCCCTCCAGCGCGGCGTCATGCGCGTCCTCGGGTAGCATCGGGTTGCCGTTGAGCCATGGATCGATCAGCAGGACCTGCCCGCCGATCTCGATCCGGAAAGAACTGTGTCCAAGCCATGTGATCTTCATTGTCGCCTCCATTTGCTGCGCCGGCAGAGTAACAGGTGCAGCGGGCGAGAAAAGGCTGCGCGTGCCAGGACGGTGTCCTTGAACAATCCGTCCCCCGAGCGCCCCGGCCCGATCAGCCGCGCCGCTTGCGCCGCAAGGCCACAAGACCACCCATCCCGACAAGCATGAGCCAGCCTGAGGCGGGCAGCGGGATGACGGAAGGCACCAAGGTGCCATAGGCGTAAATGATGTCGCTGTGTCGACTGGCGTTGGTCAATGACCCGAAGGATTCGATGCCGCCATCGTCCACCAGCGCCCATGACCTGTTCGTGGTCTCGGCCGCATCTGCATAGGCGTAGGCAAAGACCAGGCGATCCAGGCCCGGCTCATCGAAGGGAAAGGGCATAGCCACCTGGGCCGCGTAGGCTCGCGCCAGATCCTCGGCGAGGGCCGCGTCGCCCCACCACGGTGATGCCGTGATGGTCGGCTCATCATCGTCGAAACTGTTTCCCCGCGTGAAGGTCACGTCATACGTCAAGGTGTCGAGGGTGATCGTTGCCGCCCACGTGGCCTTGGGCAGGAACATGCCCAGCACCAGTGCAAGAACGACAAGGCCCGGAGCGCGGCGGATTTTTCTGGGCATGAAGACAGTCTTTCCGTTATGCGTCCACAGATTGGAGATGCCCCGAGGATATCCCCCCAAAGGTTACCAACCTGTTAACCAGCTTGTTCCTTTCTGGCACAAACGGATGCGCGCGCCGCGATCGTTGCAAGACGGGCCCATGACGCCCCCTGCCTGCGCGTTGCACGTGCTTGCCTCTGTCCGGCGCGGGCGCTAAACGCGGGCGAACCGGACAAGAGGAGAGGCTCATGTCGATCGATCTGGAAACCGCGGCCAAGGTGGCCAAGCTGGCCCGCATCCGCGTGGATGACGCGGGTCTGCCGTCGCTGGCGCAGGAATTCAACAATATCCTGGGGTTCATAGAGCAGTTGAACGAGGTGGACGTGTCGGGCGTGGAGCCGATGACAAGCGTCACGCCCCAGCGTCTCAAGCGGCGCGCGGATGTGGTGACCGAAGGCGATCAGCAGGACAAGGTCCTGTCCAATGCGCCCGATGCGCGCGAAGGGTTCTTCGCCGTGCCGAAGGTGGTGGAATGATGCCCGATCTCAACACATTGACAATCGCCGAGGCCCGCGACGCGCTGCGCCGCGGAGAGACCACCAGCGTGGAGTTGACCGAGGCCTGTCTCGGCGCGGGGCAGGGCGCGGCGGCGCTCAACGCCGTGGTGCATGACACTGCCGATCTTGCGCGGACCCAGGCCGCGGCGGCCGATGCACGGCTCAAGACCGGGGACGCGCCGTCGCTGTGCGGCATTCCCCTCGGCATAAAGGATCTGTTCTGCACGCGTGGCGTGGCCAGCCAGGCGGCAAGCCGCATCCTCGAAGGGTTCACGCCGGAATACGAATCGACTGTCACGCAGCAGCTTTTCGATGCGGGCGCGGTGATGCTGGGCAAGCTCAACATGGACGAGTTCGCCATGGGCTCGTCGAACGAGACCTCCGTCTACGGCAACGCGGTCAATCCGTGGCGGCGCACGGGTGACGACACGCCGCTGACCCCCGGCGGGTCGTCCGGCGGGTCGGCCAGTGCGGTGGCTGCCGACCTATGTCTTGCCGCCGTCGGCACCGATACCGGCGGCTCCATCCGGCAACCGGCGGCCTTCACCGGCATCACCGGGATCAAGCCCACCTATGGCCGTTGCTCGCGGTGGGGGATCGTGGCCTTCGCCTCGTCGCTCGATCAGGCGGGGCCGATGACGAAATCCGTGCGCGACGCGGCGATCATGCTGGGCGCTATGTGCGGGCACGACCCCAAGGACAGCACCTCTGCCGACATTCCCGTGCCGGATTTCGAGGCGATGCTGACAGGCGACATCCGCGGCAAGGTGATCGGCATTCCCGAGGAATACCGAATCGACGGCATGCCCAAGGAGATCAGCGATCTATGGGCCGAGGGCACCGCGATGCTGAAAGAGGCCGGCGCCGAGATCCGCGACATTTCCCTGCCGCACACGCAATACGCGCTGCCCGCCTATTACGTGATCGCGCCGGCCGAGGCGTCGTCGAACCTCGCGCGGTATGACGGGGTGCGCTACGGCCATCGCGCCGGCCTCGCGCAGGGCGACGGCATCACCGAGATGTACGAGAAAACCCGCGCCGAAGGCTTCGGCGCAGAGGTGCAGCGCCGCGTGATGGTCGGCACCTACGTCCTGTCGGCGGGGTTCTACGATGCCTATTACAACCGCGCCCGCAAGGTGCGCACCCTGATCAAGCGCGATTTCGACGAGGTCTTCGCCGCCGGGGTGGATGCCATCCTGACCCCCGCCACGCCAAGCGCGGCCTTCGGCCTGGGCGAGATGGCCGAGGCCGACCCGGTGCAGATGTATCTCAACGACGTGTTCACCGTCACGGTCAACCTTGCCGGGCTGCCCGGCATTTCCGTGCCGGCGGGGCAGGATAGCCGCGGGCTGCCGCTTGGACTGCAACTGATCGGGCGGCCGTGGGAAGAGGGCGATCTGCTGAACACCGCCCATGCGCTCGAACAGGCAGCCGGTTTCGTGGCCAAGCCCGCGAAATGGTGGTAGACGATGGCCATGGGTCGAAGCAGGATGACAGACATGCGGTTCGCGCTTGCAGTGGTGATGATGACGGCGCTCGGGGCCTGTGCGCCGGCGTTCCTTGGCGACGACTACACGCAGGTCGGCGACGCCGAGTATCAGCGCGACAAGGATGCGCGCGATGCGGCGCTGGCGGGCGGGGGCCTGCAATCGCCCGACGCCGTCTCGTCCGAACCGCTGAGCGCGCTTGGCCCCGACACAGAAGCGGCCCGGATCGGCGCCGATACCCAGGCGGCGCTTGACGCGACCAGGTCCGGCAACGCGGATCAGGCCGGTCCATCGAACCCGCAGCCCGGCGTGAGTGATCCCGACGGCATCTCGCGGGAAAACGATTTCGAGGCTGTGGATGCCCGGCGCAGCATCGAACAGGATGCCGCCCGCATTGCCCGCAACCGCGACCAGTACGAGGTCGTACGCCCCGAAGCCATCGGCACCCGTCCGGGCGACGTCGGTCCCAATATCGTGGCCTATGCGCTGGAAACGACCCATCCCAAGGGGACCCAGATCTACAGTCGCCGCGGGTTCAACAAGGAAACGCGGGCCGAGCGCAATTGCGCCGCGTTCACCTCGCCCGACAAGGCCCAGATCGCGTTCTTGCGCGAGGGCGGCCCGGATCGCGACCGACAGGGGATTGACCCGGACGGCGACGGCTATGCCTGCGACTGGGACCCGGCCCCGTTCAGAAATTCCGTCGGCTTCTGAGCCTGCGGTGATCCGGCACCCGTCGCCTAATTTCGGGCCGCGCCGGGGCGGGGCGCGTCCGGACATGATCGTGCTGCACCACACCGCGATGCGGACCGCGAAAGCCGCGCGCGACCGGCTGTGCGATCCCGCCACCGAGGTCTCGGCGCATTATCTGATCGGCGAACGTGGCGAGATCTGGCATCTGGTCGACGACGAGATGCGGGCCTGGCATGCCGGGGTCGGGCAATGGGGCGGTGTGACCGACGTGAATTCCCGCTCCATCGGGATCGAGCTGGCCAATACCGGCGCGCATCCCTACCCCGCCCCCCAGATGGCGGCGCTGGAGGCACTCGTCGCCGGTGTCATGCGGCGGTGGCGGATCGCGCCAGAGCGGGTCATCGGCCATTCCGACATGGCGCCGGCGCGCAAGTTTGATCCGGGGCCACGGTTCGACTGGGCGCGGCTGGCACGGCAGGGGCTTTCGGTCTGGGCGCAGCCCCGTATCCCGGACGAGGTATCGCAATGCGCCTTCCTGCATCATGCCGCGACGTTCGGGTACCGCCTGTTCGATGGCGTGTCGCCGGAAGATATCCTGCGGGCGTTTCGGATGCGCTTTCGCCCCTCGGCCATCGGGCCGATCATGCCTGCGGATTGCGCGATGATCGCCGATCTTGCCGAACGCTTCCCCGTTGACCGCGACACCGCGACCGCCTAAGCGGGACAGTGCGCGGAGGGCTGGATGGCCGCGGCGGGCGTCAGCGCGTCGAGGAAAGTCCGGACTCCACAAGACAACGGTGCCGGGTAACGCCCGGCCGGGGCAACCCGAGGGAAAGCGCCACAGAAAACAGACCGCCCCGGCCCCGTGCCGGGGTAAGGGTGAAACGGCGAGGTAAGAGCTCACCGCGGGACGGGCAACCGGACCGGCACGGCAAGCCCCACCGGGAGCAATGCCAAATAGGGACCGCGCGCGGGGGCAGGTCGGGTAACCGATCGCCCGCAGGCACGTCTTGGCCCGGCGGTCCGGGTTGGCAGCCAGAGGCGCATGGGCAACCATGCGTCGAGATGAATGGTCATCCAAGGGGGCGACCCCTGGACAGAATCCGGCTTACAGGCCCTCCGCGCATCTTTTCATTTCCCGCAAACGGGCTAAACATCACGTCATGCCGTATGAATGGACCACCGCGCGCCATGGCGCGGCGCACGACAGCACGCTTTCTCTTTGGCCGCACCGCTCGCTGTCGCGACGCGGGTTCGCGGGGTTCATGCTGATCACCTTCTTCTTGATCATCCTTCCTCTGTTCTCGGTGCTGGGATCGCCCGTGCTGTGGGCCTTGCTGCCATTCCTGATGGCGGCTGTCGGGGCGATCTGGTGGGCGCTCGAACATAGCTATCACACCGCGCGGCTGACCGAGGTGCTGACCATCGCGCCGGACGAGGTGCACCTTCTTCGCACCAATCCGCGTGGCGATACACAGGAATGGGGGTGCAACCGCTACTGGGCGCGCGTCGAAATGCATCGCACCGGCGGTCCGGTCGAGCATTACATCACGCTCAAGGGAGCCGGACGTGAGGTCGAAATCGGCGCGTTCCTGTCCGAGGACGAGCGCAAGGCGCTGTACGGCGAATTGAGCGAGGCGCTGGTGACACGGTAGACGGTTGGCGGGCGGCGCCACGCCGGTCGTGGCCTGTGCCCGGCGGCCTGCGGCACTGGGCCAGCCGGTCGACAGGCGCGCACCCGTTAACCTTTCCTAAACGCATGGTCCCCTAAGCATTAACCAAGACATGACAAAGGGACCCGCATGGTCGCACGCGCCTATACCGTGGCTTTCGAAGGTGTCGACGCACGCGCCGTCGAGGTGCAATGCGCCATAACTCCGGGGATGCCCGCCTTCTCGATCGTCGGCCTGCCCGACAAGGCCGTGTCCGAGGCGCGCGACCGGGTGCGCACGGCGCTGTCGTCGATGGCCATCGCCATGCCGTCGCGGCGCATCACCGTCAACCTGTCGCCGGCGGATCTGCCCAAGGAGGGCAGCCATTTCGATCTTCCGATCGCGCTCGCGGTGCTCGCCGCGCTCGAGATCATCCCGCGTGACGCCGCCGAGGGGACGACGGCGCTTGGTGAACTGTCTCTGGACGGCACGCTGATCGCGGTGATCGGGGCCCTTCTGGCCGCGATGGCCGCGGCCGAGGATAACCGCATGCTGCTCTGCCCCCGTGCCTCGGGGGCAGAGGCGGCCTGGGTGGGTGCAACGCAGGTGATCGGCGCCGATACCCTGACGGATGTCGTGCGTCACTACACGGGGCAGGCCCTTTTGACCTGCGCCGAGCCCGGCGAGGTGACGGCAGCGCCCGTTTGCCGTGATCTGCGCGACGTCAAGGGTCAGGAACGTGCCAAGCGCGCGCTGGAAATCGCCGCCGCCGGCCGCCATCACATCATGATGGTCGGTACGCCGGGATCGGGCAAGTCCATGCTGGCCGCGCGCCTGCCCGGCATCCTGCCGCTGCTCACCGCGCCCGAGGCGCTGGAAACGTCGATGATCCATTCGCTCGCGGGCCTTTTGTCCGAGGGCGGGATCAGCCGAGACCGCCCGTTTCGCGAACCCCATCATACCGCCTCCATGGCGGCGATCGTCGGCGGCGGGCGCCGCGCGGCACCCGGCGAGATCAGTCTCGCGCATAACGGCGTGCTTTTCATGGACGAGTTCCCGGAATTCTCCCGCCCCGTGCTCGAAACGCTGCGCCAGCCGGTCGAGACTGGCGAGGTCATCATCGCCCGTGCCAACGCGCATGTGAAATATCCCTGCCGTTTCATGCTTGTGGCGGCCGCGAACCCCTGCAAATGCGGCTACATGAGTGATCCGGCGCGGGCCTGCGCGCGCGCGCCCGAGTGCGGCAACGACTATATGGGCCGGATCTCGGGTCCGCTGCTGGACCGTTTCGACCTGCGGGTCGAGGTGCCGCCCGTTGCATTCACCGATCTTGATCTGCCTGCCACCGGGGACAGATCGGCCGAGGTGGCTGCGCGGGTCGCCTCGGCACGGGCCGTGCAACAGGCGCGGTTCCCGCCGGCCTCTGGCATGCGGTTGAATGCCGATGCCGAAGGCGCGGCCCTCGAAGAGATCGCACAGCCCGACGCCGACAGCCGCGCGCTGATCGCCCGCGTGGCCGATCGGTTCGGTCTGACCGCGCGCGGGTATCACCGCATCCTGCGCGTCGCCCGCACCATTGCCGATCTTGATGGGTCCGACGCCATGCGCCAGCCACATGTCGCCGAGGCGGTCAGCTTTCGACTGGGCGGGATGAAAGAGACCTGAGCCACGCGGCCAGATCGCGCAGGGTGTCATCGGCCTCGGGCACCAGACCGTGGAACATCGGCCAGACATGCGGCAGATCGTGCCGCACGATCTCGGTCACCTCGACGCCATCGGCGCGCAGCCGCGTCGTCATCCGGCGGGTGTCGTCGAGCAGGATTTCGGTGTCGCCAACCGTCAGCCAGACCGGGCCCGCCCCCGTGAACGCCGCGAAAAGCGGCGAGGCGCGCGGATCGCGCGTGTCGGCCCCTTGCAGGTAAAGCTGTGCCATCTCGTCGGCGCGGTGCGCTGGCAGTATCACGTCGGCGCGCGCGTTGCGGCGCAGGCTCTCGCCGGAAAAGGTAAGATCGGTCAGCGGCGAAAAGGCGAAAAGGCCGCGCGGCCGCGGGCCACCCTGGCGCAGCGTCTCGGCCAGTACGGCTAGGGCCAGCCCGCCCCCGGCACTGTCGCCGCCGAGGATCACCCCGCCGGGATGGTCGCGCAGCGATGCGAGGGCGGCAAGCCCGTCATCGACCGCCCGCGGAAAGGGGTGCTCGGGCGCGAGGCGGTAATCGGGCAGGCAGGCGGGCAACCCCGCACGGCCTGAAAGATACGCCAGCATCGCCCGGTGGGTCGCAGGCGAGCCAAAGACATAGCCCCCGCCATGGAAATAGAGAATCGCGGGGCCCGTGTCGCGCGTGACGCCGGGTCCGAGCGCCCATGTCGCAGACACCCCGCCGCATCTGTCCGCCTCGAAGGTGCTGCCTTGGGGCGGGCGAAACCAGAACTCAGCCTTTTTTTCGAGGCCGTCGCGAAAGCTTGCCGGATCACGGACCCGTGCCAGGTACGGTTTTTCCATCAGTCGCAGCGCAAGGTTCAGGACGCTGCGGCGCAGGCTCATGCCCGCCGCGCCTCGATCGCGTCCCAGATCAGGCCCGCGCCGTTCGTGCCGTCGAAGCGTTCAAGCTCTTGCAACCCGGTGGGCGAGGTCACGTTGATCTCGGTCAGGTTGTCGCCGATCACGTCGATGCCGACGAAGATCTGGCCCTTCTCGCGCAAAAGCGGGCCGATCCGGGCGCAGATCTCGAGGTCGCGGTCGGTCATCTCGACCTTTTCAGCCCGTCCGCCGACATGCATGTTCGAGCGTGTCTCGCCATCGGCGGGAACGCGGTTGATGGCCCCGATGGGTAAGCCATCCACCAGGATCACCCGCTTGTCGCCGCGGCTTACGGCAGAGAGATATTTCTGAACGATCAGCGGCTCGCGGCTGAGCCCGGTGAACATCTCGTGAAGGCTGGCGAGATTGCGATCGGACTCGGGTAGATGGAACACACCCGCACCGCCATTGCCGTAAAGCGGTTTGAGTATGATGTCGCCGTGCCGTGCCCGAAACGCGCGAATCGTCTCGATATCGCGCGCGATGGTCGTGGGTGGCATGAGATCGGGAAAATCGAGAATCATGAGCTTCTCGGGATAATTGCGGACCCAGAAGGGATCGTTCACCACCAGCGTGCCGGGTTTCAACCGGTCGAGAAGATGTGTCGTGGTGATATAGAACATGTCAAAGGGCGGATCCTGCCGGAGCCAGACGACATCGAACTGCGCCAGATCGACCGTCTGTTCGTCGCCAAGCGTGAAGTGATCCCCCGGCACACGCTGAACATGCAAGGGCCAGCCGCGTGCGGTCACCCGCCCGTCGTCATAGGCCAGCCGTTCGGGAAGGTAGTAGAACAGATCGTGCCCGCGCGCCTGCGCCTCTTCGGCGAGGCGAAAGGTGCTGTCGGCGTTTACGTCGATGGGTCCGATCGGGTCCATCTGAAAGGCGATCTTCATGGGCGACCTCTGCTGCTTGTCGCCACGTTCATGCGCCATGGGCCATCGAGGTGCAATTCAGAAATCACGGAACGCGTTTTCGATGATGCGCAGATCGCCGGTCCCGTCGACCAGCGCCAGATCGAAACGCACCGGCGATAGCTGCCCCTGCGGCGTCTGCCCGAGATATTCCGACGCGGCGCCGAAGATGCGCTGGACCTGTTCGGGTCTGATCCGGGTCAGCGCCAGATCGAAATTCGCGGCCCTTTTCACCTCGCAGAAGACGAAATTGTCCGACTCGCGCAGGACGAGATCGACTTCGCCGCCTGTGCCGCGCCAGCGCCGCGCGAGCACATGCGCGCCGCGCGAGGCATAGCCGCGCAGCGCGATGTCTTCCGCGGCATGGCCCGACAGGTGGGCGCGCCGGCCACGGTGGTGGCGCTGTGCGGCAGGTGCCGGCGTTATGACATGACCGACCTGCGGCGCCTCGAAATCGAAGTCCAACTGTTTCATTCGGTGTCACCTTTCGTCGCCAGTTGAAGCGCCCGCTGATAGACGCGGCGGCGCGGCAGCCTCAACCGTGCCGCTACCTGGTCTGCCGCGTCCCGAACGGACAGGTCGGTCAACGCGTCCTGCAGGGATCTGTCTAGATCGACTTCCTTAACATTTTCCGACTCCCCGCGTCCCAGCACGACGACGATCTCGCCCTTCGGAGGTGTGACCGCGCAGCCTTCTGCAAGCTCGGCGAGCGTGCCGCGTCGCACCTCCTCGAATTTCTTGGTCAGTTCACGGCACAGGGCCGCCGGGCGATCCGCCCCCAGAATGCCCGTTGCGTCACGCAGCATGGCGTCGATCCGCTTGGGCGATTCGTAGACCACGAGGGTGGCGGGCACCTCTGCCAGTTCCGACAGAACCTGTTTGCGCTTGGCGGAGGTGTTGGGCAGGAACCCAATAAAGAGAAACCGGTCCGTCGGCAGGCCGGACAGCGTCAAGGCGGTGATTGCCGCCGATGGCCCCGGCGCGGAGATCAACCCGTGCCCCTCGGCCACCGCCGCGCGCCCGAGATCGAAACCCGGATCGGCCACCATCGGTGTTCCCGCCTCGGACGCGTAGACCACCGATTTCCCCTCGGCGAGCGCGGCCATGATCCTTGGCCGCATCCGGGCGCCATTGTGATCGTGATAGGGCCAGAGCGGCCGGTCGCCGACGCGCACCCCGTGGATGTCCATCAGCCGCCGCAAGCTGCGGGTGTCCTCGGCCACGAGCACATCCGCCGCCGCGAGGATATCGAGCGCGCGCAGCGTGATGTCCCGGGCCGCCCCGATCGGCGTGGCGATCAGGTAGAGCCCGGCGGCCAGTTTCCGTGTGTCGGGATTCATCGCTGGACCCGCCCTGTATGACGTTTATGATATCGCAAGGCCGTGGGTGTACTCGACAGAGAAAAGAGCCAGACGCCGGCGCAGCGCAATGAAGGAGTTTCCGTTCTCATGTTTGCCATCCCAGACCCGATCCGCAAGCGTTTCAGCCGATTCCTCATCGGGTTCGCCGCGCTTTGGCTTGCCGCCTGCGAGCCGATTCCCATGACCCAGACCGGCGGGGGCATGCCGCCCTCACGCGATGCGGTGCCGGTTGCGCTTCTGGTGCCGCATGGCACGTCCAATGCGCAGGAACAACAGCTTGCCCGCGATCTGGAGAACGCGGCGCGCATGGCTGTCGCGGATCTGTCCGGTGTCGATATCGATCTGCGGGTCTATGGCACGGCCGGCAACGCATCGCAGGCCCAGGAAGCCGCGGTGAACGCGGCCAATGACGGCGCGCGCATCATCATCGGGCCGCTGCATGCCGAATCGGCCAACGCGGTCGCGGTCGCCATGGCGTCGCGGGATATCAACGTGCTGACGTTTTCCAACAATCCGACCATTGCTGGGGGCAATCTTTTCGTTCTGGGGCAGACTTTCCAGAACACGGCGAACCGGCTGGCGGGCTTTGCCGTGCGCGAGGGCACGTCGCGCATCGTCGCGGTCTATTCTGACAATCTCGCCGGTCGTCTGGGACGGTCCGCGATCGAGCAGGCGCTGCGCAGCAATGGCGGGACGCTGGCGGGCAGCGTTGCGTATGACTTCTCGCAGGAGGGGGTGCTCGACGCGGTTCCGGTCATCCGCGAGATGGTCGAAACCGAATCCGCCGATGCGATCTTTCTGACCGCGAACACCGCCGGGGCGCTGCCGCTGTTTTCGCAGATGCTGCCCGAGAACGGTCTTGGTCCGGACCGGCTGCAGTATATCGGCCTGTCCCGCTGGGACACGCCGCCGCAAACGCTGGAACTGCCGGGCGTGCAGGGTGGCTGGTTCGCGCTGCCCGATCCGAACCGGTCGGAACGATTCAAGAACCGGTTCCAAAGCGCGAACGGCAGTGCGCCGCACCCGCTTGCCGGGCTGGCCTATGACGGCATCGCCGCGGTTGGCGCGCTTGTGCAGTCCGGTCAGGGGCTGGGACGTGGCAGTCTCACGCAATCGGCTGGCTTCAAGGGGGTCAACGGCGTGTTCAGGCTGCGGCCGGATGGCACGAACGAGCGCGGTCTTGCCGTGGCCACCATCACCGATGAACGGGTCGAGATCCTGTCGCCTGCCCCGCAAAGCTTTGGCGGGGCCGGATTTTGAGACCTGCCGATAGGATCTGACGTGTCGCTGTCCCTACCTTGCCCGGACGACCTGGTTCGTCCGGCGCATGAGATATTCGACCAGGCCGGTGTTCAGGCGGACCTTGCAGAGGCGGTGGTGGCGTCGGATGGCGACACCGCGGCGTTGCGCCGTGCCGCCGTGTCGATCCTGTCGCACCGGATGCGGCAAGGGCGCGATGTCATCGCCCGGGCGTTTGCCGCCCGCCCGTTCGATTCACGCCCCGTAACCCGCGCCTATTGCTGGCTGACGGACTGCGTGATCCTCACGGCGCTCGACCTTTCGACACGCGTGATGCACCCGCTTCACAACCCGACCGAGTCCGAGCGTCTCGCCGTGTTCGCCGTAGGTGGCTACGGGCGGGGGGAAATGGCGCCGCAATCGGATGTCGATCTGCTGTTCCTGACACCCTACAAGATCACGCCCTGGGCCGAGAGCGTCATCGAGAGCATGCTGTACATCCTGTGGGATCTGCGGCTCAAGGTGGGGCATTCCAGCCGCACGATCCGGGATTGCCTGCGGCTTGGGGCCGACGATTTCACGATCCGCACCGCGCTTCTGGAGAACCGCTTTCTGGCGGGTGAGGCGACGCTGGCCGAGACGCTCAACCAGCGCCTCCAGGACGAGCTGTTCAGCGGCAGCGAGCGCGCCTTCACCGAAGCCAAGCTCGAGGAACGCGATGCCCGACACGAAAAGCTGGGTGAGCGGTACATGGTCGAGCCCAACGTGAAGGAGGGCAAGGGCGGGCTGCGCGACCTGCAATCGCTGTTCTGGATCGCGAAGTACCAGCACCGGGTCAAGGATGTGAGCGAGCTGATGGCGCTCGGGGTGTTCAGCCGGGACGAGTTCGGCACCTTCCTGCGGGCCGAGACGTTCCTGTGGGCGGTGCGCTGTCACCTGCACCTGATCGCGGGACGTCCCAACGAGCAACTGACCTTCGACATGCAGGTCGAGGTGGCCGATCGCATGGGATACAAGGACAGCTCGGCGCGGCGCGGGGTCGAGATATTCATGCAGGATTATTTCCGTCACGCCACGGCCGTTGGTGATCTCACGCGGATGTTCCTGACCAAGCTGGAAGCGTCGCACCTGAAATCAGAGCCATTGCTGCAACGGCTTCTGAAGCGTCGCAAGAAGCTCAAGCCCGGATATGTCGAGATCAACGGCCGCCTCGCCGTCGACGACGAGGCCGCCTTCCTTGCCGATCCCCTGAACCTGTTGCGCCTGTTCGAAGAGGGGCTGCGCACCGGCCTGCTGATCCATCCCGACGCGATGCTGCTGGTGACCGCGAACCTGCACCTGATCGATACGAAGATGCGGGGGGATCCGCGGGCGGCGCGGCTGTTCCTCGACCTGCTGCTGAAACACGGCAATCCCGAGCGCGCGCTGCGACGGATGAACGAGCTTGGCGTACTGTCGGCCTTCCTGCCGGAATTCCAACCCGTCGTCGCGATGATGCAATTCAACATGTATCATCACTACACGGTGGACGAACATATCATTCAGTGCATCTCGCACCTCGCCCAGATCGAACGCCGAGAGCTGATCGAGGAGCTTCCGGTCGCGTCCTCGATCCTGAAGGAGGGGGTCAATCGTCGCGTCCTGTACGTGGCGCTGCTGCTGCACGATATCGGCAAGGGACGCGACGAGGACCACTCGATTCTCGGGGCGCGCATCACCCGCCAGGTGGCCCGGCGCCTTGGCCTGAAACCGCGCGAGGTGGATACCGCCGAATGGCTGGTACGCTATCACCTGCTGATGTCGGACATGGCGCAGAAACGCGACATCGCCGATCCGCGCACGGTGCGCGACTTTGCCAAGGCCGTGAAGACGCGCGAGCGTCTGGATCTGCTTTTGCTGCTGACCGTCTGCGACATTCGCGGTGTCGGCCCCGGCACGTGGAATAACTGGAAAGCGTCGCTGTTTCGCGCGCTCTACCGTCAGACGCGGCGTGTTCTCGAGGACGGGTTCGAGGAGTTCACCCGCGAACAGCGCGGCGCGGATGCCAAGCGTAACCTGCGCGAGGCGCTGTCGGACTGGGATCCACGCCACCTCAAGCAAGAGACCAACCGACATTACCCCCCCTATTGGCAGGGGCTGCATGTCACCGCGCATGTGATCTTCGCGCGGCTTCTGTGGTCGCTGCACGCCGACGAGATCGGCATCGATCTGGCCATCGACGAGGATCGCGACGCCACCCGCGCGTGCTTTGCGCTGGCCGATCATCCCGGCATATTCTCGCGACTTGCCGGCGCGCTGGCACTTGTGGGGGCGAATGTGGTCGATGCGCGCACCTACACGTCCAAGGACGGGTTCGCGACCGCCGTGTTCTGGATTCAGGACGATGACGGCCACCCGTTCGAATCCGACCGGTTGCCCCGTCTGCGCCAGATGATCCACAAGACATTGCAGGGCGAAGTTGTCCCGCGCGAGGCCATCAAGTCGCGCGACAAGCTGAAAAAGCGCGAGCGCGCGTTCCGGGTGCCCACGCATATCACCTTCGACAATGACGGGTCCGAGGTCTACACGATCATCGAGGTGGACACCCGCGACCGGCCCGGCCTGCTATACGATCTGACGCGGACGCTTGCCGCGTCCAACGTGTATATCGCCTCGGCGGTGATCGCCACGTTTGGCGAAAAGGTCGTCGACAGTTTCTATGTCAAGGACATGTTCGGCCTCAAGTTCCATTCTGAGGCCAAGCGCGCCACGCTGGAACGCAAGCTTCGCGCCGCGATCACCGAAGGCGTTGAACGCGCCACGTCCTGACCCGGCGTGGTTGCGCGATCCTGCGACCGCGCCTTATTGCACGCTGGTACAGCCTGAAAACGAGGCCCGACAGGCCAACTTGTGCGGCGTCGGACCCCCTGACGCGCCTCTGACCAATGGTCGCAACCTGCTGTCACAGGCAGCACATACGCGTGATACCGATTGTTTGCCTTGCAAATCATCAATTTGGCTCATTTGTGGCATGAATGTCGTTCACAAAACTTGAAATGCCGTTTGAACTATGTAACGTATCCCTCGAACCCGGCGTTAGCGGTGAACAACGCTTAGTCAAGGCAAATAATAATATCACCGCTACAAGCACGAACCGGAGAAAATCCGGCCGCGCCGCAAGGCCGCCCCCGAAAGGCGTGCCTCGATAAAGACAATTCGATGATCGGTCGAAACCCATATCTGCAGTCCGCGGAATGGCGCGACCGGACTATGGCGGTCCGAAGCCGGGCGCGCTGGCGGAAGATTGTGAAAAGGAGCGACGAGACACATGACGAATCCAAGCACCGGAAATGCCGAATTTGCGCTGAAGGAACAGGTCTACGGCGAGGATCCGACAGCAGATCGTGAAACCGATCACTACCGCAAGGAATATGTCAAAACCTTCGTCGACAAATGGGACGAGCTGATCGACTGGCAGGCCCGCGCCGAGAGCGAAGGCCAGTTCTTTATCGATATTCTTCGTGCCCGTGGCAAGGAACGGGTCTTGGACGTCGCCTGCGGCACCGGGTTTCATTCCGTCCGGTTGACCGAAGCGGGTTTTGACGTCACCGCCGCCGATGGATCCGCCAACATGGTGGCCAAGGCGTTTCACAACGGTCAGGCGCGGGGTTTGATCCTGAAGACCGCGCAGGCTGACTGGCGCTGGCTGAACCGGGATATCAACGGCAAGTATGACGCGATCATCTGCCTTGGAAATTCCTTCACGCACCTGCATGAAGAGCAGGACCGCCGCCGCGCGCTGGCGGAATTCTATGCGGCGCTCAAGCATGACGGTATCCTCATCCTCGATCAGCGCAACTATGATGCGATGCTCGATCAGGGATATTCCACAAAGCACAAGTATTACTATTGCGGCGACAAGGTGACCGCCGAGCCGAGCCATGTCGACGAGGGGCTGTGCCGCATGGTCTACAGCTTTCCGGATGGCGAGCAGTTCACGCTCAACATGTGCCCGATCCGCAAGAACTATGTCCGCCGCCTGCTGAAAGAGGCCGGGTTCGAGCGCGTGCGCACCTATGGCGATTTCCAGGAAACCTATGCCGAGGACGATCCCGATTTCTTCATCCACGTGGCCGAGAAATCCGCACTTCACCTTGTGCGCTGGGGCGGCGTCAAGGAAGATGGCGAGACCGATATTCGCGACGTCACCGAAGATTACTATGACAGCGACGACGCCGACACGTTCTATTCCACGATCTGGGGCGGCGAGGATCTGCATATCGGGCTGTATGACACGACCGATGACATCCGCACCGCCAGCGATCTGACGATCGCGGAAATGGTCAAGCGCCTGCCGAAAATGACCGCCGGGTCGCGCGTTCTGGACATGGGCGCCGGGTATGGCGGCGCGATGCGCACGCTGGTGCGTGACACCGGCTGCGATGCGGTCTGCCTGAACATTTCCGAGACGCAGAACGAATACAATCTTGGCAAGATCCGCGCGGCCAAGCTTGGCAGCAAGATCAACGTCCGCCACGGCGTGTTCGAGGACGTCCCCGCAGACAACAATAGCTTTGACGTGGTCTGGAGCCAGGACAGCTTCCTGCATTCGGATCAGCGCGACAAGGTGATCGCGGAAGCGTTCCGCGTACTCAAGCCCGGCGGACACCTGATCTTTACCGATCCGATGCAGGCCGATGACGTGCCGCCCGGCGTGCTGCAACCGGTCTATGACCGGCTGCAACTCAACAGCCTTGGGTCCATGCGGTTCTACCGCGAAGTGGCCGAGACGCTCGGGTTCGAGATCGTCGAGCAGGACGACATGACCGGTCAGTTGCGCAACCACTATGCCCGCGTCCGCGAGGAATTGCTGGCCAACTATGATCGTCTGCGCGAGAATGGCAGCTCCGCCGAGTATCTCGACAAGATGGCAATCGGGCTGGAGAACTGGGTCAAGGCCGCCGATGCGGGGCATCTGGCCTGGGGCATCCAGACCTTCCGCAAGCCTGCCTGAACCGGTTTTGCCGGGCAGGCCCCAAGGGTCGCGCCCGGCTGCCGCGGATTTTCCTCAGATGGAGTGTTATCGATGACCGGGCCAATTCCCGATCACCAGATCGACGTATCGTTCGAGTTGTTCCCGCCCAAGACGGATGCGGGTCTTGAAACGCTGAAACAGGCAGCGGGCCGCCTTGCCGAGGTCGGGCCGGACTATTTCTCGGTCACCTACGGGGCCGGCGGCAGCACCCGCGCGCGTACCGCCGAGGTCGTGCACATGGTGGCGAAAAGCACCGGGTTGCCCGTGGCGCACCACCTGACCTGTGTCGGGGCCTCGCGGTCCGCGATCGACGCGCAGGCGCAAGAGATGTGGGACAGCGGCATCCGCCGCATCGTGGCCCTTCGTGGCGATTTGCCAGAGGGCGAAACGCTGGCCGAGGACGGCTATCACGACGCCGCCGAACTTGTGACGGGACTGCGCCGCGTCGCGGATTTCGACATCGCCGTTGCGGCCTACCCCGAGGTGCATCCCGAGGCTGCGAGTGCGCAAGGCGATCTCGATCACCTCAAACGCAAGCTCGATGCCGGGGCCAACTGTGCGATCACGCAATTCGCGTTCGAGACGGACACGGTCCTGCGGTTTATCGACCGCGCGCGGGCGGCGGGCATCACCGCGCCGATCGTGCCGGGCATCATGCCGGTGGCCAGCTTTCCCGCCATCAAGCGGTTTTCCGAAGGCTGCGGCGCCAGCATACCGGACTGGATGGAAGAGATGTTCGCGGGTCTTGATGACGCGCCCGACATGCACGCCATGGTGTCCACGTATCTGGCCGCGCAGCAGTGCCAGCGGATGATCGACGCTGGCGTTGACGCGTTTCACTTCTATACCTTGAACAAGCCCGAGTTGTCGCTTGCGATCTGCAGGGCGCTAGGTATCCCGGTCGGACATGCGAAAGCCTGGGCCGCCTGATCCGCGAGACGAGAGGACCCAATCACGATGACAGCCGATATCAAAGACCACGCCGCCCGACGCATACTGGTGCTCGACGGGGCGATGGGCACGATGATCCAGAATGAAAGCCCGGACGAGGCCACGTATCGCGGCGAGCGCTTTGTGGATCACCCGCACGACGTGGGTGGCAACAACGAATTGCTGAGCCTGACGCAGCCCGACATGATCCGCCGGATCCATGGTGATTTCCTCGAAGCGGGCGCGGATATCCTGTGCACCAACACCTTCGGGGCCAACGCGATCAGCCAGGCCGATTACGGCATGGAGGATCTTGTGTGCGAGATGAACGCGGAAAGCGTGCGCCTTGCACGCGAAGCCGCCGAGGCGGCCTCGACCCCCGAGCGTCCGCGCTGGGTCGCGGGTGGGATCGGGCCGACCAACCGGACCGCGTCGATCAGCCCGGACGTCAACGACCCCGGCTTTCGCGCCGTGACCTTCGAAGGTCTGGCCAAGGCCTATGGAGAGGCCGCCCGCGCGCTGATCGAGGCAGGCTGCGATTTGATCCTGGTCGAGACGATCTTCGACACGCTCAACGCCAAGGCCGCGCTTTTTGCCATCGACAGCCTTGCCGATGAGGGCCTGACAGTGCCGCCCCTCATGATCTCGGGCACCATCACGGACCGATCCGGGCGCACGCTGACCGGCCAGACGCCCGAGGCGTTCTGGGTCTCGATGAGCCATGCGCGGCCCTTTTCCGTCGGGCTCAACTGCGCGCTTGGCGCGGGCGAGATGCGCCAGCATGTGCGTACGCTGTCGGAAGTCGCAGACACCCGTGTCAGCGCCTACCCCAATGCCGGCCTGCCCAACGAGATGGGCGGCTATGACGAAACACCCGAGGAAACCGCCAGCCATCTCGGCGAATGGGCCGACACGGGCCTCGTCAACATCGTGGGCGGCTGCTGCGGCACGACGCCCGATCACATCCGCGCCATCGCCGAGGCGGTCGCGGGCAAGACACCCCGCGCCATTCCGAACACCGTGCGGCGCATGCGCCTGAGCGGTCTGGAGATGTTCGAGGCGGCAGGCGCGGCCACCGAGGAGGATGCGGCATGACGACAGGCATTTCCAGTTTCATCAACATCGGCGAACGCACCAACGTCACCGGGTCGGCCCGCTTCAAGAAACTGATCATGAACGGCGACTACAACGGCGCGCTCGACGTGGCGCGCAACCAGGTCGAGAACGGTGCGCAGATCATCGACGTGAACATGGATGAGGGTCTGCTCGATTCCAAAGAGGCGATGATCACATTCCTCAACTTGATCGCGTCGGAACCCGATATCAGCCGCGTGCCGGTTATGGTCGACAGTTCCAAGTTCGAGGTGATCGAGGCCGGGCTGCAATGCATCCAGGGTAGGTCCGTGGTCAACTCTATCTCGCTGAAGGAAGGCGAAGAGGCATTTCTCGAACAGGCGCGCACCGTGCGCCGTTACGGGGCCGCGGTGGTCGTCATGGCCTTCGACGAGAACGGCCAGGCCGAGACCGCGCAGCACAAGTACGAGATCTGCCGCCGGTCCTACGACCTTCTGGTCGAAAAGGCCGGGTTCGAGCCGTGGGACATCATTTTCGATCCCAATATCTTTGCGGTGGCCACAGGCATCGAGGAACATAACGACTACGCCAACGCCTTTTTCGACGCGATCAAGCTGATCAAGGCCGACATGCCCGACACCCATATCTCGGGCGGGCTGTCGAACGTGTCGTTTTCGTTTCGCGGCAACGATCCGGTGCGCGAGGCGATGCATTCGGCGTTCCTCTATCATGCGATTCCGCTGGGGCTGGACATGGCGATCGTCAATGCGGGCCAGATCACCGTCTATGACGATATACCCGACGAGTTGCGCGACTGCGTCGAGGACGTGCTGTTCAACCGCCGTGACGACGCGACCGAACGTCTGCTGGACATCGCCGACAAGTATCGCGGATCGGGCGAGGCCACCAAGAAGGAAGATCCCAAGTGGCGCGAGCAGGCCGTCGAGAAACGGCTTGAACACGCGCTGGTCCATGGCATCACCGATCACGTGATCGACGACACCGAGGAATGCCGCCAACGGGCCGACAAGCCGCTCGACGTGATCGAGGGGCCGCTGATGGATGGCATGAACGTCGTCGGCGACCTGTTCGGGGCGGGCAAGATGTTCCTGCCGCAGGTGGTGAAATCCGCGCGCGTGATGAAGACCGCCGTCGCCCATCTGCTGCCCTACATGGAAGAGGAAAAGCGGCTTCAGGGCGACACCTCGGCCAAGGGCAAGGTGCTGATGGCCACGGTCAAGGGCGACGTGCACGACATCGGCAAGAACATCGTCGGCGTCGTGCTGCAATGCAACAATTACGACGTCGTGGACATGGGCGTGATGGTGCCCACCGAGGATATCCTCGCCAAGGCCCGCGAGGAAAAGGCCGATATCATCGGGCTGTCGGGGCTGATCACGCCGTCGCTGGACCGGATGGTCGATGTCGCCGCGGAAATGAAGCGGCAGGGAATGGATCTGCCGCTGCTGATCGGTGGGGCCACAACCTCGAAAAAGCACACCGCGCTAAAGATCGCGCCCGAATACGACCATGGCGTGATCCATGTCGATGACGCGTCAAAAGCCGTCGGCGTGGTGTCCAAGCTTCTGTCGAAAAAGGCGCGACCGGATTACCTCGCAGAGGTGCTGGAGGGCCAAGACAAGATGCGCGCCGGGTCCGCGAAGACCGGCGATCGTGCAACCACCCCGATCGAGACCGCGCGCGCCAATGCCTTTGACGGCGGCTGGTCCGAGTATCGCCCGCCCGCGCCGCAATCGCCGGGGCTGACGGTGATCGACGACATGGCGGTCGAGGCGCTGCGTGGCTATATCGACTGGGGCCCGTTTTTCGACACGTGGCAGATGCGCGGGCGCTTTCCCGACATCCTCGATCACCCCGAGATGGGTCCGACCGCGCGCGAACTGTACGACAACGCGCAGAAGACGCTCGACCGGATCGTGGCCGAGGACTGGTTCAAGCCGCGCGGGGTCGTCGGGCTGTGGCCGGCGAATGCAGACGGCGACGATATCCTTGTCTGGACCGATGAAGAGCGTCGCGAAATCGCCGCGCGCATGCCGCAACTGCGCCAGCAGGGCAAGAAATCCGGCGACAAGGCGCATATGTGCCTGGCCGATTTCGTGGCACCGACGGGCACGCCCGACTGGATCGGCGGCTTTGCCGTGACCACCGGGCCCGAGGTGCACGAGATCGCGGACCGTCTGAAGGCCGAGGGCAACGATTACGAATCGATCATGGTGCAGTCACTGGGCGACCGCATCGCCGAAGCCTTTGCCGAGGCGCTGCACGAGCGCGTGCGCCGGTCGCTCTGGGGGTTCGCGCCCGACGAGCGGCTGTCGAACGAGGACCTGATCGTCGAGAAATACCGCGGTATCCGGCCCGCGCCGGGATATCCCGCCTGTCCGGATCACACCGAAAAGCGCAAGATCTTCGATCTGTTGCAGGCGCCGGAGCATACCGGTCTGAAACTGACGGAATCCTTCGCGATGTGGCCCGCCGCGGCCGTATCGGGCATGTATTTCGCGCATCCCGAGGCACGGTATTTCGGTATCGGCCGGCTTGGTCCCGACCAGGTGGCGGACTACGCGCGGCGCAAGGGCATGGATCTGGCAGACATGGAGAAATGGCTGGCACCCAGCCTCGGCTACACGCCGGGTGCTGCGGCGCGCGAGGACGCGGCCTGATCCCCGAACAGCCTGACCGAACGGTCGGGCCAAAGTGAAAACAAACTCACAAGGAGAGGAACGAGATGACTGACAAGACATGGCTTTTCACCAGTGAATCGGTGTCCGAGGGCCACCCCGACAAGGTGTGTGACCGGATTTCGGACGCGGTTCTCGATGCGTATCTGAGTGCCGACCCGCTGAGCCGGGTCGCCTGCGAGACGCTTGCGACCACCGACCGCGTGGTCATCGCCGGCGAGGTGCGCGGCCCCGCAGAGGTGCGCCAGCATGTCGAGGAGATTGCCCGCAACGCGATCCGCGACATCGGGTACGAACAGAAAGGCTTTTCCTGGAAGACCTGCGCGGTCGAGAACCTGCTGCACGAGCAGTCCGCCGACATCGCCATGGGCGTGGATGAAGGCGACAAGGGCGAAGAAGGGGCCGGCGATCAGGGCATCATGTTCGGCTATGCCTGCAACGAGACCGACGAGTTGATGCCCGCGCCGATCCAGTTCTCGCACCGCATCCTGCGGCACATGGCCCAGGACCGCAAATCCGGTGCGCAGCCCGGCTTCGGCCCCGACGCCAAAAGCCAGGTCACGCTGAAATACCGCAACGGCGTGCCGGTCGGCGTCGACACCGTGGTTGTCTCGACCCAGCATACCGAGGACGTGACGCAAGAGCAGGTCCGCGAGATGGTCAAGCCCTATATCAAGCGCGCCTTCCCCGACGACTGGTCGCTGCCCGATGACCGCCTGATCGTGAACCCCACCGGGCAGTTCATCATCGGCGGCCCCGATGGCGACGCGGGCCTGACCGGGCGCAAGATCATCGTCGATACCTATGGCGGGGCGGCCCCGCATGGCGGCGGCGCGTTTTCCGGCAAGGACCCGACCAAGGTGGACCGCTCGGCCGCCTATGCCGCGCGCTACCTCGCCAAGAACGTCGTCGCGGCGGGCCTCGCAACCAAGTGCCAGATCCAGCTGGCCTATGCCATCGGCGTGCCGGAACCCGTGGCGGTCTATGTCGACACGCTGGGTACGGGCCGCGTGGACGAGGACAAGCTTGCGACGACCCTGCGTGAGATGGTGCGGCTGACCCCGCGCGGCATTCGCGAGCATCTTGACCTGTTGCGCCCGATCTATGCGCGCACCGCGGCCTACGGTCATTTCGGTCGGGCCCCGTCCGAGGATGGCGGCTTTTCCTGGGAAAGGACCGATCTAGCACAGGAACTGGCCGGGGTGTTCGGCGTCACCAAGGCCGCCGAGTGATCCCCGCCACGCATTTCAAATCATAAGAGGACGAGACACATGAACAAATCTGAAAAGATCAACCCCACGGATTACATCATCAAGGACATCGGTCTGGCGGCGTATGGGCGCAAGGAGATCGACATCGCCGAGACGGAGATGCCGGG
>NZ_JBPBBB010000014.1:0-85749 GCF_050896375.1 Roseovarius tibetensis
GGTCAAATACGCTTGATCCGCTGGCCTCGTCATGGGATCTTGACGTCAGATGGTAGGCCACTTGGGGAATGTCGGGTTAAGACATTATTTATCACATTGGGTGGTCGCGCTCCGCTAAGCATGGCGCGTTACCCTTGCGAAGATTCGAGCTTGATAATGACACGATTCGTATATTGCCAGTTACAGTCCGTGCTGCGGTCATCAGAGGACAGGCGCTGAAGGCGCGCGTCGCCGCCAAGAATGAAACCGACCATCGCGCACGGAATGTGGACGCTTCAGTGAAAGCGAGAGATACCCATGGTGAAACGCAGAGACGAGGGCACGCAGGACGGCCTCGACGACACGTCGAAAACCGCCAAGCCAGCCGACACGCAGACTGATCCGGAAGATCCGACGCTCCGTCCCGAGGAGGAGGGCGCAGAGCAGGGTGCAGGTGATGACAAGAGCCGCACCGCGCAGGCCGATGATCCCCAAGGGACTGCGAACGATCCGGCCGATGGCGGTGCGACGGGCGCGACCAAGGACGACGGCGCCGACCCTTCAAGCACCGATGACGGGTCCGGCTTCGGGCTGTTCAGCACCGCATCCGCAACATCGGCCCCGGTTCAGGGCACCACGGGCGATGACACGCTCTTCGGGACGGCGGATGCCGATAGCATTGACGGCGGGGACGGCGATGACCTGATCTTCGGGAACGCGGGCAACGATACGGTCTTCGGCAGCGATGGTGACGATACCATCAGTGGCGGTCGCGGTGACGACAGGATCGACGGCGGACCCGGCAATGACGTTCTTTTCGGGAATGACGGCAATGACCGCCTGCTGGGCGGCACGGGCAATGATATCCTCGACGGCGGGCTGGGAGATGACATTCTCGACGGTGGGTCCGGCAACGACCTGATCTTTGGCGGGGATGGCAACGATACCGTCGTCGGTGGAGGCGGTGACGACACGATTTCGGGCGATTCCGGTGCGAACGTGCTTTTGGGTGGCGATGGAAGCGACACGTTTCTCGGGGCCTCCGACGGTGACGAAATCTACGGCGGCAGCGGCGGTACTGATTTTGACACGATTGATCTGACCGGGCTCGGTCCGTTCGAGATCGTCGGGGAAACGACTGATCCCGATGGAAATTCGACAAGCGGCACGGTCAACTTCCTGGATGCGCCGGATGGCACCGTCACCGGCAGCTTCAACTTTTATGAGATCGAGAACATCGTTCCGTGTTTCACACCGGGCACGCGGATCGCCACGCCGCGCGGGGAATGTGCGGTCGAGGATCTGCAGGTCGGCGACCGGATCATCACGCGCGACAACGGATTGCAGGAAATCCGCTGGATCGGTCAACGCGCCCTCACCGGGCAGGAACTGCGCAAGGCACCGCATCTTTGCCCGATCCTGATCCGTGCCGGGGCGCTTGGGCGGGGGCTACCCCTGCATGACATGCTGGTCAGCCCGCAACACCGGGTGTTGCTCAATTCGGATCGCGCCGCGCTCTACTTTGACGATCGCGAGGTTCTGGCGGCGGCCAAGCACATGACCGGCATGGAAGGTATCGGCCCGGCGGGCGTACGTGCGACGACCTATATCCACTTCATGTTCGATCAGCACGAGGTCGTGCTGTCGAACGGGGCGTGGACTGAAAGCTTTCAACCCGGTGAACAGGTACTCGACGGTCTGGGGACCGAGCAGCGCAGCGAGATATTCGAACTGTTCCCGGAACTGCGCGGTGTCCGGGGCGTAAACGCGTATCAGGCGGCGCGCCGATCGCTCAAGAAACACGAGGCGCGTCTTCTGGTGGAATGACGCGCGCTGTCCGGCAGTACGGGTCTGGGTCGCCTCGCCACCCGTCCGGATATCCGGCCTGACCCTGCGCCGTCCATTTTTACGTGCGCAGGGCCAGTCCGGTTTTGGGGTCAGGATTTCTTCGACTGCCGCTTGCGGTCGGTGGGGTCGAGCAGGCGCTTGCGCAGGCGAATGGCATTGGGCGTCACCTCGACAAGCTCGTCATCGTCGATATAGGCGATCGACCCTTCGAGGCTGAGGGTGACGGGCGTGGTCAGGCGCACCGCCTCGTCGGTGCCCGAGGCGCGCACGTTGGTCAGCTTCTTGCCCTTGAGCGGATTCACCTCAAGATCGTTCTCGCGGCTGTGTTCGCCGATGATCATCCCCTGATAGACCTTGGCCTGGGCCCCGATGAACATCTTGCCCCGCTCTTCGAGGTTCCACAGCGCAAAGGCCACCGCCTCGCCGTTTTCCATGGATATGAGCACGCCCGCGCGCCGTCCCGGAATCGGGCCGCGATGGGGCACCCAGTCGTGAAAGACCCGGTTCAGCACGCCCGTGCCGCGCGTGTCGGTCAAAAACTCGCCGTGATAGCCGATCAGACCGCGTGACGGTACATGTGCGATGATCCGGGTCTTGCCGGCATCGGCGGGCTTCATTTCCACAAGGTCACCCTTGCGCGGGCCGGTCAGCTTTTCGATCACGACGCCGGAATACTCGTCATCGACATCGATGGTCACTTCCTCGACGGGTTCAAGCTGGTTGCCGTTCTCGTCCTCGCGCAGCACCACCCGCGGCCGCGAGATACTCAGCTCGAAACCTTCGCGGCGCATGTTCTCGATCAGCACGCCCATCTGCAATTCGCCGCGCCCCGCGACCTCGAAGGCCTCGCCGCCCGGCGCGTCGTCGACGCGGATGGCGACGTTCGATTCGGCCTCCTTCATCAGGCGCTCGCGGATCACGCGGCTTTGCACCTTCTTGCCGTCGCGCCCGGCAAGCGGGCTGTCATTGATGCCGAACCTTACGGTGATCACGGGCGGGTCGATGGGCTGCGCCGCGATCGGCTCGTCCACGGCCAGGGCGCAGATCGTGTCGGCGACGGTGGCCTTGGACATGCCCGCGATGCTGACGATGTCGCCGGCCACGGCCTCGTCGATGTCCTGGCTCATCAGGCCGCGAAACGCCTGGATGCGGCTGATGCGGAACTGTTCGATCTTCTGGCCGATGCGCGACAGGGCCTGCACGGTCGCGCCCACCCGCAGGCGGCCCGATTCGACGCGGCCGGTCAACAGGCGGCCGACGAACGGGTCGGCGCCGAGGGTGGTGGCGAGCATGCTGAAATCCTCGTCCGCGCGCGCGATCTGCTTCGGGGCGGGGACGTGGTTCACGATCAGGTCGAACAGCGCCGAGAGATCCCTGCGCGGCCCGTCGACCTCGTGATCGGCCCAACCGCCGAGCCCCGAGGCATACATGTGCGGAAAGTCGAGCTGGTCGTCATCGGCGTCGAGATTGGCGAAGAGGTCGAACACCTCGTTGAGCGCGCGGTCGGGTTCCGCGTTCGGCTTGTCGGCCTTGTTGAGCACGACGATGGGGCGCAGACCGAGGGCGAGCGCCTTGGAGGTGACGAACTTGGTTTGCGGCATTGGCCCTTCGGCGGCGTCCACCAGCAGCACGACGCCATCGACCATCGACAGGATGCGCTCGACCTCACCGCCGAAATCGGCGTGGCCGGGGGTGTCGACGATGTTGATGCGGGTGGATTTCCACATCAGGCTGGTGGGCTTGGCGGTGATCGTGATGCCGCGTTCGCGTTCCAGATCGTTGCTGTCCATGGCGCGTTCATCGACCGCCTGGTTGGCGCGGAACGCGCCCGACTGTTTCAGCAGCTCGTCCACGAGTGTGGTCTTGCCGTGGTCGACATGGGCGATGATGGCGATGTTGCGCAGATCCATTTGCGGTGTCCTCTACCGTGATGACCCGCGCCCTATATGCCGCAACGCGGAAAGACCAGAGGTAAAGGGGTATTTACGCGGTCGCGATACGCCATCGCGCGCCCTGTCGCCTGCTACAGGCGCCAGCGCGCCGGATATGCCGCAATCGGGTGGAGACACCCGATCGCGAACCAATAGGGCGGGATCAGAACGGAATTTCGTCATCCATGTCGCGCGCCGGACGGCCGCCGCCCTGCGGCTCGGCCGGGCCGCCGCCGTAATCGCCGCCGCCATACCCCTGATCCTGACCGCCGCCATAGCTTGGGCCGCTACCGCCGCCTTCGCCCTTTCCGTCGAGCATCGTCAGTTCAGAGCGGTAGGGGCGCAGCACGACCTCTGTCGAGTAGCGGTCCTGACCCGACTGATCCTGCCACTTGCGCGTTTCGAGCTGGCCTTCGATATAGACCTTCGAGCCCTTGCGTAGGTATTGCTCGGCCACCCGCGCGAGCGGTTCGGAAAAGATCGCGACAGAATGCCATTCGGTCTTTTCGCGGCGTTCACCGGTGTTCTTGTCCTTCCATGTTTCGGACGTGGCGATGCGCAAGTTGCAGACCTTGCCACCGTTCTGGAAGGTCCGCGTTTCCGGGTCACGGCCCAGATTCCCGATGATGATTACCTTGTTTACAGAGCCGGCCATCGCGCCCTCCTTGGATCAAGCGGTTCCTGAATTGGCATGGTTACACCATCGCAAAGACATGAAGGAAAGATAAAAATGGCACCGTCCGGCACAGGACCGGTCAACCGGCGCATGCGGCACGGAAAAATGGGTCGAAATCATGTGAATCTTGCGTATGATGCGCATGGGACAGTGATGGGACAAACAAGATGCGCGGACTGAAATGCGCGGTGGTCATCGCGGCGATGGCCCTGATGCTGGGGCTGCCTCGGGGGGGGCAGGCCGACACGGTGTCGACCAAGGGCCGTCTCACGACCTTCAAGTCGCAAACAGGCGTTCTGGATTCGCGCGCCCGGCAGCAATACAACAACTCTGTCAGGCTTCAGCCGAAACGCTTCAAGGCCCCCACCAAATGGGACGAGCTGTCACCGGCCTTTCGGGGCAGCTATCGGGGGCCGTATCTCAACGTGGCGAAACAGGCGGCGCGGCGCTACCGCGTGCCAGAGGATCTGTTCCTGCGGCTTGTCCAGCAGGAATCGGCGTGGCGCGCCGATGCGCGGTCTCACAAGGGGGCGATCGGGCTGGCGCAGCTCATGCCGCAGACGGCCCGGATGCTGGGCGTCAATCCGCACGATCCGCGCGAGAACCTCGAAGGTGGCGCGCGATACTTGGCCGAGCAGTACCGCACCTTCGGGTCATGGCGCCTGGCGCTCGCCGCCTACAATGCGGGTCCGCGCGCGGTCCGCGAATATGGCGACGTCCCGCCCTACAAGGAAACGCGCAATTACGTGAAGGTCATCCTGGGCATCTGATCGACACCACTCAGCCCGCGAACCCGATCTTGTGCAGGTGGATTTCGTGGGCCGGGTGCTTTTCGGCATTCACCACCCGTCCGTTGTGGTGATTGTAAAGCGCACGCCAGTAGGGCTGCAGGATCACACCGTTCTCGCGCAAAATGGACTGCAACCGTGACATCACGCCGCGCCGCGTGTCGGGATCGGACAGGCGATTGGCCTCGTCGAGCAAGCGGTCGAACTCCGGGTCGGAAAACCCGGTCTCGTTCCAGACCGCGCCGCTGCGATAGGCAAGCCCCAGCACCTGGACGTCAAGCGGTCTGTGGTTCCATTGCGTGCCGGAAAACGGGTAGTTCAGCCAGTTTTCCCAGAAGGTGCTGCCCGCCACGATCCTGCGCCTGACCTTCAGCCCCGCGTCCCGCAGTTGTGCCGCGACGGCATCGCCGGTGTAGCGTTGCCATTGGTCGTCGATCGTCACAAGCTCGTGCTCGAAATCGAGAAACCCCTCTGCCACGATTTCTTGCAGCGCGCGGGCGGGGTTCAGCGGGACCGGTCCGAGATCCGCGTGGGCGGGGTGGATCGGGCAGACATGATCGTTCTGGGCTTGCGTGCCACGCCCGTCATGGCCCAGTTCGAGGCAGACAGCGTTGTCCACGGCCAACGTCAAGGCGCGGCGCACACGCGCATTGCGGTACGGGTTCCCGCCCTCAATTTCGGGGCGCTGCGAGCCACGGATGACGATGGTATCGGCGGTCTCGACACGGGTCGCGGTCCAGCCAATGTCGTTCATCGAATCTATGAAATCGCCCACGCTTTCATACAGCAGGTCGATCTCGCCGGCCTGCGCGGCCGCCAGCCAGTCAGAGGGGTTCGTGCCGAAATCCAGAAATTCCACCCGGTCGAGCCACGGTCCGCCGAACACCTCGGTCCCCCACCATTCATGATCGGTCTGCCGTTCGAGGATGCAGCTTTTGCCCACGTCAAGGCTGACCGGGCGAAACGGGCCGGTGCCGATGCCATCCGCGAACGGATCACCGCCATCGTAGCTTTCATGCACGATGGCGGCGGGATAGTCGGACATGTTGGCGATCACCGCGATGTCGGGTCGCGCCAGGTGCAAGATTACCGTCAGGTTGTCGGCGACGGTAACCGCCCCGGTGCGGGCCTTGCCCGTGGCGAGATCGATCAGCGCGGTGAAGCGGTTGGCCATTGAATTGGAAGGTACGGTCGTGTCGCACCAGCGTTCGATATTGCGCGCCACGTCCCGCGCCGTGAAGGTGTCGCCGGTGTTCCAGCGGATGCCGGGGCGCACGTGCAGGACGTAGCGTGTCGCGTCCTCGTTGACCTCCCAGTCTTGCAGGAGCATGCCGCGCAACGTGCCATCGGCCTGATATTCGACGAGATACTCCAGAAAACCGCGCGTCTGGTTGGCCTTGGCGCTCCAGTCGAAACTGCGCGGATCTCCGAGCGGTCGGACGGTTTGCTGGATGCGCAATGTGCCGCCCCGGAGCATGGCCGTATCCGCCCGCGCCGGCGCACCCAGACCGCCCAGCATGTAGGCCGCGGCCGCACTCGCCCCGAGCGTCGTGGCACGTGTCAGGAATTCCCGTCGCCCCATGTGCCCGCGTCCGAAGTCCGTCACAAGGCCGGTCGTCGCGGGATGATGCGGCGGGATCTCGTGTGTCATGGTCTGCTGTCGTCGCCTTTGCGCGACCCCTGATCGTCAACTGTTCCACGTCGATTAGACAACCCAGCCCCGCGCAACGCAACCCACCGCGCGCGCGGTGCGGGTCTCAAATCGCCCGCGCGACGGTTGGGCGCGTGACCGCCTTGTTGCGCAACGCCGACGGGCTCTGACCCGTGTGATGCAGGATGAATCGCGAGAAATAGGCGGCGCTGCCAAACCCGAGCCCCGCCGCGATCCGACCGACGGGCAGTTCGCTGTCTTCCAGCATCTCCCGCGCGGCATGCAGGCTGCGTTCGGTGAGAAGGTCGGCCGCGGTGTGCCCCGAAAGCTGTTTGCACACGCGGGTCAGATGCGTCGGAGTGACACCAAGCGCGCGCGCATAGACCGCCATCGACCGCCCGTTCATGTGATCACGCTCGATCAGCGCGGCATAGGCGGCGACCAGTCGCTCGCCGGCATTGGGCTTGGCGGGGCCGGGATGTTCGACCATCGCCCGCCGCAGCCAGACGCTGAGACGCTGGGCCTGCGCCGTCAGGGCCTCGTCCAGGAACGGGCGCGCGCCGGATTGCTCGCGCTGCATCACTTCGAAGATCGTGGTCAACTCGGTCTGCCCGGCCGTGTCGCGGATGCGCAGGTGCTGCACGGTGTCGGGCATCTCGACCGTCCCGTCCGGAGATACCTCGCAGACATGGCCGAACCCCGCCTTGCCCAGATCGAGCGAGAACATCGTCCCCGCCGGAATGTGCAGGGCGTTGTGCACCCCGAGGCCCCGCCGGATCCCGCCGATCACCGCGATGCCCTGGCCGCGCGTGATCCAGACCAGCGCGTGCTTCTTGCAGGAATGTTGCAGGCCGACCCGCCACGTCGCGCCGCGCGCCCATTGCACTACGGTCATGACTTGAGCGTGTTTCATCGACACTGCCTCCGGTTGTCGTATTTGGACCAGTTTTCGCACGGATTCACGGTCGTGTCAGGACAAAACCGCGAAATTTCTAAACTTCGTCAGCGGCGATCCGCCGCCAGCTTCGCATGCGGGCGCGAAACCACGTGCGCTGACGCTTGGCGAATTGCCGCGTGGCGATGGTGGCTGCCTCGCGTGCCTCGTCCAGCGTTGTCTCGCCGCGCAGATAGGCCACCAGCTCTGCCGCGCCGATGGCGCGCGACGACGGGCGCACAGGGTCCCATGTGTCAAGATTGGCGCGCACCTCGTCCAGTGCGCCCGCGTCGAGCATCCTGTCGAAGCGCCGCGCAATCCGGGCGTTCAGCCAGCCGGTCTCGGCGGTCATCAAGAGCGGCTGACAGGTGTCCAGCGACAGCAGCGGCGCGGGGGTCGTGTCCTGCCATGCGGCCAGCCCGCGTCCGGTGGTGCGTTGCACCTCCCATGCGCGCTGCACGCGCTTCGGGTTGCGGGTGTCGATCCGGGCGCGGGTGTCCGGATCGAGCACGTCGAGCAGCGCCCCGAGGCCCTCGGCCGCGACACGCTCGTCGGCCTCTTGCCGGATTCCGGGCGGGGTTGCGGGGATCTCTGCCAGACCTTCGGTCAGCGCCGCGAAATACAGCCCGGTGCCGCCGGTGATGATCGGGCGGTCGGGCCCCCGCACGATATCCGACATCTCGCGCAGCCAGTGACCCACGGAATAGTCCTGTCGCGCGCCAACATGACCGTAAAGCCTGTGCGGGGCCTGCGCCACTTCTTCGGGTTCGGGCCGGGCCGACAGAACATGCCAGTTCTCGTAGACCTGTATTGCATCGGCATTGACGATGATTCCGCCCTGCGCGCGCGCAATGGCAAGGGCGAGGGCCGACTTTCCGGTCGCGGTCGGCCCGGCGATCAGGACGGGGCGGGCAGGGGCGATGTCGCGCATGATATCCATGCCCTCTGGGTATCCGAGATCACGACGCATGACGAGGTCCGGGGCCGCGGTTTCATGCACAGCGATGGTTTCTGCGATTGCACCTTGGGGCCATTTGCGACATTTTGCAGCCAACTGACCTGCTGCGGAGATCCTGCATGACGCCTGTCGACACCCAGAAACCGAGATTCAAACGCGTCATGCTGAAAATCTCGGGCGAGGCTCTGATGGGCGATACCTCATACGGGTTGCACCCCCCGACCGTCGAGAGGATCGCGCGCGAGGTCAAGACCGTGCATGATCTGGGGGTAGAGATCTGCATGGTGATTGGTGGCGGCAATGTCTTTCGCGGTTTGCAGGGGTCTGCACAGGGAATGGAGCGGACGACCGCCGATTACATGGGCATGCTGGCCACGGTGATGAACGCGCTCGCGATGCAATCCGCGCTGGAGAAACTCGGGGCGTTCTGTCGGGTGATCACGGCGATCCGCATGGACGAGGTGGCGGAACCCTATATCCGCCGCCGGGCCGTGCGCCATCTGGAAAAGAAGCGGATCTGCATTTTCGCCGCCGGCACGGGCAATCCCTATTTCACCACCGACACCGCAGCGACGCTGCGCGCCAACGAAATGGCCTGCGAGGCGATCTTCAAGGGCACCAAGGTGGACGGCGTCTACGACAAGGATCCGCTGAAGCATCCCGACGCCAAGCGGTTCGACAGCGTGACATTCGACGAGGTGCTGACCCAGCATCTCAACGTGATGGACGCCTCCGCCATCGCTCTTGCACGGGACAACAATCTGCCGATCATCGTCTTTTCGCTGGACGAGCCGGGCGGGTTCAAGGGCATCCTTGCAGGCGAGGGCACCTATACAACCGTGCATGGTTGAGACTACACAGGGGCGCAAGGACCGGCCCACAGGAAGGACGAGAACGGACATGGCGGACGATATCGAAATCGACACGAGCGACCTTGAGCGTCGCATGGACGGGGCGATGAATTCGCTCAAGACGGAATTCGCCTCTCTCCGAACAGGCCGTGCCTCGGCCTCGATGCTCGAGCCGGTCCAGGTCGAGGCCTACGGTCAGATGACCCCGATCAACCAGGTGGGCACCATCAACGTGCCGGAGCCGCGCATGGTCACGATCAACGTCTGGGACAAGAGCCTTGTCAACAAGGTCGAAAAGGCCATTCGCCAAAGCGGCCTCGGGATCAATCCGCAGATGAACGGCACCATCATCATGCTGCCGATCCCCGAATTGAACGAGGAGCGCCGCAAGGACCTGACGAAGGTCGCGTCGCAATATGCCGAACATGCCCGCGTGGCGATCCGCAACGTGCGCCGAGACGGAATGGACAAGATCAAGAAGGCCAAGGCCGACGGCATGTCCGAGGATGACCAGAAATTCTGGGAAGACGAGGTGCAGGATCTGACCGACAGGTACATCAAGCATGTCGACGATGCGCTCGAACACAAACAAGCCGAGATCATGCAGGTCTGATGACGGAAGGCGTGCAAATGGCTAAGACAAAGCTCCATTCGGCCGGACCGCGCCATGTCGCGATCATAATGGACGGAAATGGCCGTTGGGCGCAGGCGCGCGGGCGACCGCGGCTTTTCGGCCATCATGCCGGTGCCCGCCGGGTGCGCGAAATCGTCGAGGCCTGTCCCGAACTCGGCGTCGAGTACCTGACGATCTTCGCCTTCTCGACCGAGAACTGGAAGCGCACGCAGACCGAGGTGGCCGGGCTGATGACCCTGTTCCGGCGCTATATCATGAAAGAGATGCAGGCCTTCGTGCGCGAGAACGTGCGTGTCCGGTTCATTGGGGACCGGCCCCGGCTGGATGCCAAGCTGCACGGCCTGATGGACGAGGCCGAGGCGATGACCGCGCATTGCACGGGCATGAACCTGACCATCGCGCTCAATTATGGCGGGCGCGACGAGGTTTCCCGCGCCACCCAGCGGCTGGCGCGGGATGTGGCTGCCGGGAAATTGCGACCCGAGGATGTCGACGAGGAAACGCTGCCGCGATACCTCGACACCTGCGTGGTGCCCGATCCGGATCTGGTCATCCGCACCTCCGGCGAGGCGCGGATCTCGAATTTCCTTCTCTGGCAGTCGGCCTATGCGGAATACGAATTCATCGACACGCTCTGGCCCGATTTCACCCGCGAGATCTTTGCGGATGTGCTTGCGCAATACGGTGTGCGCGATCGCCGTTTCGGTGCAGTCTCCGCATGAGCGGGGGCGCGCGGTGGTCCGATCTCGCGCCGCGTGTGGCGTCCGGTGTCGCCATGGCCCTGGTCGGGGGCGGGGCCATCTGGGCAGGTGGCTGGATCTTTGCCGTGCTGGTCAGTGCGCTGTCCGGGCTGATGATCTGGGAAGCGGCGCGGATGTTCGAGACGCCTGACAGCGCCGTGCGGTCCGGTATCGTCGCGGCGGTGGTTCTCGGGCTGGCGCTGTCGCTGCCGGGCAGTTTCGTGCTGCCCCTGCTGCTTGCCGCCGCGCTTGTCGCGGTCGGTCGGGCGGCACGAGATCGCGCGCCGTTCCTGGCGTTGGCGGTTTGGGCCTTGCTGGGTTGCTACGCCATGGGCCTCTTGCGGGCCGAGGCGGGGGCGGTCTGGATCTTGTGGCTGGTCTCGGTCGTGATCGTGTCGGATGTCGCGGGCTATTTTGCGGGGCGCAGCCTGGGTGGGCCGAAATTCTGGCCCAGCATCAGCCCCAAGAAGACATGGTCGGGCACCGTCGCCGGTTGGCTGGGGGCCGGGGTGATCGGCGCGCTCTTTGCAGGTCCGACCGGGGCGGGGCTCGCGCTGGTGCCCGTGTCGATCCTTGTGGGTTTTGCCGGACAGATGGGCGACATCGCCGAAAGCGCGGTGAAGCGGCTGTGCGATGTCAAGGACAGCTCGACCCTCATTCCCGGGCACGGAGGCGTGCTCGACCGGTTCGACGCGATGCTCGGCGCGGCCCTGCTGACGCTGGCCCTGCGGGCGGTCGGCCTGTTGCCGGGGGTTGCATGAAACGCGTGTCCATTCTGGGGGCGACCGGGTCCATCGGGCAAAGCACGATCGACCTGATCCGGCGCGATGCAGGTGCCTACGACGTCGTGGCGCTGACCGGTGGACGCAACATCGCCCGCCTGGCCGCCGACGCCCGGAGGCTTGGCGCGGATATCGCGGTGACCGCCCATGACGAGCTGCTGCCGGACCTGCGCGCCGCGCTGGATGGATCGGACGTCGAGGCGGCGGCGGGGCAGGCGGCCCTGACAGAGGCGGCGCGACGCCCCGCGGACTGGGTCATGTCGGCCATCGTCGGGGCGGCGGGGCTTGCCCCCGGCCTCGCGGCGCTCGAGCAGGGCACGACGCTGGCGCTGGCCAACAAGGAGTCGCTGGTCACCGCGGGGCCGCTTCTGCTGCGGACCGCCCGCGCGCATGGCGCACGCATACTGCCCGTGGACAGCGAGCACTCGGCGATCTTTCAGGCGCTCGTGGGCGAGGACCGGTCGGCGGTCGATCGCGTCATCATCACCGCCTCGGGCGGAGCGTTCCGCGACTGGCCGCTTGCGCGGCTTGCGGCGGCCACGGTGACCGAGGCCTCAATGCATCCCAACTGGGACATGGGGCAACGGATCACCATCGATTCCGCCTCGATGTTCAACAAGGCGCTGGAGGTGATCGAGGCGCGCGAGTTCTTCGGCTTCACCCCCGACCAGATAGAGGTGCTGGTGCATCCGCAATCACTGGTCCACGCGCTGGTGGGGTTCTGTGATGGCGGGCTGATGGCGCATGTCGGCCCGCCGGACATGCGCCACGCGATCGGCTATGCGCTCAACTGGCCGCATCGGCGTGCGCTGCCTGTGCCCGCGCTAGATCTGGCTGCGGCCGGTGTGCTGGAGTTCCGCACCCCCGACGAGGCGCGCTATCCGGCGCTGCGTCTGGCGCGCGAGGTGATGGCCGAGGGCGGTCTTGCGGGCGCCATCTTCAATGCCGCGAAAGAGCGCGCGCTGGATCATTTCATCGCCGGGCGCATCCGCTTCACCGACATGAGCGCGGTCGTCGATGAGGTCCTGTCGGACCTGACCGCCACGTCAGAGGCGCGCAATGCTGTCGCGACCCTTGATCTGGTGGCCCATATGGACCATCTCGCTAGGGACCGTGCCGACGCCGCGACCGAAGCGCGAAAACTTTAAGGATAGTCCGTGGATCTTCAAACCCTCCTACCGCAATTCGGAAGCGGTCTCGTGACCATATTGGCATTCATCGTTGCGCTGTCCGTGATCGTCGCGATTCACGAATATGGCCATTACATTGTCGGGCGCTGGTCGGGCATCAAGGCCGAGGTGTTCTCACTCGGGTTCGGGCCGGTCCTGTTTTCGCGCATGGACCGCCACGGCACGCGCTGGCAGGTCGCCGCGCTGCCGTTTGGCGGATACGTGAAGTTTCTCGGCGACGCCGATGCGGCCAGCGGCAAGGACAGCGACGCAATGGCGCAGGTGCCGGCCGAGCGTCTGCGACAGACCATGCACGGGGCCCCGCTCTGGGCCCGTACAGCGACGGTGGCGGCAGGGCCGATCTTCAACTTCATCCTGTCGATCCTGATCTTCACGGCCGTCATGATGGCCGGTGGGAAGACCGCCGATCCGCTGACCGTGGGCGCGCTCAAGCCGCTTCCGGTCGAGGGTGTGACGCTTCAGCCCGGTGACGAGGTGCTTGCCGTCGCTGACATGGCGCTGCCCGAAGTGGGGTCGGGCGGCATCGACGACGCGTTTCTGCGCGACCTGCCCACCCGCTCCCTGCTCGACTACGAGGTGCGGCGCGACGGACGGCGCACCAGCGCCCAAGGCCCGCATATCATGCCGCCGCTTGTCGGCGGGCTGTCGCCGCAATCGGCGGCATTCGACGCGGGTCTCAGGGTGGGCGATGTGATCACTGCGGTGAACGATCAGCCGGTTCATGCCTTTTCCGAGCTCAAGGAGATCGTCGAAGGTTCGAACGGTGCATCGCTGGCTCTGGACATGTGGCGCCCGGACAGTGGCGCCTATAGCACGACCCTGACACCGCGCCGCGTGGACGAGCCACAACCCGATGGCGGTTTCCGCACCGAGTGGCGCATCGGCATCGCCGGGGCCATGGCCTTCGAGCCCGCGACCGAGGCGCGCGGCCCGGTCGAGGCGGTCGGCGCCGCCGTCGCGCAGACGTGGCAGATCATCACAAGCTCGCTCTCGGGGCTTTACGCGATGATTACCGGCGCGATCAGCAGCTGCAACATGTCCGGGCCGATCGGCATCGCCGAGGTTTCTGGCGCGATGGCCAGCCAAGGCGCGCAAAGCTTCATCTGGTTCATCGCGGTCCTGTCGACGGCTGTCGGTCTGCTCAACCTCTTTCCCGTGCCGGTTCTGGATGGCGGGCATCTGATGTTCTATGCCTATGAGGCCCTGACCGGTCGCCCGCCAAGCGATCGCGCCCTGCGCTTTCTGATGACGGTCGGGCTGACGCTCATCCTGTCGCTGATGGTGTTTGCCGTGTTCAACGATCTCTTCTGCCCATGAGCATGTCGGCGGGCCAGCGTAACGTCGGGGTGTGACGTGACGAGCCTCAACCGTGTCGTGATGCAGAGATCCACGCGCCGCTGGTTGGCCGCCCTCGGACCCGAGACGCTGGACGCGGCGGAAATTTCGGGCAAGTTCGGCCGCCGCTTCGGGTTCCGGAGTTATGACCGTTTCCGGTATCCGAAACACGATATCTGTCAGGGGCCGTTCCGCGACGCCGACGGGCGCGTCTTGCGCTTCGATGTGATCCTTGCCAATCAGGTCTGGGAGCATCTGGACAGGCCACATGCCGCGATAGCCCATGTGCGCCGGATGCTGCGTGCGGATGGCTGGTTCTGGCTGGCCGTGCCGTTCTTCATCCCCTACCACCGTGACCCGGTGGATTGTTCGCGGTGGACGGCGCGCGGTCTGACGAATCTGCTGATCGAGGCCGGGTTCGACGCGCCCCGGATCTCCGCGCGACAATGGGGGAACCGGGCCGCCGCCGCGCGCAATCTGGAATCCGACTGGCCACCCGTGTACGATCCCGAGACCGACGATCTGACAAATGATCCGCAGTTCCCGATATGTGCGTGGGCCCTGGCGCAGAAATAGGCGTAGCGTGCCGCGCGCCCGCGCCGGGTCCGAAAATTGACTTGGACCGATGGCGTGGCGCGCCTATCTGAAATGAAACTCACCCGCAGGGGGCAGAATGGCCGAACTGAAGAACATCGCAGTGCGCGGCGCGCGCGAGCACAACCTCAAGAACATCGACGTGGACATTCCGCGCGACAGGCTGGTCGTGATCACCGGGCTTTCGGGGTCGGGCAAGTCGTCTCTGGCCTTCGACACGATCTATGCCGAGGGGCAGCGGCGCTATGTCGAATCGCTATCGGCCTATGCGCGCCAGTTTCTCGACATGATGCAAAAGCCGGATGTGGACCATATCAGCGGCCTGTCGCCTGCCATTTCCATCGAGCAGAAGACGACCTCGAAGAACCCGCGCTCGACAGTCGGCACGGTGACCGAGATCTATGACTACATGCGCCTGCTGTTCGCGCGCGTCGGCACGCCCTATTCGCCGGCGACCGGTCTGCCCATCGAGGCGCAACAGGTGCAGGACATGGTCGACCGGGTCATGGCGATGGAAGAGGGGACACGCGGCTATCTGCTGGCCCCGATCGTGCGTGACCGCAAGGGCGAATACCGCAAGGAATTTCTGGAATTGCGCAAATCCGGGTTTCAGAGGGTGAAGGTCGACGGCGCCTTTCATGAGCTGGACGATCCTCCGAAACTCGACAAGAAGTTTCGCCACGATATCGACGTGGTCGTGGACCGGATTGTCGTGAAGGAGGGGCTGGAGACGCGGCTGGCCGACAGTTTTCGGACCGCGCTGGATCTGGCTGACGGGATCGCCGTGCTGGAAACCGCGCCGCGTGAGGGCGAGCCCGAGCGCATCACGTTCTCCGAACGCTTCGCCTGCCCGGTCAGCGGTTTCACCATCCCCGAGATCGAACCGCGCCTGTTCTCGTTCAACGCGCCGTTTGGCGCGTGCCCCGATTGCGACGGGTTGGGGGTAGAGCTTGTCTTTGACGAGAAACTGATCGTGCCGGACGCGGCCCTGAAGATCACGGACGGGGCGATCGCGCCGTGGCGCAAGGGCAAGAGCCCCTATTTCACGCAGACCATCAACGCCATCGCCAAGCATTACGAATTCGACAAGGCGACCCCTTGGAAGGATCTGCCGGCGCATGTGAAACAGGTGTTCCTCTACGGCTCTGGCGACGAGGAGATCCCGTTTCGCTATGATGAAGGCGGGCGCGTCTATCAGGTCAGCCGTGCCTTCGAGGGCGTGATCCCCAACATGGAGCGGCGGTATCGCGAGACCGACAGCGCCTGGATCCGCGAGGAATTCGAGCGGTATCAAAGCAACCGGCCCTGTGGCACCTGCGGCGGCTACCGTCTGCGCGAGGAAGCGCTTGCGGTGCGCATCGGTCCCTCCGGGGGCGGGCGGGACCAGCTTTTGCATGTCGGGCAGGTTGTGCAGATGAGTATCCGCGAGGCGTATGACTGGTGCGCGACCGTTCCCGACAACCTGACCAACCAGAAGAACGAGATCGCCCGCGCCATCCTCAAAGAAATTCGCGAACGGCTGGGATTTCTCAACAATGTCGGGCTGGATTACCTGACGTTGTCGCGCAACGCGGGCACGCTGTCGGGGGGCGAGAGCCAACGGATTCGATTGGCCAGCCAGATCGGATCGGGTCTGACCGGCGTGCTTTACGTGCTTGACGAGCCGTCCATCGGGCTGCACCAGCGCGACAACGGACGGCTGTTGCAGACGTTGCGCAACCTGCGCGACCAGGGCAACACCGTGATTGTCGTCGAACATGACGAAGAGGCGATCCGCACCGCCGATTACGTCTTCGACATCGGGCCCGGCGCGGGCGTGCACGGCGGACAGGTCGTCAGCCACGGCACACCTGATGCAGTTGCCGCCGATCCGGCCTCGGTGACTGGTCAATACCTGTCGGGCGCGCGCGAGATCGCGGTGCCCGCCAAGCGGCGCAAGGGCAATCGCAAGAAGCTGACCGTGGTCAAGGCGACCGGCAACAACCTGAAGGACCTGACGACCGAGTTTCCGCTTGCCAAGTTCATCTGCGTGACCGGCGTGTCGGGTGGCGGCAAATCGACGCTGACCATCGAGACGCTGTTCAAGACCGCGTCGATGCGCCTGAACGGGGCGCGCCACGCGCCCGCGCCATGCGAGACGATCAAGGGATTGGAGCATCTCGACAAGGTGATCGATATCGACCAGCGCCCGATCGGCCGCACGCCACGGTCGAATCCCGCCACCTATACCGGCGCCTTCACGCCGATCCGCGACTGGTTCGCGGGGCTGCCCGAGGCCAAGACGCGCGGATACAAGCCGGGGCGTTTCTCCTTCAATGTCAAGGGCGGCCGCTGCGAGGCCTGCCAAGGGGATGGCGTCATCAAGATCGAGATGCACTTTCTGCCCGATGTCTATGTCGAATGCGAGACCTGCAAGGGCGCGCGCTACAACCGTGAAACGCTGGAAATCCGCTTCAAGGGCAAGAGCATAGCGGACGTTCTTGACATGACGGTTGAAGAGGCCCAAGCGTTCTTTCAGGCGGTGCCGTCGATCCGCGAGAAGATGGATGCACTGATGCGCGTGGGCCTTGGCTATATCAAGGTGGGCCAGCAGGCCACGACCCTTTCAGGTGGCGAGGCGCAGCGGGTGAAGCTGTCCAAGGAGTTGGCCAAACGCTCGACCGGCCGAACGCTCTATATCCTTGATGAGCCGACGACCGGATTGCATTTCGAGGATGTGAAAAAGCTGCTTGAGGTGCTGCACGAGCTTGTCGACGCGGGAAACACCGTGGTGGTGATCGAACACAACCTCGACGTCATAAAAACCGCCGATCATATCATAGATATCGGGCCGGAAGGTGGCGATGGCGGTGGCGAGCTTGTGGCCACCGGAACGCCCGAGCAGGTCGCCGAAGAGACGCGCAGCCACACAGGACGCTATCTGAAAAATATGCTGGCGGCACAACGACGTGTCGCCGCAGAATGACCTGCCACTCCAAGCCCGGATCCGGGCTTGGCGGACGTTCTTCCCAGACACGTCATCCTCTGCCCGTCGCAGAGGATGACGTGTTCAGAGGCCTATTTCCGGTCGAGTTGGCAGGTCGACGTGCCGAGTATCGAATACATCGGACAGGACGACATCAGCCCGGTGACAAGCGGCACGATACCGATGAGATACAGCCAGCTATAGGGCCCGCTGGTCATGAAGAACGCAGCGATCAAGGCAAGCCCGACCACGATCCGCAGCACGCGATCTATCGTTCCGACATTTTTCGTGAACATCCAGAACCCTCTCTTATGTGAGTGACATATTCACACATATAGACATAAACATTGCTGAATATAACGGGTCGTCGTCCAGTTACCCATACGTTGGGTCGTCAACTCATTTGAAGTTGCGGCTGTCCTTGATCTGGTCCCACGCCCAGACGACCTGCTGCAACTGCTCTTCCTGACTGCGGTCGCCGCCATTGATGTCCGGGTGCAAGACCTTGATCAGCGACTTGTAGGCCTTGCGTACCTCGGTCTTGGTCCAGTGATCTTCGACTTCGAGTATTTCTACCGCGCGACGTTCGGTCGGTGGCAACTTGCGGCGCCCACCTTTTTTCTTGCCGGGGTTCTGCGTCGCGTTCACCCCCAGGACCTGGTGCGGATCCTCGATGCCGAGCCGTGCCCAGGCCCGTGCCTCGGGGTCGTTGAAGCGCTTGGTCTCACGATCCCAGACCTTGTCCTTGGTGGCTTGCGCGTTCATTTCGGCCTCGGTGGTGCCGTCAAAGAAATTCCATTTGAGGTTGTATTCGCGCACGTGCGTTTGGCAAAACCAGTAATAATCGTCCAGCACATCGGGTGCCTTCGGCGCACGGTACTTGCCCGGCTCTTCGCAGCCGGGATGATCACAGATCCTGGTCGATGTTTCAGATGCGCCGGACATGCTCCGTCTGCCCCGCGGGTTTTTCTTCTTCGCCGACGAGACCGATATATCGAAACCGAAGGGGTCAGTTTTGGACATGAAACATACCTTTTCAACTCAGGTTCCAAAGTGTATCGCAAAACACCATGAATTGAAGGGGCAATCGCAAAAAACTTCGCCCCTGTCGTGCCCTTCCACCAAGGACAGATCAATGGTCGCAGCGTGTCAACCATCTGATTTATCGTACGAAACCTGCGGTTCCCGGATCAATCGTGCGGCGTGGCCGGCGCCAGCGTCCGGGCGAGGCTGGATGCGGTGACATCGTCCTCCTGCGGCCGGTTTTCAATGCGCTCGACCGGCCCGACATCACGCTCGAACACCAGAACGGATCTGTAGACCGTCTGGGTGGATGTCAGGCCCTGCCGTTCCACGCTCGGCAGGATATCGCTGCGCAGATATCTCCATCCGTCGCGCGCCATTTGGTTGAGCGTATCCTCAAGGCCAAGGGCAAATCGCGCCTCGGGCGTTTTCACGCCCGGCGCCTTATGGCCACGTGTCGGGGCCGGGATCACCTTGTACTCAACCTGTGACATCTGCGGCTCCGATTACGGCGCGACTGCCTGCATGGTATGCCCCCTTGACCAGAGCCGCATGTCCGATCGCCGCGCTGCCTGCGCGGACGACCGCGTTCAAAACCCTACTTTGTCGCAGGGCCGATGATCATGACCATCTGACGGCCTTCCATCTTGGGCATGTTCTCGACCTTCCCGACATCCTTGACGTCTTCCGAGATCCGTTCGAGCAGATCCCGCCCGAGATCCTGGTGGGCCATTTCTCGACCACGAAAGCGCAGGGTGACCTTCACCTTGTCACCGCCTTCAAGGAATTTCAGCACGTTGCGCATCTTGACGTCATAGTCATGCGTGTCGGTGCCGGGGCGAAACTTCACCTCCTTCACCTCGATGACCTTCTGCTTCTTGCGGGCTTCGGATTCGCGCTTTTGCTGTTCGTACTTGTACTTGCCGTAATCCATGATCTTGCAGACCGGCGGATTGGCATTGGGCGAGATCTCGACAAGGTCGAGTCCGACCTGTTCAGCCATCTCCATCGCGGCACGGGGGGTCACGACCCCCGCGTTTTCGCCATCGGCCCCGATCAGGCGGATTTCGTTCGCACGAATTTTGTCATTGACCCGAGGGCCGGTGTCACGCGACGGGGGTGCGTTGTGAGGTCTGCGAGCTATGGTATCGATCCTTCAGTGGTTGACTGAGCATGATGGTGTCGAGGCGGCAATCTAGACGTGCCAGTGGCGGCTTTCAAGCCGCAAATAAGCGGACGAGGGCTGAAACAAGTCCGATTTCCGCCTTGCGGGTTTCCTTTTACAGAACCATTTGGCACATAAGAACAATAGGGCCGAAACGATGATCGGATCGGCCCGTCCTAATTTGGGAGACGGTTATGAAAAACCTGATTTGGATCGTGCTGGCCGTGATCGTGATCGGCGGCGGTTACATGCTGTTTACGGGCAAGTCGGTCGACGAGGTGGTGCAGGACATCAGTGGCGCGACAGAAGAGGTCACGTCGACAGACACGACCGCCGAGACCGACGCCGACGTCGACGCGGACGGTGAGACCACGGATCCGTCGACGGACACTGCGCAGGACGAGGCGGACACGGTCGAGGAAACGGCGACCGATGGCGCTGACGCGGCCGAGGACACCGCGAACGACGCGGCCCAATCCGTTGGTGACGCCGCGAACGAGGCGCTAGAGGCCGTAGAGGAGACGGCAGACGACGCTGCCAACTTCGCAGAGGACACGGCAGCAGACGCCACCGAGGCCGCTGAAGACGCGGCACAGGAAGCCGCTGACGCCGTGTCCGACATCACGAATGGCACCGCCGCCGAAGGCACGGATGACGCCGAAGGTGCCATGGGGGAAACTCCCGAAACTGAGGCGGATGCCGCATCTGGGACGGACGGGGCCAGCGACGGCACGGACGAGCAGCCGGCCAACGAAACCGACGATAGCGCCGGAACAGTCAATGAGTCCGCATCCGAGGCGAGCGACGCGGCCGCCGAGGACGCCGAACAAGCCGTCGAGCGTGTCCGGCAACGGGGCGAAGAGGCCGCGGCCGAAGCCGAAGAGGCCGCGCAAGAATCGATAGAGCGGGCGCGTCAAGCGGCCGCGGGCAGCGAGGAAGAGGCCGCAGCCGAAGCGCGCGAGGCGTTCGAGGCCGCCACCGGCGAGACGTCCGGTGAAAGCGCGAATGACGGGTCGGGCAATGTCACACCGAACGGTGACGGGGCCGAAGCCTCGGACGGGGCGTCCGGTATATCCGGCGCGTCGGACAGCGGCGCAGACGAGGTGCCGTCGGCCTTGACCATGGACGGTTTCGACATGGACGGCGCGCGCACCCTTCTGGAAGAGTCCAGCCTTGGCGAAACGACGCAGAATCTACTGCTCGATAGCCTCGAACGCGGGCAGGACAATCCCGAGATGCTTCAGAATTCCCTGGAATCGGTGCAGCGCGCCCTCGGATACTGATCCCAAATCTCGGCAGAAACGAAAAACCCGCGCAAGAGAATGCTCTTGCGCGGGTTTTTTTATGGATTGGATGACCGCCGTCAGTCCAGAAACGCCTTTTCCACCACGTATTCCTTGGGTTCGGAATTGGCCCCCTCGCGCAGACCGTACCCTTCAAGCAACTCCTTGATTTCAAGGTTGAAGGCCAGGTTGCCGCACACCATCGCGCGGTCGGTTTCCGGTGCCAGAGGTGCGACGTCCAGATCGGCGTAGACCTCGCCCGAACGCATCAGGTCGGTGATGCGGCCCATCTTGTCGCTGGGTTCGCGTGTGGTGGTGGGGTAGTAGCGCAGCGTGTCGTGGAACCCCTCGCCCATCAGCTCGGCCAGCATCTCGTCGCTGCGAATGCTGTCGATCAGGTCGCGGCCATACTCCAGCTCGCCGCGTTCGCGGCAGGTATGCGTCAGGATGACCTCGTCGTAATCCTCATAGGTCTGCGGATCGCGCAGAAGCGACGCGAAGGGCGCGATGCCGGTGCCGGTGGCGAACAGCCACAGCCGCTTGCCCGGCAGCAGCGCGTCATGCACCAATGTTCCCACCGGCTTGGGGCGCAGGATGATCTGGTCGCCGGGTTCGATATGTTGCAGCCGCGAGGTCAGCGCGCCGTCCTGCACCTTGATCGAGTAGAATTCCAGTTCGTCGTCCCACGAGGGTGATGCAATGGAATAGGCCCGCAGCAGCGGCTTTTCGCGGCCGGTCTTGGCGTCCTCGGACATCAGGCCGATCATCACGAATTCACCCGACCGGAATCGCAACGAGGCGGGGCGCGTCACCCGGAAGGAGAACAGGCGGTCGGTGTAATGTTTCACCTGTGTCACCGTCTGCGCATCCGGCAACGCAAGGGTCTTGGGTGTCTTCGCGGTTGCGTGTGTCACGTGTGTCATCTCGTCCATTTTGCCTGTCGCCGGCCATTCTTGACCGACGCCCTTTCATAATCCTTGATCGACGTCAGGTGAAGGCGGTATTCAGCCGCGCAGGCGCGCCTGATAGTCATGCGCCTGCCAGTTGGCCCGAAACAGCCATTGGTCCTCGGGCTGGCGGTCTGCCAGTTCGTCCGCGATCTCGACCTCGTCAAAGCCGCTGCGTCGTACCATGGCATAATGATCTGCGATGACATGGCCATGTGCGCGCAGCCGCCCCGAAAACCCCATCAGCCGCAATCGCCGGGCGATGGAAAAGCCGCGCCCATCGGCGGGGCCGGGGAAATGCACGCGGATCATCGCTATGCCGTCCAGCCGACCGGCCAGCGTCGCGGGGTCGGTGTCGTTGGGCAGGTCGAGCGCGGTTGTATGCGCCCCCGCCTCGTCTAGTGGCGTGACGGGACTGGTCCAGTCATCCGGCGCAAAGCCCTGATCGGTGACGATGACACTCATGCGGAAACTCCTTTTCGCACCATCTTGCCGTTCACAAAATGGATGCCACATTCGCTTTTCTCCTGACCGCGCCAGCGGCCTGATCGCGGGTCTTCGCCGGGCGCCACCGGCGTCGTGCAGGGGGTGCAGCCGATCGACGGGTAGCCCTTGGCGACCAGAGGATGCCGGGGCAGGCGGTTCTCTTCCATATAGGTCTGCAGGTCGTCGCGCGTCCAGTGCGCGAGGGGATTCACCTTGATCCGATCGGTGCCGTCCTCGATCTCGAAGAAGTCCAGCGCGGTGCGCAGCCCCGCTTGGTGCCGCTTGCGTCCCGTGATCCAGCCGTCGAAGCCCTGCAGCGCGCGTTGCAGTGGCACCGTCTTGCGCAAGGTGCAGCAGGCGTCGGTGTCGCGCTTGTGCAGGGTGCCGTCGGGATCGTGACGTGCCAGATCCTCTTGCGCGGCGCGGATGATCCGCAGGTCGCGCAGCGCCAGCCGTTCGGCCAGTTCCTGCTGGTAGACCAGCGTTTCGGCGAACAGCATCTCGGTGTCGATGAAGATCACCGGCGTCGCCGCCCGCGTGACGGAGACCATGTGCAACAGCACCACCGATTCGGCGCCGAAGCTCGACACCAACGCAAGGTCGCCGGCCTGGCTGTCGCGCAGCGCATGCTCCAGCACCGAGATCCCCGAATGGTGGCGATAGCGGTGGTTCAGGGCCTGCACGCGCGCCTGAAGATCACTCTGCGGCATGGGCACGGGCCTTGTCGTCGTAAAGTGCGGATTTGAACGGCGCCATACCAAGGCGGGTATAGGCCTGCAGGAATGTCTCGTCCGGACCCTCGCGCAGGTCGAGATAGGCAAGGATCAGGCGTTCCACCGCCGGCACGATCTCGTCGTAGGCAAAGCCGGGGCCCGTACGGGCGCCGATCGCCGTGCTTTCGGATGCATCGCCGCCAAGCGTGATCTGGTAATTCTCGACCCCTGCGCGATCAAGCCCGAGGATGCCGATATGGCCCACGTGGTGATGCCCGCAGGCATTGATGCAGCCCGAGATCTTGATCTGCAGGTGCCCCACGTCATGCTCGATCTTCAGCTCGTCGAGCCGGGTTGCAATGCCTTGCGCCACGGGGATCGAGCGCGCGGTCGCCAGCGCGCAGTAATCCATGCCCGGGCAGGCGATGATATCCGAGGCCAGCCCGATATTTCCCGTGGCCAGACCCACCGCGCGCAGCGCCGCGTGGACGGTGGGGATATCTGCCAGCGCCACATGCGGCAGTACGAGGTTCTGCGCATGGGTGACGCGGATGTCGCCGTTCCCGTACTGTTCGGCCAGATCCGCCACGACGCGCATCTGATCGGCCGATGCGTCGCCCGGCGTGGCACCATGTGCCTTGAGGCTGATCGTGACGATGCCGTGATCGCCATGCTTGTGCGGCGCCACGTTGGTGTCGGACCAGGCCGCGAAAACCGGATCGGCGGCGCGGGCGGCCTGGTACGAGGCGGGATCCCGCGGCGTCAGTGTGGGGGTGATGAAGACCGCCTCGATGCGGTCCAGCCACGCCTGATCGACGCCCGAGAACGCGGCGCGCCGGTGCGGAAACTCGGCCTCGACCAGCTCGCGGATCTCGTCCAGCCCGGTCTCGTGCACGGTGATCTTGACCCGCGCCTTGTACTTGTTGTCGCGCCGTCCAAGGCGATTATACGTCGCGAGGATCGCTTCGAGATAGGGCAGAAGATCGGCGCGGGGCACGAAATCCGTGATCTGCTTGGCGACCATCGGCGTGCGGCCCATGCCACCGCCAACCCAGATCTCGTAGCCACGCGTCCCGTCACGCTCGACGATCTTGACGCCGATATCATGGCTTTTCATCACCGCGCGGTCGGCTTCTGACGCGATCACGGCGATCTTGAACTTGCGGGGCAGGAACTGGAACTCGGGGTGGTCGGTGGACCATTGCCGGATCAGCTCTGCCACCGGGCGCGGGTCCTCGATTTCGTCGGGCGCCGCGCCGGCGAAGTGATCGGATGTCACGTTGCGGATGGTGTTCCCGCTGGTCTGGATGGCATGCATCCCGACCTCGGCCAGCGCATCCAGCATGTCGGGAATGTCGCGCAATTTCGGCCAGTTGTACTGGATGTTCGTCCGGGTGGTGAAATGGCCGTAACCCTTGTCCCACCGCTCTGCCAGATAGGCCAGTTGCCGCATCTTGGCCGGGTCGAGCGAGCCGTAAGGCACCGCCACGCGCAGCATGTAGGCATGCAGTTGCAGGTAGAGGCCGTTCATCAGGCGCAGCGGCTTGAACTCGTCCTCGGTCAGGCTGCCGTCGATGCGGCGCTCGACCTGGGCGCGGAACTGGCGGTTGCGCTCGGCCAGAAACGCGGCGTCGAAATCGTTATATAGGTACATGATATGCTCCTGCGCGTGTCGGTCGTGTCGGGCGTTTTACCGCCCGTCGGCCTGCTTGCCGTGAAAACGGTTCGAGGGGCCGGTGCGGCGGAAATCCTCGCGGAAATGCGCGGGCTGCGGCCCGGTCGGGCCCGGACGCACCTCTGCCAGATAGACGCCGACGACCTCGTCCGCGCGGGCCCCGGCCTGCAACAGGCGGTACTGCGCATCGGCCTCGTCGGTCAGGACGTCGGCCTCGGCAAGGCTGCGGGACCACGTGTCACGGGCGGTCAGGTAAACGACATCGCCTTCGAGAAGGGCGTTGGCGGTGATGACCTTGGGGGTGAACTCTCGGGGCATGTCAGGCAAGCTCCCGTCTGGATTGCGAAAGGGCGGCTTCGGCGGCGCGCGGGGCAAGGCCGAGGACGGTCAGTGCCGGCCCGGTCAGGTCCGCGGCGACAAGATCGGCAGACAATCTTTCCAGCGTGCTGGACAACACGCGCTGATCGGGCCGCGAGGCGTTTTCGATGATCGTGACAGGCGTCGCCCGATCCGCGCCGTGCATGATCAGCCGGCCCTGGATGAAGCGCGCGGATTTCTTGCCCATGTAGATCGCCGCAACCTCGCCCGGACGTGCCAGCGCGTGCCAGTCGTGATCTGCATAGCCTTTCATGTCATGCCCGGTAAGAAACCGCACCGCCGCGTTGCGCCCGCGCTTCGTCAGGCTTTGCCCGATGGCGGCGACCGAGGCCGAAGCGGCGGTGATGCCGGGGACCACATGCCAGCCGATATCTGCGGCGGTGACGGCCTCTATCTCTTCGTCAAGCCGCCCGAAAACGGTGGGATCGCCCCCCTTGAGCCGAACGACCTGCGCGCCGGTGCATGCATGACGGACAATGAGTGCGTTGATCTCGGCCTGCGACATGGCGGGGCCAAAGCCCTGCTTGCCCGCGCAGAGACGCAGCGCGGCCGGAGCCGCCAAGGCGAGAACCTCACGCGACACAAGGCGATCATGGATCACCACGTCGGCCGCCTGCAGCGCGCGCAACGCCTTGATCGTCAGAAGCTCTGGGTCGCCGGGGCCCGCACCGACGAAGGCGACGTGTCCGGCCGAGGTTGGGCTGATGGTATCCGGCGACATGACCGACCCTTTCACATGCGGTTTGACAATGGTGGCAATATAGGAAAAATTCCCACCAAATGGCCACATGCCTGCGCCAATAAGAACGTTTTTGCGGGCAGGCGCCGCTGAAAGCTTTAATGTTCCGATCAGGGAAGGGTTTTGGAATGACGGTTCGTCTGGATGATCTGGATCGGAAAATCCTCGTGGAGCTGCAGGAGGACGGGGGGCAATCCCTCGACGACATTGCGAAATCCGTCGGCAGCTCGAAGACGCCGGTCTGGAACCGAATCCGCAAGATGCGCGATCTCGGCGTGATCCTGCGGCAGACCTACCTTCTCGATCCCGAGGCTCTGGGATTCGAGGCTTGTTTCTTTGTGCTCATCCGCACGTCCGAGCATGACGCGGGTTGGCAGGGGCGGTTTCTAACGGCCCTGCGGGAACGCCCCGAGGTTCTCGAAGCGCACAGGCTGGCAGGGGACATAGATTATATCCTGAAGGTGCGCGTCGCCAATCCCAAGGCATACGACATGTTCTATCAAGCCCTTATTTCGGACGTGAAAGTACACAACGTGACTGCGCTTTTGTCGATGGAGGAAATAAAGTCGACGACGGTATTGCCGCTATGACGGGGGCGTGTGGAATGCCCTGGCTGCCCGATGTCGCGCAGCCAGACCTCAGTGCGCGGTTTCAAGCGCCTGGATGATCGCGGAAAAGTCCTTGGCCTTCAGGCTCGCGCCACCGACCAAGGCCCCGTCCACGTTTGAAATGCCAAAGATTTCGGCGGCATTGGCGGGCTTGACGGAACCGCCATACAGCAGGCGGATGGCGTCGGCCGTGTCCGCGCCATAGCGGTCGCTCAGGCGGCGGCGCAGGAAATCATGCACCTCGGCGATCTGGTCGTTGGTCGGGGTAAGACCGGTGCCGATGGCCCAGATGGGTTCGTAGGCGATCACCGTGTTTGCCCCGGTCACACCATCGGGCAGGGAGGTGTCAAGCTGCTCTGCGATCACGTCAAGGGTTTGCGCGGCCTCGCGCTCTGCCAGCGCCTCGCCAAGGCAGATCACCGCGGTCAGGTCCGCCGCCCAGGCCGCCACAGCCTTTTCAGCCACGAGGGCACTGCTTTCACCGTGGTGTTCGCGGCGTTCGGAATGCCCGAGCAGAACGGCACCGGCCCCGGTGTCCGCAATCATCGGCGCAGAAATGTCACCCGTATACGCGCCCGAATTCGCGGTGTGACAGTCCTGCGCCCCGATCGTCATCGCATGATCCGTGACCAACGTTGCGGCCCGGGTCAGAAGAGTAGCGGGCGGGCAGATCAGAAGATCGCATTCGGGGGCCGGATGCGCGGCGATGACGTTCTCGACCTCGGCAAGACTCGCCAGATTGCCGTGCATCTTCCAGTTTCCCGCGCAAAGTTTACGTCTCATGCGATTGTTATCCCTGAATTATTTTGTTGAAATACCGAGGAAACCGCGCACCTTCGAGTGACGGTGTCTTATGTTTTTCGCGCCCACGTTGTCGCCTTGGCATGTACCGCACAAGGCACATTCGCGGGGCAGAGATCCGCGGCATCGTTCCAAGCGATCTGTTGCGGACGTGCATAGGATATCACGTGCGCCCTGTAACCCTTGTAGGACTTACATTCCTTCGAACTTGATCGACTCGCCGCAGCCGCAGGATTCGGTCACGTTTGGATTATTGAACACGAACCCGGATTCAAGAAGCGAGGTCTGGTAATCGATCTCTGTCCCGAAGAGGAACATTTGCGCCATCGGGGCGATCATGATCCGCGCGCCGTCCTGCTCGACCACCTCGTCATTGGGATCCACCTCGGTCACGTATTCCATGGTGTATTCCATGCCCGCGCATCCGCCCTTCTTGACGCCGATGCGCAGCCCCTCGTGATGGTCGCGATCCATCAGCTTCGAGATGCGATTTGCCGCGGTCGGGGTGAGCGAGACGGCCTGCTTTCCGGGGATGCCAAACATCAAAGTCACCTTTCAACGTGCGAGTGTCATTACATGAAACCCAGTTCAAGCCGGGCTTCGTCGGTCATCATGTCCATACCCCAGGGCGGTTCCCAGACGAGTTGAACATCGACCTGCTTGACGCCCGCCACGGGCTCTATCGCGTCGGCCACCCAGCCGGGCATTTCACCGGCGACGGGGCATCCGGGGGCGGTCAGGGTCATGTTGACCGAAACGGCGTTTTCCTGATCGATATCAATCGTGTAGATCAGTCCCAGATCGTAGATGTTGACCGGAATTTCCGGATCGTAGACGCTGCGGCACGCCTCGACGATCTGATCGTACAGCGGGTGCTCGGTGCTCGACGGCGCGATCAGCGGCGTGCCTTCAAGCGGTTCGGAACTGTTCATCATGGGCTTATCCTACGGCTTACCTAACACAAAACATAAGACTTCATGGTGCTCGCGTCCAGAGGGCGCGGGGCGACCAACGATTTCGTGTGTGCCCCGGCCGTCCATGACATGCGGAATGCCGGACCGGGGTGCGTTTCATCGCGATGGCGCGCCAATATCCGACCGTGCGATCAAGGTCGGGACCCGGCTTTGTACGACAGGGTTTATTCGCCCGATGTGCCGCTTTTCTTTTGCGCGGTCTTGCGCCGGCGAACCGGGGTAGGCCGCACCCGCGTCTCGATCATGTCGTAAAGCGCGCCGGTGATGTTCTTGCCGGTGGATTTTTCGATCCCCTCGAAGCCGGGCGAGGAATTGACCTCGAGCACCTTGGGTCCGGTTTCCGAACGCAAGAGATCGACACCGGCCATGTTGAGATCGAACACCCGCGCGGCGCGGATCGCCGTGTCGCGTTCGGTCTTGGTGATGCGCACTGATTTGGCGGTTCCCCCGCGATGCAGGTTCGAGCGGAAATCACCGTCTGCCCCCTTGCGCTTCATCGACGCGACGACCTTGCCACCGATCACGAGGCACCGGATATCCTCGCCCGCGGCCTCCTTGACGAAGTCCTGCACGAGGAAGTTGGCCTTGAGCCCGCGAAACGCGTCGATCACCGATTCGGCGGCTTTCTTGGTTTCGGCGAGCACCACGCCCTTGCCTTGCGTCGACTCCAGCAGCTTGACGATCAATGGCGCGGTGCCGACAAGGCCGATCAGGTTGCCGGTGTCCTTGGGAGAGGCCGCAAAGGCGGTGTTGGGCATGCCGACCTGCGCGCGCGCCATCAACTGATGCGCATAGAGCTTGTCGCGGCTGGCGATGATCCCGGCCGAGGTGTTGGCGCAGAAGGTGCCGATTGTCTCGAACTGGCGGATCACGGCGGCGCCGTAGGCCGTAACCGAGGCCCCGATGCGCGGGACCACCGCGTCGTAGCGGGGCAGACGCTTGCCGTCGTAATGCACTTCGGGGGCAAGCGCGTTGATCGCCATGTAGCAGCGCGTGGTATCGACCACCTCGACAGTGTGACCGCGCGCCTCGCCTTCTTCGACCAGCCGGCGGGTGGAGTAATTGTCTTCGCGGCTGAGGACGGCAATGCGCAACGAGCGCTTGGGCTGTGCGGACCGCATTTGCGAGGTATGATAGACGTCGTAGCTGAGTTCCGGTTGCAGGAAGCGGTCCGTGGCGACGATCGAGATATGATCCTTCAGCGCCTGGCGCCCCAGCAGCATCCGCGAGGCCATCGTCGAGCGGTTGGTCAGCGTTATCTCGATCGGCCAGCTGTCGCCATCGACGGCCAGCGTGCTCTGGATCACGTAGCGCAATTCGCGGTCGCCGTTCGATGACGCAACATCGCGGCGGTCCATGATCACCGCCGAACATGGAATGATCAGGTCGTCACGCCCCGGTATCGGGTGGACGGTAAAGCGGACCTTGGGTTTCGACGCGGGGCCGAAGGTTTCGATATCGAAGGCGTGCAGCGCCGAGGTGCGGGCGCCTGTATCGACCTTGGCCTTCAGCGCGGGCACGCCGAGATCGGGCAGGGCGATCCATTCCTCCCAGCCGAATTGCAGCGCCTTTGGCGTCGGGGGGGTCTCGGTCATGCGGCGTGGTTCCGTTTGCTGAAAGGTGAAGGCGCCCAGTTCGATTCGCTTCTACTTGGCTTGGTCACGCCGATGCAAGGGCACGGTCGGCGGTGTCACTTGTTGATGTCCTCGTCGATCACACGGGTCTGGTCATCGGGGCTGCGAAAGACGCGGCGCATGACGATCCAGGCGATCAGCGAGAAGATCGCGAAAAGCGCCAGCAGCACCGTAAGGCCGAGATCGAGGGGCAACAGCACCAGAAGCGCCACGAGCGCCGCCCCCGCCGCGAAGCCCAGGAAGATGAAGCCGGGTATCAGGGATTCGAGGATCGCCAGACAGAGCGCCGCCGCGAGCCATATCCACCACGATTGCCACAGCATGCCGTCCATCATCCGCGCCCCTTGAGCATGCTGAACGCGTTGCCGAACGCCTCGACCGCCTGGGCGGGCACGATCACGGTCTGGCTGCCAGTGCCCTGTCCAAGCGTGTTGAGCGATTCGACCTGTTTGAGCGCCACCTGGTACTGCGCCGCCTCCAGCCCGTTATCGGCGATGGCGCGGGCCACGACGCCGGTCGCGTAGGCCTCGGCGTCGGCCTCGACCCGGCGGGCCTTGGCGGCCTGTTCGGCGGCGTAAAGCTCGCCGTCGGCCTGCAGCTCGATGGCGCGCTTCTGCCCCTCGGCCTCGGTCACCGCAGCGCGGCGGGCGCGTTCGGCGTTAAGCTGTTGCAGCATCGCCTCGCGCGTTGCCTGATCGAGATTGACGTCAAGGATTTCGGCGCGGGTCACGTCGATGCCCCAGTCGTCGACCGCGTCCTTGACCCATTGCTTGATCATGGCGATCAGCTGGTCGCGGTTCGACTGCACCTCGTCGAGGTCCATCCTGCCGATTTCCGCGCGGACGATCCCGGCCACTGTGGTTGCGATGGCCTCGTCGACATCGCGGATCCGGTAGACGGTCTTTTCCGGCTGCAGGATACGGTAGAAGACCGAGGTTTCGACCTGCACCAGCACGTTGTCGCGGGTGATCGCGTCCTGGCTGGCGCTGGGCAGTTGGCGCTCTAGGATCGAGACCCGGTGGCGCACCACGTCGAGAAAGGGCACGATCAGGTTGATGCCCGGTCCCAGAACCTTGCGCAAACGACCGAAGCGTTCGACGACGTATTGCTCGGACTGGGGCACGATCTTGACCCCGCGCAGGATGATGACGATCACAAGAAACGCGATCAAGATCCAGATGACATTCGCGGAAACCAGATCGATCAGGGCATCTTCGGTCATGAAAACTCTCTTGATGGAATGAGGATACGGGTCTTTCACCTTCGAGCGTAAACCGCTTTAAGGACGCGCAAAAGGTGTAATCGGCAGGGGATGTGGTGGGATGCGCTTTGACTTCGACAAACAGGCGCAGGATGGCGCGGCGCGCACGGGCGTCATCACGACCCCGCGCGGCGCGATCCGCACGCCGGCCTTCATGCCCGTGGGCACCGCCGGGACGGTCAAGGCGATGCTGCCCGAAAGTGTTGCGGCGACCGGCGCGGATATCCTTCTGGGCAACACCTATCATCTGATGCTGCGCCCCGGCGCCGAGCGCGTGGAACAACTGGGCGGCCTGCACAGATTCATGAACTGGGACCGGCCCATCCTGACCGATTCGGGCGGTTTCCAGGTGATGAGCCTGGCAGGCCTGCGCAAGCTGGACGAGGCGGGTGTGACGTTTCGCAGCCACATCGACGGGTCCACCCATCACCTGACGCCCGAACGGTCGATGGAGATCCAGAGGCGTCTGGGCAGCGACATCGTCATGTGTTTCGACGAATGCCCCGCGCTGCCCGCGAGTGACGCCGCGGTTGCCGACAGCATGCGGCTGAGCATGCGCTGGGCAGCGCGGTCACGCGAGGCGTTCGGGGACCGGCCCGGGCATGCGCTGTTCGGGATCATGCAGGGCGGGGTCACGCCCGATCTGCGCGAGGAAAGCGCGGCGGCGCTGAAGGCGATCGGGTTCGACGGCTATGCCGTGGGCGGTCTGGCGGTGGGCGAAGGGCAGGCGGCGATGTTCGGGGTTCTGGACTACGCCGCCGGCTTTCTGCCCGAAGATCGCCCCCGCTACCTGATGGGGGTGGGCAAGCCGGACGACATCGTCGGCGCGGTCAAGCGCGGCATCGACATGATGGATTGCGTGCTGCCGACGCGATCCGGGCGCACCGGGCAGGCCTGGACCGCGCGTGGCATGGTCAACATCAAGAACGCGCGCCACGCCGCCGACCCTCGCCCGCTGGCCGAGGATTGCACCTGTCCGGCCTGTCGGGGCTACTCACGCGCCTATCTGCATCACGTGTTCCGGTCGGGCGAGATGATCTCGGGGATGCTGCTGACCTGGCACAACCTGCAATACTTCCAGGACATCATGGCCGGCATGCGCGACGCGATCCGCGCGGGGCGTTTCGCGGCCTGGGAGGCCGCGTTTCACGCACGCCGCGCCGAGGGTGACATCGAGCCGGTGTAACCGGGATCAGCCCGCGACCGATGCCGCGTGGATGTCGTCGATGGCACGGGCCAGCGTGGCGTTGAACTCGGCCTCGGATTGCTGTGCGGTCAGGCCTTCGGTCAGCGCCCGCGAGAAGCTGGCGATCACGCCGCGATTGCGGGCCAGACGGGCCGTCGCCTCGTCTCGGCTGTAGCCGCCCGACAGCGCCACGACGCGCAGCACGCGCGGGTGATCCACCAGCGGCGCGTACAGGTTGTCGGTCTCGGGCAGGGTCAGCTTCAGCATCACCTCGGATCCCTCGGGCAGGTCGTCGAGATGTGCGGCGATCGTGTCGCGCAGGATCTCCTCGGCCTCGGCCTTGTCGGGGATCGAGATGGTGATCTCGGGTTCGAGGATCGGCACAAGACCGTGGCGCAGGATCTGGCGGCCGACCTCGAATTGCTGGGCGACGATGGCCTTGATGCCGGTCTTGTCGGCGGCGTCGATGACCGAGCGCATCTTGGTCCCGAACATGCCTGCCGCCGCCCCGCGTTCCAGCAATGCGTCGAGATCGGGCATCGGCTTCATCAGCTTTACGCCGTGCTCGGCCTCGGCGAGGCCGCGATCGACCTTCAGGAACGGTACCACGCCGCGTGCGTTCCACAGGTAGTCGGGCGAGGCACGACCGCCGATCTCGCGGTCCATGGTCTTTTCGAACAGGATCGCACCCAACACCTTGTCGCCGTTGAAGGCGGGGGCCTGCGCGATGCGCGCACGCATCGCGTGGACAAGATCGAACATTTCCGACTCGCCCGAATACTGATCCTCGTCGATCCCGTAGAGACGCAGCGCCTTGGGGGTCGATCCGCCGGATTGGTCGAGCGCCGCGATGAAACCCTGACCGTCCTTGAGTTTTCGTCTCTGCTCAGCCTTCGACATGCGATACCCCATTTGAATTCCATGTGTTTTGCGCCCTCTTAGGCGAGCGCGGCAAGCCGTGCAATCGTGGTGGCGCTAACGGTGCGCGCCTATCCCTTGAGTGCTGCGACACCGGGCAGGTCCTTGCCTTCCATCCATTCGAGGAACGCCCCGCCCGCGCTGGACACATAGCTGAAATCCTGCGCCGCGCCCGCCCTGTTGAGCGCCGCGACCGTGTCGCCGCCGCCCGCGACCGAGGTGAGATGCCCCGCGCGGCTGCGTGCGGCAGCATGACGGGCGGCCGCGTTGGTCGCGGTGTCGAACGGTGCAATCTCGAATGCGCCGAGGGGCCCGTTCCAGATCAGTGTTCTGGCGTTGTCGATCGCTGCGGCGACGCGCGCGACGGCCTGAGGCCCCGCGTCGAGGATCATCGCATCCGCGGGGCAGGCATGCGCGCCCACCGTCTCGTGCGGGGCGCCCTCGGCAAATTCACGCGCCACCACGACATCCGGCGGCAGCAGGATCTCGCAGCCCGCGGCGCCTGCCTTGATCATGATCTCGCGCGCCGTGGGGGTCATGTCATGCTCGCACAGCGATTTGCCCACGTCGAGGCCGATAGCGGCGAGAAACGTGTTGGCCATGCCGCCGCCAATCACGAGGCTGTCGACGCGCGTCACGAGATTGCCCAGCAGGTCGAGCTTGGTCGATACCTTGGCCCCGCCCACCACGGCCATGACGGGGCGCGCCGGGTTGCCAAGCGCGGCCTCCAGCGCCTGCAATTCGGCCTGCATCAGCCGTCCGGCACAGGCTGGCAGCAGATGCGCCAGCGCCGTGGTCGAGGCATGCGCGCGATGCGCCGCCGAGAATGCGTCGTTGCAATAGACATCGCCCAGCCCCGCCAGACGCTGCGCCAGCTCGGTATCGCCGGCCTCTTCGCCGGGATGAAAGCGGATGTTCTCCAGCAGCAGCACATCCGCCGCGCGCGCCTCGTCGGTCAGGTTTTCTGCCCCCTCCAGCGTCTCGATGAACTGCACCTTGCGCCCGAGGGCCTGTTCCAGCGCGGGCACAGTCACGCGCAGCGACATCGCGGGGACGACGCGGCCCTTGGGCCGGTCGAAATGCGCGATCAGCATCGGCTTGCCCCCCTTTTCGAGGATGTCGGTGATGGTCGGCACGATGCGCGTGATCCGCGTGGAATCCGTGACCTGACCGTTCTCGACCGGGACGTTGATATCGACGCGCACCAGCACGCGCTTGCCTGCAAGCTCGATGTCGTCGAGGGTTTTCCAGCTCATGCCGCTCTGGCCTCCTGTGATCGGTGGTCCCCGTCTATTGGCGCGGGGCGCGCGCCGGGTCAACCGGCGTGCTTGGCAAACCGGCGCGTTGCATCTAAGTGTGCCGAAATGTTCAGTTGCAAGGAGCCCCCGATGGCCGAGATCAAGGACCCCGAAAACACTATCCTGATGGAGCTTAAAGGCGGCACTGTCGCGATCGAGCTTCTGCCCGACATAGCGCCGGATCATTGCGCACGGATGAAAGCGCTGGCCCGCGCCGGGCAATACGACAACGTGGCGTTTCACCGGGTGATCGACGGGTTCATGGCGCAGACCGGGGACGTGCAGCACGCCAACATGGAAGCCGATGGCTACAATCCGCGCATGGCCGGCACCGGCAGCAGCGATCTGCCCGATCTCAAGGCCGAGTTTTCCAAGATCCCGCATGATCGCGGCACGCTGGGCGCGGCGCGCAGCCAGAACCCGAATTCAGCGAACTCGCAGTTCTTCATCAGCTTCAAGGACAATCATTTCCTCAACGGGCAATATACCGTCTATGGCCGGGTGATCGACGGGATGGAGCATGTCGATGCGCTGACCCGTGGCGAACCGCCTGCGAGCCCTGACCGGATGATCAGCGTGAAGGTGGCCGCCGATGCGTAAGACTGCATGTATCCTGGGCGTGTCGCTTGGCATTTTCGCGGGTCCGGCGCTGGCAACGGAAATCGAGATCGAGGTGGCCGGCAAGGCCGAAGGCACGGTTACCATTGATCTTGCCGAGGAAATCGCGCCCAATCACGTCGAGCGGATCACAACCCTGGCTGAAGAGGGCGCCTATGACGGCGTGGCCTTTCATCGCGTGATCGACGGGTTCATGGCGCAGACCGGTGACGTGCAATTCGGCAAGCTGGAGGACGGCGACATGCGCCGTGCCGGCATGGGGGGCAGCGACAAGCCCGATCTCGCCGCCGAGTTTTCCGACGAGCCGTTCGAGCGGGGCACGGTCGGCATGGCCCGGTCGCAGAACCCTGACAGCGCCAATTCGCAGTTCTTCATCATGTTCGCACCGGGTGCCTTCCTCAATGGCCAGTACACGGTGGTGGGCCGCGTTACCGACGGCATGGATGTGGTTGACGCGATCAAGCGCGGGCAGGGCCAGAATGGCGTGGTCGTCGGGCAGCCCGACGTGATGGAAAAGGTCACGGTGACCGACTGAGCATGGCCATACCGGAATCCCCGGTGATCGCGCCGGTCCGTCTTGCCGACGGGCTTTGGGGGCTGACCGGCGCGCATGTCCCGTGGCGCATGGGCGTGCCCGTGCCGCTGCGCTCTGTCGTGGCGGTTTTGCCGTCAGGCGAAGTATGGGTTCATGCGCCGGGTCCGTTGACGTACGATCTGCGGACGTGGCTGGCCGGGCTGGGGCCGGTCGCGCACATCGTGCGGCCCTACGCGCCAACGCTGGCATGGCTGGACGACTGGCGTGCCGCGTTTCCCGCCGCAAGGCTGTGGCACGGGCCAGAGATGCGCACCGCGTCATGGGCGCGCCATATCAAGCCGCTTATCCTTGAAGGATCGCAGACCGAGGCGGTATTTCTGCACCACGCAAGTCGGTCGGTGATCCTGTCGCGGTTGATGATGGCGGTGGAAACGGAACATCTGCCGGTCTGGGCGCGGCCGCTGATCTGGCTGGCCGGACTGGATGACAGCGACGGCAAGCCGCCCATGGCTCTTGCCCCGAGGCTTGGCGGACGCCGCGCCGTGGGCGACGTGATCGAACAGGTGCTCGATTGGGGGCCAGAGCGGCTGATCCTGACGCATGGCCGGTGCTACGGCATCGATGCCGGCGGCGAGATGACGCGCGCCTTTCGCCGCTTGATGCGCGCGCGCCTCTGGGATCGCGCCCTGGAGGAAAGCAAGCGCGGCTGATCCCGTCGCCACGCGCCCTTGTGCGGCCGCGATATCGCGGTCGAACATCGCGCCGCGCGCTGCACCGTGCGGTGCCTTCATGTGACGGCAATCCCTGTGACACGATGCTTTGCGCGTGATCCACGCCGAAACCGGGCGGGACATGCAAAACACACAGGAGCTGTCATGAATCCCTTCGAGAACCGTATCAAGGCCCTGTCCGGCCCCGCGACCGACGCCCTGCCGGTCACGCCCGACGACATTACCGATCTGCCGCATGTCGCCATCGGCCTGTATGTCGAGACGGGTGGCACGCTGAGCATCGTGACCGTGACCGGCGAGACGCGCAGCCTTGCCGTGGCGGATTTTTCGATCCTGCCGGTCGGCGCGCGGCGCGTCAACGCGACCGGCACCACTGCGACCGGCATCCATGCGCTGGTCTTGGCATGAAGATCGTCGCGGACATCTCGACCACCTCTCCGTTCCTGGGCGGGGCGGTGTCGAACAGGGCGCCGGTCATAACGGCCGCCACGGCCCCCGTCCTCGGACCGTTGCGCGATGGTGACAGCGTGCAGGACGCGCTGTCGCAAGGCGCACGCGACACCGCCAATTATGCGTCCCTGGACGGCATGATCGTTGCCGTGTCCGCATCCGTGTCGGTCAATGGCACAGCGGGCGATCTGTCGGACAGCGTGGTGTTCGAGGATGTCGTCGCGGTCACCCTCACCGTGACCGATGATGCCGGCAACGCGCGTGTGTTCAATGCGGGCACCCGCACAGTGGCGGGGATTGCGCCGGTGGTGCAGACGGCCCCGGCGATCACGGGCACGGTCGCGCCGGGCAGCACCGTCACGGTCATCGAAGGCACCTATTCCGGCACGCCCGTCCCGGTGACGTCCGGCGTGCTGTTGTTGGATGCGGTGGACGTGACGGCGGACATGATCGGGTCAGATTATACCATTCCGGCAGGCACGCAGGGGCAGGGTCTGGAATGGTCCGAAACGGCCGGCAATGGTGTTGCCCCCGACGCGACACAAGCTGTCACCGTCCCGGTGGTGGCGCCCAGTACATTTCCCGCGGCCACGGGCGGCATCGTCACGGACATCATCGATCCGGCGGACAGTCATGCGTACCGGGTCCACACTTTCACCGAAGACGGCACCTTCGACGTGACCGAAGGCGGCGACGTCGAGGTGCTGGTGGTTGGTGGCGGCGGCCCGGGGGGCGCCAATAACGGCTATTCGGGCAGCGGTGGCGGATCGGGCGGCGACGTGATCGCGGCAATCACTGGGCTGAGCATCGGAGCCTTCCCCGTCACTGTCGGTGCGGGTGGTGTGCCCGATCTGAACAGCCCCGTTCCCGGCGACAGCAGCGCGGCCCTGGGTCTGACCGCCCTTGGCGGTGGGTTCGGGGCAAGCCGCAAGGCAAACCTTGACTGGGTGCCGCCAACCGATGGGGGCGGTGGCATGGGCTCTGTCGCCGGAAATATCGCGGAGCCGGGGGAGGTTCACCCGACATCGTTCACAGGCGGTAACGGGTTTTCGGACGACGCGGCGAGCCCGGATCAGCGCGGTGGCGGCGGTGGGCGCGGCGCGGCTGGCAGCGGCGCGGACGCGTCGGCGACCAAGGCCGGCGATGGCGGTGCGGCGGTGCAGTCGTCGATCTCGGGCGTGCTTGCCGATTACGGACGTGGCGGCGCGGGTGGCCGGCGTGGCGCAGGGACAGCAGCCGAGCCCAATGGCGTCACAGGCGGCACCGCCGGTCTGTCGGGCGTTCATCCGGGGGATGGTGGCAGCGGCGCGGCCGGGGGCAATTCGAGTGCGATCCTTGGCGGGGCCGGCGCGGCCGGCGTCGTGATCATCAGGTACAGGCGGCCTGCATGACACGGCCATGACCATTCCCGGCCCTCTGACGCGGCGCCGCTGCGTGCGGGACCGGTGATCGAAACGCCGCGCGCCGCAGAGACTGCGTTTGATCGCCGCCGCGGGTGGCCGCCCGGCGGTATACCAAGCCAGCCCCCGCATCTATGCGCGCGAGTGACGAGGCCGACGGTCCGGGCCGCCGCATGACGGCCGGGCGGCGTCACCAGTCCATCGGGCCTTTCCCGTCGAATCGATGGACGAGGAAATCCATGAAGGCGCGGACCTTGGGTTGGGTGAACCGACCCTGCGGGTGAACGGCATAGATACCCTGCACCTCGACCGGCAGATCCGGGATCGCATCCTCGACCAGACCGTCTGCCATTGCCTTGGCGTAAAGGAAGGACGGAAGATACGCGATCCCGAGCCCTGAAATCGCCGCGTTGAGCAACGATTGCCCGTCATTGACACTCAGGCCCCCGGCCGTGCGCACCTGCCGCTTTTCCCCCGAGGGTGCGGTCAGCCGCCAGACGGCGTTCCCTGTCTGGCTGGCATAATGAAGCAGCCTGTGCTCGTTCAGATCGTCGATACGCTGGGGCCGCCCGAATTTCTGGAAATAGGCGGGGCTGGCGACCATCCGCTTGGTGGTCTCTGCCAGTTTGCGGGCGCGCAGCGTGCTGTCCTCGACCTCGCCGATGCGTATCGCCATGTCGAACCCTTCCGACACCAGTTCGACGAAGCGGTTGTTCAGCACGAGATTCAGCGTGATGTCCGGAAATTCGTCAAGGAACTGCCCCAGGATCGGGCTGAGGTGATTGACGCCGAAATCGGTGGCCACCGACACCCGCAACAGTCCCGCCGGTTCGGATCTCAGAGAGCTGACCAGCGCATCCGCCTCTCCTGCGTCATTGAGCACGCGCAGGGCGCGGTCGTAATAGGCAAGCCCGATCTCGGTCGGGTCGACCCGCCGCGTCGTTCGGTTGAGCAGTCGCGTCCCCAGTCGCGTCTCGAGCGCCGAGATGTGCTTGGACACGGCCGATTTCGAGATGCCCAGCTTGCGCGCGGCATCGGTGAATCCACCCTGATCCACAACCGTTGCAAAAGCCTGCATTTCCGTAAGACGATCCATGATTACCCCCGTGTTTCGTTGGATCCAGCTTCTCCGGAGAATCGGGCAGAACTAGGGCAATGACTGGACAATATCTCGATTTTTCGTTGATTGTCAGTTATTTGGCAACCATAGCACGAGTGCTCTTAAACCTGAGATTGCCAAGTTATACCTTTGATTGACGACATGTCGGTGGTACAATCCCGAGGGCAGTCTCAGAAGGAGTATGTTCCATGAAACGTATAACGGCACTTTTCGCGGCGGGCCTTCTGGCCATGGCCGGTCCCGCGCTTGCCAGCGACACGCCCGCGCCAGACGGGGCAGAGGTCTATTTTGTCAACCTGTCGGATGGCGATACCGTGGACAGCCCCGTGACCGTGGTCTTCGGGCTTGAAGGCATGGGCGTCGCCCCCGCCGGAATGGACGCGGACATGACCGGTCATCACCACATCCTGATCGACCGTCCGCCGCTGGGCGAGGGGCCGGGTGGCGCCGACGAGTTGACGACCAGCCTGCCGGCGGACGATCATCACCGGCATTTCGGTGGGGGTCAGACACAGGTGACGCTCGACCTGGAGCCGGGCGAGCATACGCTGCAACTGGTCTTGGGTGACCACAACCATGTGCCGCATGACCCGCCGATCACATCTGACGTGATCTCTATCACGGTGGAATGACGGCTTCGCGCATGGCCGGGACGCTGACACCCCGCTGCCGCGCTTGGGCGCCGGGATCACAGCGTCGCGGCCAGCCGCGTGCCCTGATCTATCGCGCGTTTCGCGTCGAGTTCGGCGGCGACATCCGCGCCACCGATGACATGAACGGTCATTCCCCGCGCCTGCAGTGACTCGGCCAGGCTCCGGTCGCTGATCTGCCCGGCGCACAGCACGATGCTGTCGGCCTCGATCAGCGTCGGATGGTCGTGCGCGTCCCCGTAGGTGATGTGCAGGCCCTCGGCGTCGATCCGTTCGTAGTTGACGCCGCTCAGCATCTTGACGCCCTTCATCCGCAATGCCGCGCGATGCACCCAGCCGGTCGTCTTTCCAAGCCGCTTGCCCGGACGCTCGGCCTTGCGCTGCAACAGGGTGATCTGACGTGCGGGCGGTTCCGGCTGCGGCCCCTCGGGGGCTAGCCCGCCGCGTGTCTGTTCCGGATCGCCCACGCCCCATTCGGTGCGCCAGAGGGCGGGATGTTCGGTCGGGCTGTCGCCGGTGTGAACGAGGAATTCGGACACATCGAACCCGATCCCGCCCGCGCCGACCACCGCGACACGGCGGCCGACCGGTGCGCGCCTGCGCAGCACGTCGATATAGCTGAGGACATTGGGCCCGTCCTGGCCGTCGATTCCCGGATCGCGCGGGATCACGCCCGTGGCCACGATCACTTCGTCGAACTCCGTCAGATCGGCGGCGCGCACCTCGTGTCCCAGCTTGACCTCGACCCCCGTCTCGCGAAGCATGACCGCGTACCAGTCCACCAGTCCGTGGAATTCCTCCTTGCCGGGAATCACGCGCGCCATGTTCAGTTGCCCGCCGATTGCGTCGGCCCGGTCGAAGAGCGTCACGTGGTGCCCGCGTCCCGCCGCCGTGATCGCGGCCGAAAGCCCGGCGGGGCCGGCACCGACCACCGCCACGCGCTTGATCCGGTCGATCGGCGCGGGGACCAGCTCTGTTTCGTGGCAGGCGCTCGGATTGACGAGGCAGGAGGTGAGCTTGCCCGAAAACGTGTGGTCGAGGCAGGCTTGGTTGCAGGCGATACAGGGCGCGATGGTCTCGGCACGCCCCGCGGCGGCCTTCCTGACGAAATCGGCATCCGCGAGGAAGGGTCGTGCCATGCTGACCATGTCGGCCACGCCACCCGCCAGAAGATCCTCGGCCACCTCCGGCGTGTTGATCCGGTTCGAGGTGATGACCGGGATGCCCACCTTGCCCATCAGCTTCTCGGTCACCCAGGCAAAGCCGGCGCGCGGCACGGATGTGACGATGGTGGGCACACGCGCCTCGTGCCAGCCGATGCCGGTATTGATGATCGAGGCGCCCGCGCGCTCGACCTCTTGCGCCAGCTGCACCACCTCGGCATGTGTGCTGCCATCGGGGATCAGGTCGATCATAGACAGCCGGTAAATCACGATGAAGTCCGGGCCGACCGCGTCGCGGACCCGGCGCACAACCTCGACAGGAAGGCGCATCCGGTTTTCGTAGGATCCGCCCCAGCGGTCGGTGCGCTTGTTGGTGTGGGTCACGAGGAACTGGTTGAGCAGGTAGCCCTCGGACCCCATGATCTCGACCCCGTCATAGCCTGCTTGCCGGGCGCGGGTTGCCGAGGTGACGATGTCGGCGATCTGTTTCTCGATCCCGGCCTCGTCCAGCTCTTGCGGGATGAAGGGCGAAATCGGCGCCTTGATGGCGGATGGCGCGACGCAATTCTTGCCGTAGGCGTAGCGCCCGGCATGCAGGATCTGCATCGCGATGCGACTGCCTGCCGCGTGCACCCGGTCGGTGACTGTCCGGTGATCGGCGATGTCGTCCTCTGTATAAAGGCCTGCCGCCCCCGGAAAGACACCGCCCTCTGGGTTGGGGGCCATCCCGCCGGTTATCATCAGCCCCACACCACCGCGCGCGCGGGCCGCGTAGAACTCTGCCACCCGGTTCCAGTCGCGCGTTTCCTCCAGTCCGGTATGCATGGACCCCATCAGCACGCGATTCTTCAGCGTGACATGTCCCAGATCGAGGGGCTCAAGAAGGTGAGGGTACTGCGTCATCGCTGGCGGATCTCCCTTGGCTGGCGCATTCTGCTCCCGTGATGCCGCGTGCGGGCGCGCGTGTCACCCCGCAACGCGGCGTCACGGCGCCACGCGCCATGCCCCGATCACCGCGTGGTCTCGGTGAGCCGCCGTTTCACGTAGGTCGAGACGGTGTCGATCATGTCGTCCATGTGGGGTTCCTGGAAAAAATGATCGGCGCCCGGCACTTCCTCGTGGGTGATGGTGATGCCGTGCTGCTCGTGCAGTTTTCCGACAAGCGACGCGGTGTCGGCGGGCGGCGCGACACGATCCTGGCTGCCGTTGATGATCAGCCCCGAGGCGGGGCAGGGCGCGAGGAAGCTGAAATCGTACATGTTCGCGGGCGGCGAGACCGAGATAAAGCCCGTGATCTCGGGGCGACGCATCAACAGTTGCATGCCGATCCATGCGCCGAAGGAAAACCCGGCGACCCAGCAATGTTTCGAGTTGTTGTTCATCGATTGCAGGTAATCGAGGGCGGCGGCCGCATCGCTCAGCTCTCCGACACCCTGATCGTATTCGCCCTGGCTGCGTCCCACGCCGCGAAAATTGAATCGCAGCACCGTGAACCCCAAGGCGTAGAACGCGTAATGCAGATTGTAGACGACCTTGTTGTTCATCGTGCCGCCGAACTGCGGATGCGGATGCAGCACGACAGCGATCGGGGCGTCCTTTTCCGACTGTGGATGATAGCGGCCTTCGAGACGGCCCTCGGGGCCGGGAAAGATTACCTCGGGCATTGGTTCCCTTTGTGCATGGTGTCGGGCAGGTGCATCGTTCTTGACGTGGCTGCCCGGACACCTTAGAACATTTCTAAGTTGTGGTCGGTGCTGGATTGGCTACAGCGAGATAAGCGCATGGTGCGTCAAGGTCAATCTGTGTGCGCGGGGAACGAGCGATGAAACTGAGCACCAAGGGGCGGTACGCGATGGTCGCGCTGGTCGATATCGCGCTTCAGCCCTCCGATCAGGTGGTGACCCTTGGCGAGGTGTCGCGCCGGCAGGACATTTCGCTGCCCTATCTCGAACAGCTTTTCGTCAAGCTGCGCCGCGCCGGGCTGGTGACGTCTGTGCGTGGTCCGGGGGGCGGGTACCGCCTCGCGCGTCCAGCATCGGAGGTCCGCGTGGCCGACATCCTGTCGGCCGTGGACGAGACGGTCGATGCGTTGCACAAGGGGGCCGGGGCCTCGGGCGGTGCCAGCGGATCGCGTGCCCAGTCCATGAGCAACCGGCTGTGGGAGGGGCTGAGCGCACAGGTTTACGTGTTCCTGCATCAGACCCGGCTGAGCGACGTTGTCAGCAACTCGCTGGCGCCGTGCCCGGCGGTGCCGCATCTGTTCTCGGTGGTGGACGAGGACTGAGATGTGGTTTGAAACGGTTATCATCGGATTGCTCGTCGGTCCGTCAGTAGTTGGTGGAATTTACGCAGACGGTCGCAAACGAGAAATGGACAATCTGCGATTCTCCAAAGGTTCGGAGCACAAGCCCGACTTGAGGGAGGCTTGGGACCGAATATCAATGATTTTTGTGGCACAGATACTGTGCGCAATGCTTGCCCTCGGTCTGATCGGGTTTGGCAATTAGCCACGGTCAGCAAGATAAAACGATGCAACCTATGGAATCAGTTTTAAGTTAAAAACTACCGGTCAAATGTGAGTGAAAAGACAAGTTTATCATGGCAAGGGTTTACCTCGACTACAATGCGACGGCCCCGCTGCGCCCCGAGGCACGGGAGGCGATGATCGCCGCGATGGATCTTGTCGGCAATCCGTCCAGCGTACATGCCGAAGGACGCGCCGCCAAGGGCGTGGTCGAGCGGGCGCGCGCACAGGTGGCGGCGGCCTTCGGGGCCGAAGGGGCCGATGTCATCTTTACGTCCGGGGCCACCGAAAGCGCGGCGCTGGCCTGTGCGGGAAGGGATCTGCACGGCGCGGGCGTGGAACACGACGCGGTGCGGTCGTGGATACGTGAGACGCTGCCCGTTGACGCACTGGGCCGCGTGCGCGTGCAGGATCCCGCGCGGTCGGTGCTGCAGCTTGCCAACTCGGAAACCGGCGTGGTGCAGGATCTGCCCGACGGGCTGGCGGTCAGCGACATGACGCAGGCGTTCGGCAAGCTGCCGGTGGCGTTCAACTGGTCTGGGGCGCAGATGGCGCTGGTTTCGGCGCACAAGATCGGCGGGCCCAAGGGCGTGGGCGCGCTGGTGATCCGCCGGGGCACGGACCTCGCCGCGCAGATCCGGGGCGGCGGGCAGGAAATGGGCCGTCGGGCCGGCACCGAGAACGTGATCGGCATCGCCGGATTTGGTGCCGCCGCCGAGGCCGCGGCGCAGGATCTGGCCCGCGGCGTCTGGAGCAGGGTCGAAAAACTTAGAAACATTCTAGAAAATACCATTGCAGGGGGTGCAAAAGAGATTAATTTTGTCGGACAAGGCACGCGGCGTCTGCCCAACACGTCCTGTTTCATTGCAGGGGGATGGAAAGGCGAGACACAGGTGATGTCGATGGATCTGGCGGGTTTCGCGGTCTCTGCGGGCAGCGCCTGTTCCAGCGGCAAAGTGCGGCAAAGCCGGGTGCTGCGCGCGATGGGACACAGCGAGGCCGAGGCAGGCGCGAAGGTGCGCGTATCCCTGGGACCGCAAGTGACCGAAGACGAGATCATGCGCTTTGCCGAAAGCTGGCTCGCGCGCAGACAGAAACAGCAGGCCCGCGCGGTCTGAAAGGAAGGGAGAACGCTGATGACGGCTCTGGATGAAGGTCAGGTCAAGGAAGGTGTCGACACCGAAACGGTCGATGCCGTGCGTCAAGTGGGCGGGGCCTACAAGTACGGTTGGGAAACCGACATCGAGATGGACTATGCGCCGAAAGGCCTGAACGAGGACATCGTGCGGCTGATCTCGGCCAAGAACAACGAGCCCGAATGGCTGACCGAGTGGCGTCTGGAGGCGTATCGCCGCTGGACGCAGATGCAAGAGCCCGACTGGGCGATGATCAACTATCCGGCCATCGACTATCAGGAACAGTACTATTACGCCAAGCCGAAATCGATGACCGAAAAGCCCAAGTCGCTTGACGATGTCGATCCCAAGCTGCTGGAGACGTATGCGAAACTGGGTATCCCGCTGAAGGAGCAGATGGTGCTGGCCGGTGTCGAAGGGGCCGACGCAGCCCCCGCAGAGGCGGCCGATGGGGACAAGCGCAAGGTGGCGGTCGATGCGGTGTTCGACAGTGTCAGCGTCGGCACGACCTTCAAGGATGAGCTTGCCAAGGCCGGGGTGATCTTCTGCTCGATCTCCGAAGCTGTGCAGGAGCATCCCGAACTGGTCAAGAAATACCTCGGCTCTGTCATTCCCAATGCCGACAACATCTTCGCCACGCTGAATGCCGCGGTCTTCACCGACGGGTCGTTCGTCTACATTCCGCCCGGCGTGCGCTGCCCGATGGAGCTGAGCACCTATTTCCGGATCAATGCCGAGAACACGGGCCAGTTCGAGCGGACGCTGATCATCGCCGACAAGGGCAGCCATGTCAGCTACCTTGAAGGCTGCACGGCCCCGCAGCGCGACACCCACCAGCTGCACGCGGCCTGCGTCGAGCTTATCGCGCTGGAGGATGCCGAGATCAAGTATTCGACGGTCCAGAACTGGTATCCCGGCGATGAGAACGGCAAGGGTGGCATCTACAACTTCGTCACCAAGCGCGCCGAATGCCGCGGCGACCGGTCGAAGGTCATGTGGACACAGGTCGAAACGGGGTCCGCGATCACGTGGAAATACCCGTCATGCATCCTGAAAGGCGATGACAGCCAAGGCGAGTTTTACTCGATTGCCATTGCGAACAACTGGCAACAGGCCGATACCGGCACCAAGATGGTGCATCTGGGCAAGAACACGCGTTCGCGGATCGTCTCCAAGGGGATCAGCGCGGGGCAGGCGCAGAACACCTATCGCGGGCTTGTGTCGATGCACCCCAAGGCCAAGAACAGCCGCAACTTCACGCAGTGCGACAGCCTTCTGATCGGCGACAAGTGCGGCGCGCACACGGTGCCGTATATCGAGGTCAAGAACAACTCGTCGCGCGTCGAACACGAGGCGACGACATCCAAGGTGGATGACGACCAGATGTTCTATTGCCGCTCGCGTGGCATGGACGAGGAAGAGGCCGTGGCGCTTGTCGTCAACGGGTTCTGCAAGGACGTGTTGCAGGCCTTGCCGATGGAGTTCGCGATGGAGGCACAACAACTCGTGGCGATCTCGCTCGAGGGTTCGGTCGGCTGATGGGCGGTCAGGGTATTGCGAACGGCCCGCCCCGGCTTGCAATCGCGTGGCTCACGCGGTTCCCGCCACATCTGTGGCGCGAGGGGCGCCGGCTGGGACTGTTGATCGTCGGGCACTTCTTCGTTTTCTTGCTGGCGATCGGCCACGACGAGATCGTCGAGGAAAGCGTGGCGGCGGGTCTCATTGCGCCGGCGCGCACCGAAATGGTCGAATTGCTCATGGCGTTCGTGCTGTTCCTTGGCTGGACGATCCTGACCATCGCCATTGTCCAGATGGTGCATCAGGCCCGGTCGGAGACGGCCCGTGCAACGCGGGGCAATATCTGATGGATGCCGGGCGGTCCGGGCCGCCAGCCGAGGCTGCGTTGGCCCGCCGTTCATCACGACCAGCGGGATCGCCCGGTGCGGGGGGTCGATGATCCCGCCGCCGGCGGACCCGCTGGCTGTCGCCCAAGTAAAAATGCGGCCGCGACGCCGCTGAAGACACATTGAAAGGATAGAAAGAATGCTGGAAATCAAGAACCTGCGCGTCGATCTTGAGGAAGAGGAAAAGACGATCCTCAAGGGCGTGGACCTGACGGTCGAGGACGGCAAGGTGCATGCGATCATGGGGCCGAACGGGTCCGGCAAATCGACGCTCAGCTACGTCCTGTCGGGTCGCGACGGCTACAAAGTGACCGAAGGATCGGCCACGCTCGACGGTGTCGACCTGCTTGCGCTGGAGCCTGAAGAGCGTGCGGCGGCGGGCCTGTTTCTGGCGTTTCAGTATCCTGTCGAAATCCCCGGCGTGGGCAACATGACCTTCATGCGCACGGCCGTGAACGCGCAGCGCAAGGCGCGCGGCGAAGAGGAAATGAGCGCTGCCGATTTCCTCAAGGCCGTGCGCGAGAAGGCCAAGACCCTCAAGATCGACGCCGACATGCTGAAGCGTCCGGTCAACGTGGGATTCTCGGGTGGCGAGAAAAAGCGCAACGAGATCCTGCAGATGGCGATGCTTGCCCCCAAGATGTGCATCCTTGACGAGACCGACTCAGGTCTTGACGTGGACGCGATGAAACTGGTGGCACAGGGTGTGAACGCGCTGCGCGACGAGGGGCGCGGGTTCCTGGTCATCACGCACTACCAGCGACTGCTCGACCACATCCAGCCCGATGTCGTGCACATCATGTCCGAGGGGCGGATCATCAAGTCGGGCGGGCCGGAGCTGGCCCAAGAGGTCGAGCGCGACGGTTATGAAGATCTGAAATCGGAGGTGGCGTGATGGCAGTTCCGAACCCGAAACAGACAGCGACAGAGGCGCGGCTGGCCGGTGTCACGCTGCCGCAGGGCGCGGCGTGGAGCACGTCTGCGCGCGAGGCGGCTTTGGCGCGCGTCCGGTCGATGGGCTTGCCGGGGCGCCGCGATGAATACTGGAAATTCACGCGCCCCGACAGTCTGATCGCTGCGGAACCACCCGTGGCCGCCATCCACGACGACGCGGCCGAGCCGGAGTTCTACGGCGATCTCGACAGGCTGAAGCTTGTCTTTGTCGATGGGGTGTTCGACGCGGCGCAAAGCGATGACGCGGCGCTGGACGCGGTGCGGATCGAGCGGCTGGAACAGGCCGGTCAGACAGACATTCACTGGGCCAAGGATCTCTACGGCACGCTCGAAGAGCGCGGGCAGACCCCGGTGCCACGCCCGCTTGCCGCGCTCAATACGGCGCTGGCCCGCGACGGGATGCTGATCCACGTTACCGGCAAGGCCGCAAAGCCGATCCATCTGGTCAATGTGCAGGCCTCGGAAACCTCCGACGCGCTGCTGCACCATGTTGTCAAGCTGGACGCGGGGGCATCGCTGACCGTGCTGGAACACGGTCCTGCCGGGGCACGGTTCAACACGGTGATGGAGGTCGACGTGGCCGACGGGGCCAGCTTTCACCATGTCCGCGTTCAGGGCCGCGACCATGCGCGCCACGCCGCGACGCATGTGTTCGCGCGGCTGGCCACGGAAAGCGTGTTCAAGTCGTTCACGTTGACCGCCAACGGCGTGATGACCCGCAACGAATGCGTGATCGAGTTGACCGGCGACGATGCCACCGCGCATGTCGCGGGCGCCACGATCGGTGACGGGGACGATTTCCACCAGGACGACACCGTGTTCGTGACCCACGACGCGGAACGGTGCGAAAGCCGGCAGGTTTTCAAGAAGGTGCTGCATAACGGGGCCACGGGCGTGTTTCAGGGCAAGATCCTGGTGAAGGCCGGCGCGCAGAAGACCGACGGCTACCAGATCAGCCAGTCGCTTCTGCTGGATGATGACAGCCAGTTCCTCGCCAAGCCCGAGCTGGAGATCTATGCCGATGACGTCGCCTGTTCGCATGGCTCCACCTCGGGGGCGATCGACGAGGATGCCCTTTATTACATGCGGGCACGCGGTATCCCCAAGGCGACCGCGACCAACCTTCTGACCCTGTCATTCCTTGCCGAGGCGGTGGAAGAGATCGAGGATGAAGACCTGCGTGACGAGATCAGCACGCGTCTCGCAAGCTGGTTGGAGCTTGGTATCGACTGATGCCCGTCACGACGGATATCGTGGCCACGTATCGCGGGCCGCGCCGGGTGGTGCGGCGCCTTCTGGAGATGGGCACACGTGAGGATCGCGCGCTGGTCATTCTGATCGGGGCCTGTGTAGTGGTGTTCGTCGCGCAATGGCCGCGTCTTGCCCGAGAGGCGCACCTGACCGAGCAGGCGTTGAATCCGCTTCTGGGCGGAGCGTTGGTGGCGTGGCTGTGCATCGCGCCCCTGCTGCTTTATGCGCTGGCGCTGTTCAGTCACGGGGTCGCGCGCCTGACCGACGGGCGCGGCACCGCCTTTGGCGCGCGGCTGGCATTGTTCTGGGCGTTTCTCGCGGCCAGTCCGCTGATCCTGCTGCACGGTCTTGTGGCCGGGTTCGTCGGTCCGGGGCCGGGTCTGCAACTGGTTGGTCTGATCTGGTGTGGTGTTTTTGGCTGGTTCTGGCTATCCGGCCTGTATGAGGCGGAATGGAGCCGAAAATGACACGTGACGATGTCCTCGACCTGCTGCGGCAGACCCTGTTTCAGCCGCGCGAGGCGGCGCGTCTGTTGATCGACATGCGGCTGCCGTCGCAATGGCTGTGGCTGGCGCTGGTGCTGATGGCGATCCTGAATTCCATCTTCTACACGCTATCGGTGCAGATCAACCCGCCGACCGATCCATCGGCGGCGCTGATGCCGCCGGTTTTTCAGGCGCCGATTCTTTTTGCCGTGTTGTTGTTCGGGGCCTTGGCGCTGACGGTTATCGCGCTCTCTTTCGTGGGGCAGGGGCTTGGGGGTGCGGCCGAGATGACCGACATCCTTGTCCTGCTGACATGGCTGCAGGTGCTGCGTTTGCTCGTGCAGGCCGGGGTTCTGGTTCTCGCGCTCGGGGCACCGGCGCTGGCGGCCATCGCGGTGATCGTGTCGGCTGTGTGGGGCGTGTATATTCTGATCGGTTTCGTCGATGCGGCCCACCGGTTCGACAACAGGTTCAAGGCGGCAGGGGTGATCGTGTTGTCTTTCGTGGCCATGGCGATCGGGCTCAGCACGCTGCTCAGCCTTGTTGGGATCTTTACAATGAGAGGGGGCTGACATGCTCGACGTCGAAAAGATCCGTGCCGATTTCCCGATCCTCGCGCGCGAGGTGAACGGCAAGCCCCTTGTCTATCTCGACAACGGGGCGTCCGCGCAGAAACCGCAGGTGGTGATCGACGCGGTGACGCAGGCCTACGCGCAGGAATACGCCAACGTGCATCGCGGGCTGCACTATCTCAGCAACATCGCGACCGAGAAATACGAGGCGGTGCGCGGCACCGTCGCGCGGTTTCTCGGTGTCGCGGACGAGCGCCAGATCGTCCTGAATTCAGGCACCACCGAAGGTATCAACATGGTCGCCTATGGCTGGGCCATGCCGCGCATGGAGGCCGGCGACGAAATCCTGCTGTCGGTGATGGAGCATCACGCGAATATCGTCCCGTGGCACTTTCTGCGTGAACGGCAGGGTGTCGCGCTCAAATGGGTGGATGTCGACTCGCGCGGTTATCTCGACCCGCAAAAGATCATCGATGCCATCACACCGCGCACGAAACTGATCGCCATCACCCATCTGTCGAACGTTCTGGGCACCAAGGTCGACGTCAAGGCAATCTGTGACGCCGCCCGCGCGCAGGGCGTGCCGGTGCTGGTCGATGGCAGCCAGGCTGCGGTGCACCTGCCCGTGGACATCGACGAGATCGGGTGCGACTTCTACGCTGTCACGGGGCACAAGCTGTACGGCCCGTCCGGGTCCGGCGCGATCTTCGTGCACCGCGACCGCCTGGCCGAGATGCGTCCCTTCATGGGCGGGGGCGACATGATCCGCGAAGTCTCGAAAGACGCCGTGATCTACAACGACCCGCCGATGAAGTTCGAGGCCGGCACCCCCGGCATCGTCCAGACCATCGGGCTGGGCGTCGCGCTCGATTACATGATGGGTGTGGGCATGTCCGATATTGCCGCCCACGAGGACGATCTCAGCCGCTACACGCAGGATCGGCTGGCGGGGTTGAACTGGCTGACCGTGCAGGGGACAGTGCCCGACAAGGCCGCGATCTTTTCGTTCACCATGGACGGGTCGGCGCATGCGCATGACATCTCGACCATTCTCGACAAGAAGGGCGTCGCGGTGCGCGCTGGCCAGCATTGCTGCGGCCCGCTGATGGAGCATATGGGCACCGCCGCGACCTGCCGCGCGTCCTTCGGGATGTACAACACCCGCGCAGAGGTCGACGCGCTGATCGACGCGCTGGAGCTTGCGCACGATCTTTTCGGCTGACCCATGCGGCGACTGGCGGGGCGAAACTATTTCGAAATCACCCCGTCAATCGTGTCGTTCTTCCCTTCACACGCAGACGGATTTGGCGTAAATGCCATTCCAAGGCACCCATAGCTCAGCTGGATAGAGCGCTGCCCTCCGAAGGCAGAGGTCTTAGGTTCGAATCCTAATGGGTGCACCACCATCTCACCATATCTCCGCGCGGGTGTTTGCCCATGGCGCCTAACGCGGCCTGGCCGTGACAGCGTTTTTAAAGACGGCTGTGTCGCCGTCCAACATTATGCGGCCTTTGAAAGCTTGTTTTGACCAAGGGTCAGCAGCGTCTAAAACGGTTGATGAATATCGCAGTGTGTTTATGGTTTCGTGACATGCATCCCGATACGGGAGCATCACGAACACAAGAAAACAGGGAGTATCGCGATGAAAGCGACAACCGGATTACTGGCCGCGGCGCTGCTGGCCTCCACCAGCGTGGCCGCCTATTCCGAAACCTTGCGGTGGGCGCGTGCGGGGGATTCACTGACCCTCGATCCGCATGCCCAGAACGAGGGGCCGACGCATACCCTGTCGCATCAGATCTACGAGCCGTTGATCATCCGCGACATGGACGGGCAGTTTCAGGCGGCTCTTGCAACCGACTGGGCCCCGAAAGAGGGTGATCCGAACGTCTGGGTGTTCAACCTGCGCGAGGGGGTCACGTATCATGACGGGGCCGATTTCACCGCCGAGGATGTCGTGTTCTCGATCAACCGGGCCAAGTCGGACAATTCCAACATGAAGGAATTGCTGTCGTCGATCGTCGAGGTGCGTGCCGTCGACGACTATACTGTCGAGTTCGAGACAGGTGGTCCCAACCCGATCCTGCCCGCCAACCTGACCAACCTGTTCATGATGGACAAGGGCTGGGCCGAGGCGAACGATTCGGTCGATGTGCAGGACGTCGAAAGCGGCGAGACCACCTTCGCCTCGACCAATGCCAACGGCACCGGGGCCTTCACCCTTGTCAGCCGCGAACCCGACGTACGCACCGTGCTGGAGCGCAACCCGGATTACTGGGGCATGGACGACTTTCCGATGGATGTAAGCGAGATCATCTTCACCCCGATCCAGAACGCCTCGACCCGTGTCGCGGCGCTGCTGTCGGGTGAGGTCGATTTCATCCAGGATGTGCCCGTGCAGGATCTAGAGCGTGTGGCCGCGGCCGATGGGCTGACGGTCAAGACCGCGCCGCAGAACCGGACGATCTTCTTCGGCATGGACCAAGGCTCTGACGATCTGGACACCGACAATGTCGAGGGCGAGAACCCGCTCGCCGATGTCAGGGTGCGCCGGGCGATGAACATGGCGATCAACCGGGAGGCCATCAAGCAGGTCGTCATGCGCGGTCAAAGCCAGCCGGCCGGCATGATCGCACCGCCCTTCGTCAACGGCTGGACCGAGGAGATGGACAACTCCGTCTCCACGGATGTCGACGCCGCCAAGGCGCTGATGGAAGAGGCGGGATATGGCGACGGCTTTGCCATCCAGCTGGATTGCCCGAACGATCGCTACGTCAATGACGAGGGAATCTGCCAGGCGACGGTCGGCATGCTGGGTCAGATCGGCATCACCGTGAACCTCGATTCCAAGCCCAAGGCGCAGCATTTTCCGCTGATCACCAACGCCACCACGGATTTCTACATGCTGGGCTGGGGGGTTCCGACCTACGATTCGGAATACATCTTCAACTTCCTCGTGCATACGCGCGGTGATGAGCGCGGCAGCTGGAACAATACCGGCTATTCGAACCCGGAGATCGACGAGATGATCGTCAGCCTCGCGTCGGAAACCGATCTCGAGAAGCGCGACGCGATGATCGCCGATATCTGGGCCGAGGTGCAGGACGAGGTGCTGTATCTGCCGGTGCATCACCAGGTGCTGAACTGGGGCATGGCCGAGAAGGTCGGCATCGAAGTCAGCCCCGAGGATGACCCGAAGATGAAGTTCTTCACCATGAACTGATGCCATGTGCCGGGCGGCGTGACCGCCGCCCGGCCCTCGTCGCGTGCGCCGCGATCGAACTGCCTTCCTGAACCGGGGATACCCCAATGCTTGCCTATGTCATCCGCCGCGTTCTGCAGTCGGCGCTGGTCCTTCTGATCGTCGGTCTCGTCGCGTTCTCGATGTTCAGCTTCGTCGGTGACCCGGTCGACAACATGCTGGGACAGGAACGCACCCAGGCCGATGTCGAACGGTTGCGCGAACGGCTTGGCCTGAATCAGCCCTTTCCGATCCAGTACATGAAATTCCTCGGCGAGGCGGTGCAGGGCAATTTCGGGCTGAGCTATCGGCAGGGGCGCCCGGTTTCGGAAATCCTGCTGGAACGTGCGCCTGCGACGCTCGAACTGGCCTTCGTGTCGGCGGTCATGGCGTTGCTGGGGGGCATCGGCCTTGGCGTGTTCACGGCGATCCGGCGCAACGGCTTTTCAGCGAATTTCATCATGTCCGCGTCGTTGATCGGGGTGTCGCTGCCGACCTTCCTGATCGGTATTCTGCTGATCTACCTGTTCGCGGTCGAGCTCAAATGGCTGCCCAGTTTTGGCCGCGGCGAGGTCGTGGATCTGGGCGGGTGGACAACGGGTTTCCTGACGGTGTCGGGCCTCAAGGCATTGATCCTGCCGTCGATCACGTTGGGATTGTACCAGATGACGCTGATCATGCGCCTCGTGCGGACCGAAATGCTCGAGGTGCTGCGACAGGATTACATTCGTTTCGCCCGCGCGCGGGGGCTACGCGAGAAGTCGGTGAATTTCCGTCACGCGCTGAAGAACACGATGGTGCCGGTGATCACCGTGACCGGCCTTCAACTGGGATCGATCATCGCGTTCGCGATCATCACTGAAACGGTGTTTCAGTGGCCCGGCGTGGGGCTCTTGTTCATCAACGCGATCCAGTTCGTCGATATCCCCGTGATGGCCGCGTATCTGATGCTGATCTCGGTCATGTTCGTGGGCATCAACCTGATCGTGGATCTTCTCTATTTTGCCATTGATCCGCGCTTGCGGATCGACCGTTCAGGGGGGAAGCCGACATGAGCGATGCCGAAACACAACCCACCCGGCCAGAGCCGACCCCGGCCGCCCCGTCGCGCCTTGCGCGTGCGTGGGATTCGGATTTCCTGTGGTCCTTTCGTCGGTCGCCGGTCGCGGTTGTCGCGACCCTGACGGTGACCCTGATGATTCTGGCGGCCCTTCTCGCGCCGCTCATCGCGCCGTACAACCCGTTCGACCCGGCGACGCTGAACCTGATGAACGGCTTCACCGAGCCGATGACCGAGAACGAGTTCACCGGGCAAACCTTCCTTTTGGGGTCTGACGATCAGGGCCGAGATGTGCTGTCGACGATCCTCTACGGATTGCGCATCTCGCTGTTCGTCGGCTTTGCGGCGGTCCTTCTGGCGCTGGTGCTGGGGGTGACACTGGGCCTTCTGGCGGGATATCTGGGCGGCTGGACCGAAACGGTGATCATGCGGATCGCAGATGTGCAGCTGACCTTCCCCGCGATCCTCGTGGCGATGCTGATCTTCGGTATCGCCAAGGGTATCACCCCGCCCGAGCATCGCGACGCCATGGCGATCTGGGTGCTGATCCTCGCCATCGGCCTGAGTGACTGGGTGCAATTCGCGCGTGTCGTGCGTGGCGCCACCCTGGTCGAGAAGAACCGCGAATACGTGCAGGCCGCAAGGCTGATCGGGCGGCGTCCGGGCGCGATCATGCTGCGCCATATCCTGCCCAACGTCCTCAACCCGGTGCTGGTGATCGCCACAATCAGCCTTGCGCTGGCGATCATCGCCGAGGCGACGCTGTCGTTTCTGGGTGTCGGCGCGCCGCCCACGCAACCCAGCCTCGGGACGCTGATCCGTATCGGGCAGGGATATCTCTTTTCGGGCGAATGGTGGATCCTGCTGTTTCCGGCGCTGACACTTCTGACACTGGCGCTGTCGGTCAACCTGTTGGGCGACTGGCTGCGCGACGCTTTGAACCCGAGGTTGAAATGAGCATACCCGTCCTGTCCGTTCGCGATCTCGTCGTGGAGATTCCGACCCGTCGCGGCATGCTGCGCCCGGTGGATCAGGTCAGCTATGATATTGGTGTTGGTGAAATCCTCGGCGTGGTCGGCGAATCCGGCGCGGGCAAGTCGATGGCCGGCAATGCGGTGATCGGGCTGCTGGATCCGCCGGCGCGGATCACCGGGGGACAGATCCTGCTTTCGGGACAACGCATCGACGACCTGCCGCGCGACAAGATGCGCAAGTTGCGCGGCAACAGGATCGGGATGATCTTCCAGGACCCGTTGACCTCGCTCAACCCGCTGCTGACCATCGGCGACCAGTTGACCGAGACGATCCTCGAGCATCTCGATGTCACCCCGACCGAGGCCCGCAAGCGCGCCATCGCCGCCCTCGAAGAGGTCGGCATCCCCGCCGCGTCGCAGCGCATCGGCAGCTATCCGTTCGAGTTCTCCGGCGGGATGCGCCAGCGGGTGGTGATCGCACTGGCCCTCTGCGCAGAGCCGGATCTGGTGATCGCCGACGAACCGACGACCGCGCTCGACGTGTCGGTTCAGGCGCAAATCGTGGCGTTGCTCAAGCGGTTGTGCCGCGATCGCGGCGTCGCCGTGATGCTAGTCACCCACGACATGGGCGTGATCGCCGAGGCCGCCGATCGCGTCGCGGTGATGTATGCCGGGCGTCTGGCGGAAATCGGCCCGGTGCGCGATGTGCTGACCGCGCCCCGCCATCCGTATACCGAAGGGCTTATGGCCTCGACACCGCTGGCCAGTCAGGGCCGCACGCGCCTGCGGCAGATCCCCGGATCGATGCCCCGGCTGGAAGCCCTGCCGCACGGATGCGCGTTTCACCCGCGCTGCGCCTATGCGCAGGACACCTGTCGGAAGGCGCCCGGACCCGATATCGGATCCTGTGGCGGGCGCGCCGCGTGCTGGTTCCCGCTGACTGAAAGCGCCCCGTTAGAGAAGGCCAAGGCATGACCGCGCTGATTTCCGTCCGCAACCTCACACGCGTTTTCGATGTCTCGAAACCCTGGCTCAACCGGGTGATCGAACGCCTGCCGCGGGCATTGCTGACGGCGGTATCGGACGTGTCCTTCGATGTCGCGGAACGGTCGGTTTATGCGCTGGTCGGCGAAAGCGGGTCGGGCAAATCGACCATCGGCAAGATCGTCGTCGGTCTCGTGCCACCGTCCGAGGGCGCGGTCGAGGTGCGCGGCGTCGATCTGTCGAACTCTGACGATCCGTCGGCCATCGCGGCCGTGCGCGCCGATATCCAGATGATCTTTCAGGACCCGTTCGCCTCGCTCAACCCGCGCTGGCGGGTGCGCGACATCATCCAGGAGCCGGTCAAGGTACTGGGGGGCGACATCACGGGACTGGCCGAGAAATTGCTCGAACAGGTGGGGCTGTCAGCGTCGGATGCGGGCAAGTTCCCACACGAGTTTTCGGGGGGTCAGCGTCAACGGATCTGCATCGCGCGTGCGCTCGCCTCAGAGCCGAAGGTGATCGTCTGCGACGAGCCGACATCGGCGCTGGATGTGTCCGTACAGGCGCAGGTTCTGAACCTGATGAGCGATCTGCGCGAGGAATACGGGCTGACCTATCTCTTCATCAGCCACGATCTGACCGTTGTGCAGCACATGGCCGACGTGATCGGCGTGCTCTACCTGGGCCGGCTGGTCGAGGAAGCGCCGCGCGACGCATTGTTCGAGACCCCGAAACACCCCTATACGCGGATGCTGTTCGAGGCCGCGCCCCGCATGGACGCCTTCGGACGCGATATCGACGTGCCCAAGGGCGAGATTCCCGACGCCATCAACCCGCCGCCCGGCTGCGCGTTTCACCCGCGCTGCCCGATCGCGGTCGATCGCTGCCGCGTGGAGCGTCCCGAGATGCGAAAGATCGGTCAGACCCGCGTGGCCTGCCATCTGGCCGAGTGATCGTGGTGCGCCGCGGGTGGACGACACGTCCGCGTTCAGGGTTTCTTCATGTGTTTGCCGTTATGGTCCCGTCAAGGGAAATGAAACGGGGAAGGCCTGCTCATGGGGGCACCACCGGCACGGATAGAAGCCCCGGCGCGCCGGGGGGCGTCGGCGCATCTGACCCGCGCGCAAAAGGCAGCGATCATCGTTCGGTTTTTGCTGAATGAAGGCACGGATGTCCCGCTTACCGATCTGCCCGAAGACCTGCAGGCCCGGCTGACCACGCAGATGGGGTCGATGCGCTATGTCGATCGCGGCACGCTGGCCGATGTCGTGGCGGAATTCGCGCAGGAACTCGAAGGCATGGGGCTGACCTTTCCACGCGGGGTCGCCGGGGCGCTGACCGCGCTGGACGGACGGATCAGCCCGCAAACCGCGATGCGCCTGCGCAAGGAGGCGGGCGTGCGCCAATACGGCGATCCCTGGACCCTCGTACAGGCGTCCGGTCCCGATGCGCTGTTGCCGATCCTCGAAGGAGAAAGCGCCGAGGTCGCGGCGGTTGTGCTTTCGAAGCTCGACGTGGCGCGCGCGGCCGACCTTCTGGGCCGCTTGCCGGGTGTCGTGGCGCGGCGCATCACCCACGCGATGTCGCAGACCGGTGCGGTCAGCCCCGAGGCGGTGGACCGCATCGGGCTCGCATTGGCCGCACAGTTGCATGACGTGCCCGAAACTGCCTTTTCGGAGGGCGCGGTGGAACGCCTCGGCGCGATCCTGACCTGTTCCACAAGCTTCACGCGCGACGACTTGATGGAGGGCTTGGAGGAATCAGATCAGGATTTCGCGGCCCTGGTGCGCCGTGCAATCTTCACGTTCGGTCATATTCCGGAGCGCGTGAACGCCGCCGACATCCCGAAGATCGCGCGCGAAGTGGATCAGCCGGTTCTGGTCACCGCGCTCGCCGGCGCGTTGGCCGGGGCGCTCGCCTCGGCCGGTGAGTTCGTTCTCGACAACATGGGCAAGCGCATGGGCGACGCGATCCGCGAGGAAATCAGTGAGATCGGCGCGGTCCGTACGCGCGACGCCGAGGCCGCCATGACAGAGGTTGTCAACGCGATCCGCCGACTCGAGGCATCAGAAGAGATCACCTTGCGCCAACAGGCAGATAACACCGACGACGGCTAGCTCTCCCCGCCGGATGCGACGCGCCGCAAGGCGCGTCCCCCGAACACGGTGTGGCGCAGCCACTCCGCCCGGACAGACCCGGATCAGTCCTTTAGACCGGCGAGGTATCGTTCGGCATCCAGGGCGGCCATGCAGCCCATTCCGGCACTGGTAACCGCCTGACGATACAGGTGATCGGTCAGATCGCCCGCGGCAAACAGTCCCGGCACAGAGGTTCGCGTGCTGCCGGCCTCGACTTCGACGTAATCGCCGTGATGCATCGCGACCTTGCCCTTTACCAATTCCGAGGCGGGCGCATGGCCGATGGCGATGAACACGCCCTTGCAGGGGATTTCCGTGATCTCGCCGGTTTCGACATGCCTCACGCGCGCGCCCTCGACACCCTTGGGATTGTCCGTGCCGACCACTTCGTCCAGCGTGTGAAACCACAATGTCTCAATCTTGGGATGCTTGAAAAGCCGGTCCTGTAGGATCTTTTCCGCACGCAGCTCGTCCCGACGATGGATCAGCGTGACCTTGGATGCGAAATTCGTCAGGAACAACGCCTCTTCGACGGCGGTGTTGCCGCCGCCGATCACCACGATCTCCTGCCCGCGATAGAAAAAGCCGTCGCACGTGGCGCAGGCCGAGACACCGAACCCCTTGAAGGCCTCTTCCGACGGCAGCCCCAGCCACTTGGCGCGCGCGCCGGTGGCGAGGATCACGGCGTCGGCCGTGTAGACGCTGCCACTGTCGCCCGTGGCTGTGAAGGGACGGCTGTCCACATCCAGATCGGTGATGATGTCGCCGATGACGTCACACCCCATGGCCTTGGCATGCGCTTCCATCCGCACCATCAGGTCCGGGCCCTGCACCTCGGTGTCGCCCGGCCAGTTCTCCACCTCGGTCGTGGTGGTCAACTGTCCGCCCGGTTCGATCCCCTGCACGAGCACAGGGTCGAGCATCGCACGGGCCGCGTAGACCGCGGCTGTGTATCCGGCCGGGCCGGACCCGATGATCAGGCATTTGGTCTTTCGGGACTCGGGCATCAGGGTCTCCTATGTGCGCAGTATGGCGGACATATAGCCCTCGCCGCGCAAAGGCTAAACCCCTCACGATGAGTTTGACCGGGCCGATGCTGCCCGAGGTCCCCGGATATTACAGTGCCTTGTCCTTGATCGCCTTGGCGAAGGCGCAGGTTATGTCGCGGGCATAGGCCAGATCGATCGTCTGGTCGCTCTGGCGGTGATAATCGGGGTTGGGATCGGCCCCCGGTTCGGTGGCGAGGTTCACGAAGAAGTCCTCGCTGCCCAGCACCGCGCCCCAGCCCTGCTGGTGAAACGCCGCGTGGTCCGAGCGGTTGATCGCACCGTCGTAGATGTCGCGGTCCGGTGCGCCGCCATAGCCGGTGCCGCGGTAGATCTGTGCGGGGGCAAGCGCACCATATGCCGACGCGGCCGCGGCGACCTCTTGCGCCAACGGGTCCGACAGGTTCCGCACCGCCGGATCGGTGTAGCCGGCATGCAGTTCAAACAGCCGGTTGGCATCCGAATTGTGCCCGATCATGTCCAGACAATAGACGGCCCGCACCGGGGCGCCCATGGCCTTGAGGTGGCTGGCATAGGCCTTTGAGCCAACCAGACCCGATTCCTCGGCATTGAAGAAACAAAAGCGGATCGTATGGGTCAGCCGTCCGCGCCAGCCTGCAAAATAGCGCGCCAGCGACAGGATGGCCGCCGTGCCCGAGGCATTGTCGTCACAACCCGGCGCCGCGTCATGCGCGGCCGAATACCCGTGGTCGAAGCCGGCGGTGCTGTCCATATGCGCCCCGGCGATGACGAGGTCCGCCCCGATGCCCGGCACCGGGCACAAAAGCTTCCACCATGGATACCAGGGCCGCAGCACAAGGATCTCTTCGATCTTCCTGCGCAGGATCGGGTCGGGCAATGCGGCCAGCGATCCGGCGTCGGGCAGGGGGCCGATATCCCGGTCCAGCGGCAGCGTGCGACGGTCGATCACCGGCTGGCGCAGGATGCGCCTGTAGCGTTTGAGGATCTCGGGCCGAATCCGCAGATGGCCCTGTCCGGGCAGATCGGCGATGATGTTGGAATGCGTCGCGCCCGCATGGGTGAAATCGTGGCGATAGGCGCAGTAGCCCATGCCCCGCAGATCCGCCAGCAGCTGCGCCTCGGCGCGCTTGTTGTCGGGATGCGCGGAATGGCGCGACTCGATCGGTCCCGCGGCATCCAGCGGTGCCGTGCCGGTGTAGCGGGCAAGGTCGCTCTTGTAATGTGCCGTCACCTCGTCACAGGAGGGCCGGATCCAGCGCCAGATGCGCACGTCAAGGGGGCGCCGTTCGACCTGTTCGAGGATTCGCCCCTGATCGGCGATGACCGGCAGATCCGCCGGCATCTCGCCCGCAGGGAGCGGCCCCCGCATCAGGCCGGGATCGGGCGTCAGCACTTCGGCATGGCCATGACCGCCATGGATATGCAACGCCTGTGCATCCTCGTCCGGACCCAGTGCCAGAAGGACCTGCCCCGGTTCGGCGTAAAGTATCCGACGCCCGCGCAACGCCTCGCGCACCTCGTTCGAGGCGTTGTCGATCCGCGCCCAGACCAGATCGTCGGTCAGGGCGTCATAGTCGAGCGGGGTCAGCGACAGGCGCGTCAGGACGGCCGAAATCAGCGCGTCCTCGGTGAACAGCCCGATCAGGGCCCAGCCCTGTGCGTCACCCGGCACCGGTTGGAACTGCATCGGCACGACGCCGCCGCGTGCCTGAAGCTGCTCCAGGGCGCCCTTCGGGCCGACCACCCGCGCCGCGCGAATGTCGTCGCCCGCCGCGAGCATCGGCAAAAGCGCGGCATGCGGCGCGGGCACCATGCCCGCTGCGCGCGCCTCGCCCCGCATCCTGCGATCACCGGTGACAAGGGCCGTCGCGGCCTCGTCCCCTGACAGCGCGGTCAGCCCCCGGACGCCGTCGGGCGACAGGTAGTGCAGTTCGGGCAGTGGCAGGATCCGGAAAGACCCGGCAAAGTCCGAGAAATCGGCCATGCCTTGCAGGGCGTCGCCCCCCGGCACACCCACGATAATCTCTATTCCTGCCGCCTGCGCGGCCTGTTCCATGTCGGGGCGGAAATCCAGCCCCACAACCTCGTCATCGTCCATGCGCAGGGCGCCGCTCGCCTGGTCGAGCAACACCACCGCGCGGGTTATCCGCTTCGCCATCGCATTTCTCCCCGATCCGCCGGTGGTCTCCTGTCCGGCACGCGGCCTGCCGGATCGTTCAATGACGGGCGACGGCGGTCGCGCCGCCGTCGCCCGCAGTGCTCAGGCGGTGTCGTCGTCGAAGTCGATGACGATCCGTTTGGCCCGGCGTTCGCGGAGGATGCGCAGGATCTCCTCGATGGTCGGACGGCGCATGATGATCGGATCGTCGTCACCGATCGGTGGATCCCTGCGCGGATCGATGGGATCGATCGGCCAGTCCTTGCGCGGGTCCCTCGGATCGTCCTTGCGTGGCGTGTCGCCAGTATCGGCGTCGAAGGTCAGCGGATAGCTCATGCCGCCGATCAACTCTCCGTCCATCAGGGTGCGGATGGTGATCTCGTTGTCGCCCTCGGCGATGGCCCGCTTGACGTGTTCCGGCCGGATCTCTTCGCCCGGTTCGATCTGCAGGATCACCTTGCGCTGTTCCCGCGGGCCCATTTCGAACTTGCCACGGCCTTGCGATGCGATCTTCAACTCCCAGCCAAGCTTGCGCATGAAGCGGGGCAGGTCGATCTCGATCTGAGCGACCGTGACCTTGCGAAACGGGTTGCGTATGATGATGAGATGCTCGCGGAACCGCCGCAGGATCCATTTCAGGCTGGGATAGACCGGGTTCACGTTGCGTTGGCCGATATTGTTGTCGAACGGCACGAAGCGATGTTCGGGGATGGTCCCGGTAATCGTGGTGTCGTTGCCGGCGTCGCCTTCGGCGCTGGCGATCGCCAGCAGGCATTCGTGGCCGACCTCGGTCGGTACGAAGGAGAAAGGCCCCACGATCGTGCTGCCGCCCGATGCGATCGGCCCGCCTGCCGGCAGTGTGGCGGTCGCCATCGGCGTCCAGTCATCGGGAAAGGACAGTCCCGAGCCGGGCAGACAGTGATACGCATCAACGCTGACGCCATGCGCGGTTTGCGTACCGCGGTTCCTGACCCGGACATACATGTAATTGGTCTGGTTCACGATCGGGTCCTGATGCGACAGACCGCCATCGGCGGAGCGCCGCACCCACATGTCCTGACATGACCAGTGGTTGCGCTGATACTCGTATTCGCCGTTCCGCCCGTCATCGATATAGACATCGACATCGGGCGGGTTGCCCTCTGTCATCACGTTGTTGCCCTGACCGGGGGCCGCCCCCGGCTGGAACAGGCCCTGCTTTTCAAAGGCCCAGCGGATGACCTTGTGCAACGCGCCGCCGGGAATGCCCTTGAAGTCGGGCGGTGTCGTGGTCTGGTCCGCGGTTTGCAGCGCCTGCACGAAGACCTCGGGGATCTGGGTGGTCGACGTCATCGCCCCGATGCCCTTGAAGATCAGGTAGGCACTTGTTTCCGCGGCGCGGGTTCGCGTCGGCTGCCATGACGAGTCGCCCCCGATCGCGCGGTAGAAGCGGAAGAGCGTGGAACTCAGCACCTGTTCGCCGCCATATTGCGTGTTCCAGCTTGGCCCGAACCAGGCCCATCCGCCGGCGGGCGTCCGGTCGTGCCGCCGTCCGATGGGCGTGGCCTCCTGCACCCACGGGAACGTGTCAAATCGGTCGGGTTCTTGCGTGACCGGATCGTTCAGGATCGCGGCAAGGGCATCGCCGGCCGAATGGGCAAAGCCGAAATTCGGGCTGCCGACATTATCCCACAAAAGCGCGTGACCGAATTCGTGCCAGGCCACCCGGTTCGAGGTGGCCATGCCGACCGGCTGGCCCGACTGCAGGAGGGCAAAGCGCAATTCGCCAAGCCCGTCGCCCGATCCGTTGCCGGGGGCCTGCGCATTGACCGAATTGCCCAGGGCCCGGTGATCGACGGGCACGGGAAAGGACGTGCCGTCGAAGTAGCTCGTGACGTTGAACCCGTAGTCCTGCATCGTGCGGAACATGTTGTCGCAATGATAATAGGCGTTCACTGCCGAGAAATCGTCGGTGCGTGCGTCGTAGTTGAAGGCGCTTGCCGGTCCAGCCTCGGTCGGCGCGGCCACGACCGGGTTCGAGGTTTCGGCGATCTCGACGAATTCCCCGCTGAGCTCCTGCGGACGCCCCGGTGTCAGCCCGTGCAGCGTGACCGACGACCGCAGCGGGTTCAGGACCGCGTTGCTGGACGCCCCGGTGGCGGTCGCATTGCCCTGCGTCTGCGGGTCCCGTTCGAACACGAGACCTGTCGCGCAGGCGACAAGCGCCCGGATGTACAACACGTCGCCGCTTTTGGGTTCGACGAGCATGCGCCAGTTGACGGGCGCCTCGTCGGCGCTTCTCGCGGCCTGGAACAGGATCTCGTCACAGACCCAGTGCTGTCCCTTTGCCAGCCCCTTGATGGTGGTGTCCGGCAGATGCGGCACATGCACGTCGCCGGGTGTCAGGCAGCCGCCCTGTTCGTGGTCGTGCTGCTCTTCGCGATGGTCGGGTTCGTAGCGGTAGATCACCTGGCGTTCGATCCGTCCGCCGTCGATCTTCGGCAGGCTGAAGCCCAGCATGTCCTTGAAGCGGCTCTTGGGCACCTTGCGCAGACCCGGCTCGGCGATCTGGTCGGGATTCATCACCTCGATCCGGGCATGGGCCGACGACTGCATCGAGGCCACGCTCATCGACGCGCCGTCGATCTGCACGCCAAGCCGGGCGTCGAAGACGTCGAGGCCCATTGCCTTTTGCTTGTAGACGACGACCTTGGTTCCGCTGATGTCGCGCTCGGATTCGAACGCGACGACCGGCCCGGTCGTCATGGGCGCCTCTTCGCCCGTCATCATGTCGTTTTCCAGTTGCATCTCGCCAAGGGCCATTTCGGACCTGTGGTCGCGGATGAACTGGTTTGCGACCTGCTGGGCGGTTCCGCCGGGGATGGCGGACGCGCTTTCACGGGATGTGGAATACCCGAAAAAGACGACTTCACCATATTCGTTGCGAATGACATTATCGGCCATGACAGCCTCCCTTTTGCAAATAGATGTCAACACTGCCGAAATGTGGCAGGTGACCGTTGCCGGTTCGCGCACCATCCTCCCTAGATCCGCGCGAGCCTCTTAATTTTATATCATGATTCCATCATTTTATGCTAATCTGAAATTCACGAGCGTGCGTGTGTGACGATTTCCTCTTAAGTTGACGTTGCGTAAGGATAATTCTGCCAATGCGCTGCCATGACGTCGGTTTCGTCTGCGCAGACGGTTCAGGCTTTGCAATTTTTGCTCCTTGAAGTCCCATCCTGCAGGAGGCCATCATGATTGAAGAGCTATATGCCCAGCTTGACCAGGGCGTGCCGATTCCCAACGAGGATGCGCTCGTCATAGAATTCGTCTTCGCCGATCCGCTTGCCCCCGAAACCCTTGCCGCCCGCCTTGGGGACGCGCTTGCCACGTCCGACATCACCGTGACGCCGGTCTTCGAGGATGGTCCGGACCGATATCATTTCGTGCGCTTCTCCGGCGTCACCGCCCAGGGTCAGGAAGCCGTGGCGTTCGACCTTGCCCGCGCGCTGCGCCCGGTCGCCGAAGCGGACGAGGTCAATCCGGTTCTTGCCGACAGCCTCATCGGTGCAGCGGCCGTCGGGGGCGACGATGCCGAAAGCGTGTTCGGGGCCTGCTCGACCGCACGTGATGACACCTTGCCATGGGGCTGGGTGCACCCGCGCATCGGCACGCTTGCGGCCTGGGGCCAGACGCGGGGGGCGGGCAGTACGGTCGCGGTGATCGACACCGGCCATTCCACCCATCAGGAACTGACCGGCGCGATCCGCCAGCAGGGGCAGCGCAATTTCGTCGAGGGCGGCTCTGACGCCTCGGATCGGTTTTCCACCGGCATTCTCAAGCATCCCGGTCACGGCACGCTGGTCTGTTCCGTGATCGCCTCGCGCGGCACCGTTGACCAGAACGGCGATGTCACCTCGGGCGGCGGCATTACCGGCGCGGCGCCCGAGGCCATGATACTGCCCATCCGCGCGATAAAGTCCGTCATCAATTTCACCCAGGCCACCATAGCGCCCGCCATCGCCCATGCCATCAACGAGGGCGCGGACGTGATCGCCATGGCCCTTGGCGGGCCGACGCGCGTGGCCTCGACCGAACGCGCGCTGCGCATCGCGGTCGATCGCGGTCTCGTCGTGGTCTGCGCCGCCGGCAACTGCTGGCCGCGCGTCGTCTTTCCGGCCGCCTACGCGGCGCAGGGTCTCTGCACGGCGGTGGCCGCGCTGAACCCGGATGTGACCCCTTGGGCCAAGACCGGTGCGGGCCCGGAGGTGACCATCGCGAATTTCGGCGTGAACGTCTGGGGCGCGGCCAAGAACAAGGCCACCGACCCCGATCACGGCATTCGCCCGGCGCAGGGGACCACGCTTGCCACGTCGCTGACGGCGGGTGCGGCCGCGCTGTGGGTCGCCCGTCATGGCGGCCGCGCAGCACTCCGCCAGAAAGCGGCACAGGCCGGAACCACGGTGCAGGCCATGTTCGTCCACTGTCTTACCCAAGGGATCACCAGACCGCCGGTCTGGGGCGGTGCGGATGCGTTCGGTGCCGGCCTTATCGAGGTGGACCGCCTGCTGGCCTGTCCCCTGCCGACCGGGGCCGAGGCCCCGGCACCCGCCCTGCCGGGCCCCACAGGGTCGTCGCCCACCCTTTCGGTCCTGCAATCGCATCTTGCCGGCCATGATGCTGATGCGGCGGCCGAACTCGACCCCGATCTGGCGGACTATGCCGGCGAACTCATCTGGCTGAGCCACCGTGCCCAGGCCAGGGAACGCGCGGCCCTGACCACCGAGACCGAAACCTTTGGCGGGATCGATGCCGCAAGCGCGGGCCTGGCCGAACGGCTTATGTCCAAGCCCGCATTGCGTGCCGCGCTGCGCCGCCCGTAGACCGCCGGGATGCCCGCCGCGCCGCTGTTTTCAAACACGCTGGCCCCGCTCTTGCGGGATCATCGTGCATTGCTGGAGGCGGTCATGGCCGACATCTATGCCGGGCGGGCATGGCAGATGACCCTCGATATCCTCGAAATGATCGCCAGTGACAACCAGATCACGCTGGCGGAAATGCTGTCGCAGACGTTGGAGCGCGACAACCTGACCGGAGAGTTCATTTCGGTGCTGCGCAACCGCGCGCCGAAACTGCTGCCGGTGGACGGGTTCGCGGTGGATGATGTCATCGATGCCCGTGCCGTCGCCGACCCGCATGTCGATCCGGCGAAGTTGGCCGAGTTTTCCTCGATCGCCGATGCCCGGCGCTGCCGGATCCGCATCCGGGTCGCCGACGGCCACCGGCCTGCCGACAGGGGCAGCGGCATCCTTGTCGGGCGCCGGCTCGTGCTCACGGCGGCGCATGTGATCGCGGATGGCCTGCAAGACCCGCAAAGCCTGACGCCCGGGGCTGCGGGCGGGGCCACCGTGTCGATCGTCGTCACCGACATCAACGGCGAGGATTACGCGGCGTGGCCCGTCTTTCTGTCGCCCCCGCACGCGCGCGAACTCGCGGGGCAGCGCGCGCCGCGCAGCGCCTACCGGACCCATAGCGATGTCGCGCTGTTGCGGCTGTTCAAACCGATCGGACGCGCACACAAGTTCGGACATTTCGAATTCGACGGCACCGCGCCCCCCCGGACCGGCACGCGGCGGCTGTGGCTGCTGCATTTCCCGGCCGGTCAGCATATCGGCTATACGCAATCGGCGTACCGGCGCTCGTCCGCGGATGCGATGTACCTGCCCCATTGCGCGCCGACCGAGGGGGGCTCGTCGGGTGGCGCAGGGTTTTCGGGTGAGTTTCGCTATCTCGGCCATCATCAGGCCGGACGGATCGCGGGCAATGGCGGACGAATCGTTCCCTTCGAACGCTACGCCGACAATGCCGAGTTCACGGCCCAGATCAGCGCCGATCGCCCGCCCGAGTACCTTTGGTCGACCGATGAAAGCCCCGAAGGACATTTCATCATCGGGCGCAACACCTATTTCGACGCGCTTGCCGCCATGATCGAGAACAAGGCGCCCGATCTGCGCGGGATCTGGGTCAGGCGGATCGACTCCACCCTGCCGCCCACGGGTCTTTCATTCGGCCATGCGATGCTGCGGGCCTATCTGGATGCCTATGACAGCGACGACCAGATCCACCGGGTATCGACCGATCTGGTCAGTGACGACCTGCTGTCCGAGATCAACGCGCGGCTTTTCGGGCCTGATCGGCCGCTTCTGGCCACGGCCGGGGTGCGACCCGACGAAACCAGCCTCGCGGCCTCGGCGCGCGATCGCGCGGTCACGCTTGCCACCCGGCTTGATGACACGGCCGCGGCATCGGGCGTGACCCACTGGATCTATTTCGACAACCCGCCTTCGGGCTTGTCGCACGAGGCGCAGGTGCAGATGGAGCATCTCGTCTCGGAAATCCTGACCCGTCGCCACCTGCGCCTGATCCTGTCCGGCTTTGAAACCTTCACCCTGCGCACCCGGCTTTACGCCACGATCCGAGAGGCCCGCGATCAGGGTCAGCCGGGGTTGCTTGTCGAGCATATCGGCGAGTTCACGCGCGAGGATGTCTACCAGACCGTTGCGGCGATGTCCGACAGTCTCGGCCTCGGCTGGACGAAGGACGTGATCGATCTTGCTGTCAGGCGCGCACTTGACGGTCTCGGCTCGACCGCCGGGGTCTATTCGGATGCGGTCGCGGGCATGGTCGCGACAGCCCTGCGAGAGCAGGTCCGCGTCTGGGGGGGCCGTCCGTCGTGATGACGCTCGATCCCGATCTGGAACACCTTTACGACCGTGCCCGGCTCTACGCGGCGCTGCATGACAGCTTTGTGCCGGCCGAGGCGGTTTGCTGGGCCAACGGCGAGATGCCGCGCGATATCCAGGTCGTCGCCCGCGTGCTGGCCCTGCTGCGCTCTGACTGCGTCGATGCCTCGGCCGTCATGACTGGTGCCGAGGGCTGGACGATACGTCCCGCCGCGCGCCATCAAATGCTGTCCGCGGATCGGTTCGATCCCGCGCGGGCCGAGATCGTTGCAGGCTTTGACACACCGGTCGCCGATGCCCGCCTCGGGCGCGGGGTCTTTGCCCTCGCCAGTCTCGACCGGATGGTCCGGCTGAACGACGTGCGGGGTGATCTGGCCTTCATCACCGGCACCCTGGATCGCGCCGGCCCGGACGCGCCCGGTGCGGATCATGTTCCGGCCCTGCGCGGCATGCTCAACCGGCTGACCGCCGAAAGGCGCACGGAAACCATCGTCGGTGATGATTTCGTCGGCCGCGAGGCGGAACTGGGGCGTGTGGCTGATGCCCTTGCCAATCCGCAATCCGCGCGTCCCTTGCAGGCGATCTTCATTTCCGGCATCGCCGGGATCGGCAAATCGCACCTGCTGGAACGGGCGCTGCAACTGGCCCGGCTGAACGAGCGTCCCGTCATCGTGCGGCTGGATTTCGACCGCTCCGGTCTCGATGTGCGCGATGCGCAAGGACTGTTCGACGAAATTTCCCGGCAGGTGGGCGACAGCCTTCCCGGCTGTGCTGCGGCGCTTCGCGACCTGCGGCTTGCGGCCACGCAGGATGCCGTCGCCGTGACGCGCAAATCGACCACGGCCGAAACCGACGCGCCCGGTCATCCGCCGCTTGTGCGGCTGCTCGAGGCCATCGCGCAGAGCATAAACGCGGCCGGCAAGCTGCTGCTCATCGTGCTCGACACGCTTGAGGTCCTCCGCTCGGAGGGGGAGACACGGATCCCGTTGCTGTTCGAGCGTCTCGACCGTCTGGCGATGGCCGGCACCGCGCGCATCGCCATCATCGCCGCGGGCAGGGGCGATGCGATGGCGCCCGCCGCAGACCGGATCCTGGGCGCGCCGCTTCATCTGGTCGGTCTCGAAGAACCGGCGGTGCGCAAGCTGCTCGACGCATACAAGGTGCCGCCCGATCACTGGCCAAGGATCAGCCGGCTCGCCGGGGGCAATCCGCTTTTGCTCCGGCTGGCGGCCCGGGCCGTCACGCAGGACGGCTTCGACGACGCCGACATCCCGACCGATGAGGCGGCGAACGTGGTCGCCGGGTATCTCTACCGTGCGATCCTGTCGCGCGTGCCACAGGAGCAGCGCGCATTGGCGACCGAGGGCCTGATCCTTGCCGAGCTCGATTTCGCCACCCTCAAGCATGTCGTCGCCCCCGTCGTGGCCCCGGACATCGCCGAGCCCGACCTTAGCCGTGTCTTCGAGGCCCTGCGCGATCAGCACTGGCTGGTGGCCGAGGCCGGTGAGACCGGGGCGCTGCGCCACCGCGCGGACGTGCGGCGCGCTGTCCTACCGCTGATCTACGATGCCGCCCCGGAGACGACGGCGGCGATCAACCGGCGCGCCGTCGCATGGTTCCAAGACCGGGACAAACCCTTCGAGGCGCTTTATCATCGATTGCAACTGGTCCGCGCGGGCGACCCGATACCCGACATTCCCGCCGATCTCGCACAGCGTTTCTTGCCCGTCCTTGTGGACGAATTGCCCGAAGCGGCCCGCGCCGCGCTGCGTCGCGCGCAAGGTGTCCGGTCGGATTTCGGGCGCGCAGGAGACCATCCGACCGCGCCGGTCGCGGCCCCCGCCAGTGCCACCGGTAAAGAAATAAGAACAGAGACTTCGGGGGGAAAGTTCATCCGGTTCGATACACGCCGGGACACGGTGGATATCGCCGATATCCGGCCCGATGATGCTTCCGAGCCCGATCCGCGCGCGCTGGAGGATCTCGACCTCACGCTCAGGCGTGGCGACCTGCGCGAGGCCGAATACGTGGTTCAAAACGCCGTGCAGGGCTGGCTGCCTGTGACGGCCCGAACAGGCCGCCTTGTTATGGCGCATCTGTGGCTGACCGGGCGCTGGTCGTCGGCCCGCAAACTGTTTGATCTGCAACCCGGTGGCCTGCTGGAAACCGAGATGGAAACGGATCCGCTTCTTCATGGGCGGGTGCTTCTCGACATGACGGCCGAGTTCCGTTTCGATGCGCTGGTCCGCCGCCTGCGTGATGCGGATTTCCGTGCGCGTGTTCTCATCGCGCGGGCAGAGTCGACGCGGATCGGGCTGGAGGGCGGCGCGCTGGATTTCGCGCTGCTGTCTGCGGTGCCGACAGCGGACCTGCCGCCGCGACAGATGCAGACCGCGCTTGGCCTGCTGGCCCATAACGGCGGCCATGATCGCGAGGCCGAGGACCGGCTGCATCACGTGACCGATGGTCTGCGCCGTCGGCAGGGTCTTGTCTCGGAGCCGGTTCATCACCCGCGAGGCGGCGGCATCGACCCCGCCGATCGCTCGCGCGAGTTTGCGATCCTCAACCCCTATGCCGCTGTCCTGTCGGTCCTTCTGGCGCGGCCGGCGCGCGGGGCGCTTGCCACGTTCCTCGACAATGCCCACGACTTGCCGCGCGCCGCAGCACCGCACTACGCCCCGACCCTGCGCAACATCGAAGAGTCCCTGCCACGGCGGTTCGCAACATCGCGCGATCTTGGCCGGGCCTTCAACGGGATGGGTCTTGCCGCGGAATGGATCGAAGGGTTCACGCTGTTCAATCCCGTGGCCGATCTTCCGATGCTGGCCAATGCCCTGGAACGCTGGCGGCGCACGGTGGCTGGCGACTGGTGCCTTGGGCGCAACCGTCCCGAGGACTGGATCACGCGCCGCCCGCCAGATCGCATCACCCATGAGCGCGCCTGGCGGCTTTTCTGGTCAGACGATCCGGTCGCAGCCGCCCGCGCGCAACTGTTCTTCTGGTCGGGCCCCACACATGTCGGCAGCGTCGCCGCGCAACATCTCCGAAAGCGCTTTGGCGCCCGGTATGCAGAGATTTGTGCAGCGCTGCCCGCCGAGGCCGATCTGCACGAGGCGATGCGGGTGGCGCTGATCCGCCTTCACGACGCCGGCATCACCGCGATCGTCGCCGCGCCTCTGGCCGTCATGGCCGCGCACCGCCTTCCCCCAAGCCGCGCTTTTGCGCCCCCGGATGCATAGTCCAGTGAAAGGAATACAGCCATGACCGACAGCCGTACCCAGGAAAGCATCGCCCGTCTCGGTACATTCGCACAGGACGGCACGCTTGATGCCGTGCTGACCTCGGCACAGCAGGGCAACCCCCTGCTGGACGAGCTGGGCCTGACGTTGGACACGTTTCGGGCGATGGTCGAAACCCCGCCGCATCAGCTTCAGACCCGTGGCGAGTCTCCGGTCCGAATGGAAGCGATCATCGAGATCATCCGGCGTCCGCCGCTCATCGTCGAGAACGGACGGGTCCGCGGCAAGGAGACCCTCGCGGCATTCTTTGACGGGACCATCTCGGGCAATATCACCGCGGTCGAGAAATACATCCCCTCGGTCGGGCGGATCGAGTTTCTCAATCACTCGCGGGGCTGGGGCGGGACCGGCTGGGTGATCGAGGACAGGGGCGACAGGCTGCGCATCGTCACCAACCGCCATGTGGCGAAAATCGTCGCGCAACGCACCTTTCGCGGTGATGCCGTCTATGCCTACGGGCCAGGCAACGTCAAATATGGCGCGCAGATAGACTTTGGCGAAGAAGCCGGCTCCGACCCTGATCCGGCGGACGTCTTCACCATCCACCGGTTCACATATCTTGCCGACGACATCTCGGCCGACGTGGCCATCGGCGAGATCGACAAGCCCGAGGGCATGGATCACATCACGCAGCTGCCGCTGGCCGACAGCGACGGCCATGACGGCGAAATCGTCGCGACCGTGGGCTATCCCGCCTATGACACGCGCAACGCGCATGTCCACATGGAACGCTATTTCAAGGGTCTCTACGACGTCAAACGCTTTGCGCCCGGCAAGCTTATCGCCACCGGCGACATCCTCAGCCACGACTGCACAACGCTTGGCGGCAACTCCGGGTCGCCGCTCTTGTCGCTCGAACGCAAGTCAGTGGTCGGGCTGCATTTCGCCGGCGCCTACCGTGAAACGAATTCGGCCGTGCGCGTCTCGACCCTCAAGGCGTTGCTGGCGGGCAATGCGCCCGCCATGGTGGTCGCGGCCCATGCCAGCGGCGCGTCCGAGGCCGCCGACAAGACCCATGATGCCGCCCATTTCGCGGGCCGCCGCGGCTATGACCCCGAGTTCCTGCGCGCGGCCCGCGTGCCGCTGCCGGTCCTGCCTGACGCGCTCGGGCTTGCCACGCCGTCCGATGCCACGCCGGCACGCCCGCACGAGCTGCGCTACCAGCATTTCAGCGTGCTTTTCTCAGCGCTCAACAAGGGGCCGGCAGTCACGGCGTTCAACCTTGACGGCGGGCAGTTCCGGCCGATCAAACGGCACAATTCCACGTGGTTTCACGACCTGCGCATCCCGCGCGAGATCCAGCTCGACAAGGAGGATTACGGGCATGCCGACATTGACCGGGGCCACATGGTTCGCAGGTACGCCACCAACTGGGGCAACGAGGAAGAGGCCGCGCGCGCCAATCTCGACAGTTATCATTACACCAACGCCGCGCCCCAGCATCGCGGGCTGAATCGGTCCTGGGCACGGTGGCTGGGCCTTGAGGCGTATGTGCTGGAAAACGCACGAACGCACGGGTTCCGCGCCAATGTCTTCACCGGCCCGGTTTACACGTCCGAGGACAAGGAACTGGGCGATACGGGGGCGCCGCTACCGATGCATTTCTGGAAAGTGCTCACGATGCTTTCGACCGGCCCTGACGAGGTGATCCGCCTGAATGCCACGGCCTACCTGCTCAGCCAGGGGCAGCTTGTTCAGGACATGCTGCTGGATGACGGTCTGACCGAGGCGACCGAAGGGTTCGAATACAGCGCGTACAAGACCTTTCAGGTGCGCGTCCGCGACCTCGAGGCGATGACGGCCTATGACTTCGGCCCCTTGCGCGACTTCGATCCGCTTGACCGTCTGGCGCAGACCGAAGCGGCCTTCGCCACAAAGCCCGTGATCGAGATCGATTACCCGGAAAAGATCGTTCTGTCAGCGCCGGCCGTCTGAGCCGGATCACGCCCTGCGGCGGCACGCCCCGTTTGGCTGCGGGGTGTGTCGGCAAGGTGGCACGCGTGAGTGCCTGCGCGCGCAACGCAATGCGCCTGTCACGCCGCCGCGCAACGATCATGTGCTGTCTTGGGGGACGCCACGGTATGTCCAGCGGCGCGGCCGCCGTCCGCGATCGGGCGGGCGCGTCGGCACATCGGCCATGACGGCATCGTGGTCGGCAAGGGAACACACCGGCCTTTACCGGTCATCCGGGTCGGGGCAGCCGCGTGCAGGTCCGCGCAAGACGCCCGTGTCATCCCGTGGCGGGTTGGGGCCGCGCGCGTGGCGCGGCCCCGGATCATTACAGGCTCACTCGATGAGGCCGCTCAGGCGTTCGGTCGCCGCATCGTTCACCCAGCCGCTCCAGGTGTCGGTATTGGTGGTCAGGAAATGCACCGCAGCCTCTTCAGCCGATGCTGCGTTGTCCTTCTGCCAGGCCAGAAGATTGCTCAGCTCTTGCGTGCCGAACGAGATGTTGCTGACCAGCTCGAATATGTCCGGATTGCGCTCTGCGAAATCGGTGGTGACCACGGTCAGGACAGGGGCCGCGGGGTATGAGGATTTGCGAGGGTTCTCGCAATCCTGCGTCTGATTGCACGCGTGGATATCCGCGTCATATGGTCCCATGTCCACCGCGACCATGTCGTAGCGGCCCAGTACGGCGGTCGGCCCCCAGTAATAGCCGAACCACGGCTCGCGATTCTCATAGGCCGATGCCATGGACGCGGGCAGTGTCTCGCCAGAGCCGTGATTGAACACGTCCATCCCATGTTCCTCGAACTCGAAGGCCTGAACAAGGTTGTCGTTGGCGATCCGGCAGCCCCAGCCGTCGGGGCAATTGTGGAAGCGGCCGCCGACAAGCTCGGGGTTGGCGAGGACCCCCTCGATCGTGGCAAGCTCTGGGTGCTCCTCGACGAGATAGGACGGCACCCACCAGTTCTCGCTGCCGCCCTCGGCGAAGACGTCGGCGGCCTTGCGCACCTTGCCTTCCTCTTCCAGGCGGAAATAGGCCTGTGCCGAGTTCACCCAAAGCTCGGGCACGATGTCGGGCTCGTTGTTCTCGGCCAGCGAGGTGATCGCGGTGGTGGTGGCCGACTGCACGATCTTCACGTCGCAGCCATAGCCCTGTTCCATCAGGAACGCGGTGATGTTGGTGATGATCTGGCCCGAGGCCCAGTTCATCTCGGCGACGGAGACTTCGCCGCATTCGGCATGGGCGATCGCTGGCGCGGTCAGCGCGCCGAAGGTCAGGGCAAGTGTCAGTTTCTTCATGGTTGTTCTCCCGGTTGGATAAAGGAACAGTTTAGGGTCGTTTGAGGGTCGTTCAATCGTTGTCGGAGCCTGCGGCGCCCGCCCCGGCACGGGATTGGTCCGAGGACGGCACGGTCATCCGCAGTGCCAGGCCGTCGAGCGCCCGCCAATCGGCACGTGTGATGCCGCGGATCGGCACGGTGGGCGCCTGGGCATCGGTCGCATCCTGCGGGGCGGCCACGGCCGTAATCGCGAGGTCGGCTGTCGCAGAGTCGTTGATCCCGGTCAGGTCGCCGCGCGTCGTCATATCGGCCGCGCTCAGCACGATCGCGTGCTGTAGCCCTTGCACACGAAGAGACGCGCCGACGCGCGTGGTGGCCCGTGCGACGAAGGGCAGGACGATCAACGGGTGCGCGACCTTTTCGAGGGTCAGGGCGTGCGCCCCCGGACCCTCTGCCAGACCCGCGAAATCGGCCAGGGCGATACCGCAGCGCAGCGGGCAGTGCGGGCCCGACGCGGCCGCCCAATGGCCCGGCGCGGGGCAGGGGCGTGCCAGCGCGGGCGCCGCGTCCAGCCAGGCCAGAATGATCGACGGCCCCGACAATCCGTGGCCCGACAACCATGATGCGGCCCACCCTGCCTCTTCGGCCTCGCCCCACTCCAGGCCCGCGCCGCGCGCCGCCCTGAAGCACAGGGCGTTGATCTCTGATAACGACAGCCGGACGCGGTCGTCCGGGGGGGCGTCTGGGGGCGTGTCGTGGGGGTCCGTCGGCGACATTGTTACGGTGCGGTCTGACAGTCGGGGTCATCGGGGTACGGGGCGCCCTGAAACAGGCTGATCCGCACCCAGCGGTCAGAGCGCGGGTCGAACCGCGTCGCCCCGAAAAAGGCCAGCTTGCAACGCAACAGGTCGATGGGCAGCATCTGCGCGTCGATGAGGTTGTCACGGATTTCCGCGAATGGGTGGCGCGCGGCGATTTGCGCGCGGCGCACCATGAGGCGGTGTTCGGGATGCGCGAGCAGGAAACGCGCCACGGGGGCGTCTCCGGCCTCGTCCTGCAGGGCGGTCCATAGATCCGCCGCGCGCCGCCCCGTATCGAGGGGCAGCTCGCGCGCCGCGCCATCCTCTTCGAAGCGCTCGCCGAGGCGCGGCTCCAGCTTTTCCTCGGAGATGTACCAGAAGCGTGCGCAATGCTCGGGGATGTCGTAATCGATCCCGATCGCCCAGCCGTAGCTGTGTTGCAGCAATGCGCGCAGATCGGCAATGCGCATGGTCCCGTCGATGCCGAATTGCGTCGCCTCGTCGGCCTGCATGCGGCAGCCGAGATCGTCGATCAGATCGCCATGCGGCTCCAGCATCGCGGCAAGCAGCGCCTCCTGGGCCTCCAACGGTACATTCGCCTGCCCCCATAGCCACAGCGCGTCCCACGGGTGGGCGGTGTCTGTGTCCCAGTCCTGCGCGACATGGGTCTCGATCCGGGCCAGACCCGTGCGCAGCTCGTCCAGCCGGGCGGCCTGGATCGGGTGCGCGCTTTGCCAGTCGTCGGCGTTCCGCACCGCCGCCGCAAGCGCCGTGCGAAATCCCGCGATCGCCTTGTCGGCGGCATGATCCTGCGCGCGCACGCGGGCCAACGCCTCTTCGCGCACCATCACCCAGTTGTTGAGCAGCACGGGATGGCGCACCAGGAACGGTGCCATGCCAAGCCCGGTCGAATTGCCGACGCCCAGATCGCGCCGCAGCTCCGTGTCGAGCCGTACCGCCACCTCGCCGCCGCGTGCCTGCGCCAGATGTTCGACCAGATCGACGGTGAAGGCGCGGATCAGCCAGACCGACAGCATTTCGGCCTGAAACGGTGCGCTGAGCGCGGGGCGTCCGGCAATCATCGCGCGGTCGGCCGCCCCGAACTTGCCTGCGCCGTAAACGGCGGTGGTCCGCATGAGATAGGCGGTTTCGCGCACCATCTGCGCGTTCGGCTGCTGTCCTGCTGCCAGCCGCGCAACCACGTGGTCGAACAGCCGCACCGATCGGTTCGCCCGGCTGAGCGACAGCTCGCGCGGGGTCACCCGGCCCGCTTCCTGCAACGGGACATTGGCGGCAAGCCGGTCGAGATCGGCCGCGTCTGGCGTGCCGTCGTACAGCGCGAATGTCGCGTCCCACGCGGTTGCGATCACCCGGTCAGAGCGTTGCTCGGGCGGCAGATCATGGGCGAAGGCCACAAGGCTCAGGCTGCCGTCCGGCCCCGTCATGCGGTAGACCGCGCGGCCCACGCCGGTCGCGTCGATATCCCAGACGGGCCGGTCGAAGCGCCAGCCCTCGGCGGTGATCCGGCGCACGAGCTGGCGCAGGAAGGACAGCCGCGTCGGGTGACTGGACCCCATCCGCGCAAGGCGCATGACCTCTGCCGGATCGCGGCGGAATGCCGCCACGTCGCTGGGTGCCGGTTCGTTATCTGCGCTCATCGCCGTCTCCTTGTCTCAGGCCCGACCCTTTTCGAGCGTGATCCGCACCGCGTCCCACAGCGAGGGCAGCAGGATCAGCGATACCGGCGCCGCCGTGACCACGATGAAGCTTTGTAGCTTGCCGATCCCGCCCGAGCCGACCGAGATCAGGATGATCGCCATCGCGCCCATGGCCAGACCCCAGAAGACCCGCACCGCCGTCGACGGGTTGGTCCCGTGCGACATCGACACTGACAGCGAATAGGTCATCGAATCGCCCGTGGTGGCGACGAAGATGGTCGTCAGCAACAGGAACAGCAGCGAGACGATGAAGCCCATCGGCATCGCCTGCGTCACCGCCAGCAGGGCGGCGGGCAGGTTGAACCCTTCGAACGCCGTCGAGACGGTGCCGGGATTGGCCAGCTCCAGCCCCAGCCCGGTGCCGCCGACGATGGTGAACCACCCCATCGTCACCAGCGGCGCCACGATCGACAGCATGATCACGATGGACCGGATCGAGCGGCCGCGGCTGACGCGCGAGATGAAGATCGCCATCAGCGGGCCGTAACCCAGGAACCACCCCCAGAAGAACACCGTCCACCAGCCAAGCCAGCCCGCCGGTCCGAAAATCTCTGCCTCGCCGCGATACAGCGCCAGCGAAAAGAAGTTCGCCAGATGCGTGCCGAGACCAGAAAAGAAACTGGAAAACAGGAAATATGTCGGCCCTGCCACGAGGATGAAGACCAGCAGGACGCCGCCGAGGATCATGTTGATCCGGCTAAGAAGCTGGATCCCCTTGTTCACGCCGGTGATCGCCGAAATCAGGTAGATGCAGGTCAACACGGCGATGACGGCTGCCTGCGTGGCCAGGACATCGGGAATGCCGAACAGCGCCTCGAGCCCGTAGCTGACCTGCAGCCCGAGAAAGCCGATGGGGCCCACCGTACCGGCGACCACCGCGATGATGCAGGCCGAGTCGGCGATGTACCCGATGGGCCCGCTGATCGCGCGGTCACCGAAAACCGGGTAGAGCAGCGTGCGCGGCGCGAGCGGCAGCCCCTTCTCGTAGTGGTAATGCATCAGCATCACGGTGGTCAGGCTTCCGAGGATCGCCCAGGCGAGAAAACCCCAGTGCAGGTAGGATTGCGCGAGGGCGTAAGGCACGGCCTCGGCGGTGTTCGCCTCCACCCCCTCGAAGAGCGGGGGCACGGAGACGAAATGCGCCATCGGCTCGCCCGCCGCCCAGAAGACACCGCCACCGGCCAGCAGGGTGCACATCACCATCGACCCCCATTGAAAGACTGTGAATTCCGGCTTGTCGAGGCCGCCCATGATCGCCTTGCCCCCCGGCAGCACCGCGATCAGCAGCCCGATGAAGAAGGTCGCGAGCAGTAGAATTTGCCAATAAAGGCCAAAGAACCGCGCCGCCCAGGCAAAAGAGACATCCACGATGGCCGACAGGGTTTCGAGGCTGACAAGGGCGAGGATACAGACCGCGGCGATGAATCCCCCGGTCAGGATGAAGATCGGGAGGTTGATCCCGTCTAGTCCGCTCGCGCGCTTTCCGGGGCCGGCTGGAATGTCCGTCATTGGATCTCTCCGTTGGTCATGGCGGGGGCGATCTGACGCCGCCCCTCGCGGGTGGGTCCGTATCAGGAAACGGGGCCGAAGCTCCGGTCGAAGAAGGCGCGCCAGTTCTCTCCCATGACGCCGGCGACCTCCGTGTCGGACAGTCCGGCGGCGCGAAGCCCCGCCTCGATCCGCCCGAAATCGCGATTGTCGCGGAACCAGTCGGGCATCGGCGGAAAGCCGGGATTGTCCGCGCTGCCCTCGCCGTAATCCACGCGCTTTGTCCAGCGGCCCGCGCGCATCCAGTCCACGACGCTGTCGGGATGGTCCTGACATAGATCGGACCCGATGCCGACGCGGCCGGGCCCCATGCGCTCGACGGTGCGGGCGACGGCGTCGCAGAAATCGCCAAGCGTACAGTCGCCGCCGCCCCTGAGGTGGTGGGGATAGAGCGAAAAGCCCAGCATCCCGCCACTTTGTGCCAGCGCGTCGAGTACGCGGTCGGACTTGTTGCGCCGGGCAGGGTGCCAGCCTGCGGGGTTGGCGTGGGTGATGGCGATGGGGCGCGTGGAATGCTCGATCGCCTCCAGCGTCGAGCGCTCGGAGGAATGGCTCATGTCCACCACCATCCCGACGCGGTTCATTTCCGTCACCACCTCGCGGCCCATGCGGGTGAGGCCGGTATCTTCGGCCTCGTAACAGCCCGTCGCCAGCAGCGACTGGTTGTTGTAGGTGAGCTGCATGAAGCGCAGCCCCAGCCGGTGCAGCACCTCGACAAGGCCGATATCGTCCTCCATGCAGGACGGGTTCTGCGCGCCGAAGAAGATCGCGGTGCGCCCCGTTTCCTGTGCCAGCGCGATGTCTTCGGCGGTAAAGCCCTGAAAGATCAGCTCGGGATACCGCTCGAACCAGCGGTTCCACGCTTCGATATTCAGGACCGTCTCGCGGAAATTCTCGTGATAGGTGATCGTGGCATGCACCGCATCGACACCGCCCTCGCGCATCTGGCGGAAGACCTTTTCCGACCAGTTGGCGTATTGCAGCCCGTCGATGCGCGGTGCCGTCATGCAGGCGTCCCCGAATGGATATAGGCGGTCTTGACCGTGGTGTAGAATTCCTCGGCATAGCGGCCCTGCTCACGCGGGCCATAGCTCGACGCGCCGCGCCCGCCGAAGGGGACGTGGTAATCGGTGCCGGCCGTGGGCAGGTTGACCATCACGCAGCCCGCCTTCGCGTTGCGGCGGAAATGCGTGGCGCGGGCGAGCGAGCGGGTCATGATCCCCGCCGTCAGGCCAAACTCGGTGTCGTTGGCCATGTGCAGCGCCTCGTCATAGCTGCCGGCCCTCAGGATGCAGGTGATGGGCGCGAACATCTCCTCGCGGTTGATCCGCATGGTATTGGTGGTGCCGGCGAAGACGGCGGGCGCCATGTAGTAGCCTTCGGTCGCACGCTCCAGCCGGTCGCCGCCGCAAAGCAGTTCCGCGCCCTCGTCCTGCCCGATGCGGATATAGTCGAGATTGCCGGCGAGTTGCCCGTCGCTGACGACCGGGCCGATCTGCGTGCCGGCCTCCAGCGCATGACCCACCTTCAGCGCCTTTGTGGCCGCGACCAGTTTCTCGACAAAGGCGTCGTGGATGCCCTCCTGCACGATCAGCCGCGAGGCCGCGGTGCATTTCTGCCCCGTCCCGCCGAAGGCCGCGCCCACGGCGTGCGCGACCGCGAGGTCGAGATCGCAGTCGTCGCAGATCACCATCGGGTTCTTCGAGCCCATCTCCATCTGGATCTTGGTCATGTTGGCGATCGCCGCCGCCGCGATGCCGCGCCCCACCGGCACGGATCCGGTAAAGCTGATTGCGTCGACTGCCGGGCTTTCGACAAGGCGCTGCCCGACCTCGCGGCCCGGCCCCATCACGAGGTTGAAAAGACCCGGCGGCAGGTCCTGCTTTGCTATGATCTCGGTCAGGGCGACGGCGCTTGCAGGGGTCTGGTTGGCCGGTTTCCAGATCACCGCGTTGCCGAAGGCCAAGGCGGGCGCGATCTTCCAGGCGGGCGTGGCGATGGGAAAGTTCCACGGGCTGATGATCGCCACCACGCCCACCGGTTCGCGGCGCACGTCGATCTCGATATCCGGGCGCACGCTGTCGGCGGTGTCGCCCAGCTGGCGCAGCGCCTCGGCGGCGAAATAGGTGAAGAACTGCCCGGCGCGAAAGGTCTCGCCCTTGCCCTCGGCCAGCGGCTTGCCCTCCTCGCGGGCGATCATCGTGCCGATCTCGGTGGCGCGCGACATCAGTTCCGTGCCGATGGCCATCAGAACGTCGTGACGCTTTTGCGGGCCGGTCGCGCCCCACGCCGCTTGTGCGTCTCGCGCCGCCGACAGGGCCGCGTCAAGCTGCGCCGCGTCGGCCTGTGCGTAGTGGCCGATCACGTCCGACAGGTCCGACGGGTTGCGGTTTTCCGCGGTGGTCGCCCCGGCCTGCCAGTCGCCTGCGATGAAATTTCGGGTCTCGTCGGTCATGATCGTCCTTTTTCTATCCGTGGCTCAGGCTGCCGCGATCCGGTCCAGCAGTTCTTGTGGCACCTCGACGCCCTCGGCCTCGATCCGCGCGCGGTTCGTGGCGCGCCGTGCGCCGGGCAGGCGAGTGCCCTCCTGGTCCGTGATGCTGTCGGCAAGCCGGGCCATGGCTGGCCCGAAGGCATTGCCCGAAAAGGCCGCCGGGTCCATCGCGAGGAAGAATTGCCCGGTGCCCGGCGGCCCGCCCTTGGGCCCCGAAAACGGGCTGGCATCGAGGCCGAGATTGGCCCCGGAGAGGGCGGCGGCGAAGATCTCGACCATCAGCCCTGCGCCAAACCCCTTTTGCCCGCCCGCGGGGCGCATGGAGCCGGCGAGCGCGGCCTCGGCATCCTCGGTCGGGTTGCCCTCGGCGTCGAGCGCCCAGTCGGGGTCGATCTTCTCACCCTGGCGGGCGCGCAGCATGATCTCTGACTTGGCGACGGCGCTTGCGGATTGGTCGATCACCAGCAGCGCGCGCCCCGCGCCATCCGGCACCGCCAGTGCAAACGGGTTGGTCCCGATCACCGGGCGCTTGCCGCCCGTGGGGGCGATGCTGGCGGGCGCGTTGGTGAAGCACAGGCCCAGCAGCCCGTCCTCGGCCAGCCGCTCGGCGTGATGTCCAAGGACGCCGCAATTGTAGGAGCGATGCAAAACCATCGCCGCCACGCCCTGTTTGCGCGCGGCCCTTGTGAAATCGGGCCAGCCCGCATCGATGGCGGCATGGGCAAAGCCATATGCGGCATCGACCCGGATGACGCCCGGACGCGGGTGGGTGATCTCGGGCGCGGCGTCACCCAGAACCTTGCCGCAGCGCAGATGCTCTGCATAAACCGGGATGTACATCAGCCCGTGGCTTCTGATCCCGTCGCGTTCTGCAAGCCGGGTTGACCGCGCAACCGGGGCCGCCTGCCGGGGCGCGGCGCCCGCCCGCACAAGCGTTTCGTGCGCAATGCGTTCGATTTCGTCGAGACTGTAATGCCCTGCTGCCAATCCGTCGTCCCCTGTCACAATCAGCAGCAAGTTTGCGGAGGGATCGACATCAGTTCAATCAAAATAATCTTAGACTCATTTCAGATTTTCTGTAATTTAGAGCCATGATCAATGTCTCGGCCCTGCGCACCTTCGCGCGTGTCGCGGAATACGGGAACATCCGCGATGCGGGTGCGCGCCTGTTCCGAACGCCTTCGGCGGTGTCAATGACGCTCAGCCAGCTGGAACGGGATCTTGGTGCGCCGCTGTTCCAGAACGATCGCAAGAACCGGTTGACCGCCCTTGGCGAGGAAATCCTGGGGATCGCGCAGGAACTGCTGCGCGAGCACGACCGCGCAGTGGATCGGATAGAGGCCCTTGCGACGGGACGTCAGGGGCGGTTGCAGTTGGCCTCCGTTCCATCGGTCGCCGCAGAGCTCTTGCCCGGGCTTCTGGCACAGTTTCTGGATTCGCGCCCCGGTGTCATGATCGAGCTTGTGGATACCGACAGCCGCACTGTGCATTCGCTGGTCGCCGACGGAACGGTCGAGCTTGGCGTCGCGGGGCCGACCGCCGCCGATTCGGGTCTGAGCTTTGCGCCGCTTTTTCGTGATCCCTTCCGGGTCGTCTGCCCAAAGGACCATCCGCTGGCACAGCGGGGCGGCCCGCTTGGCTGGCGCGATCTCGACGGGGAACGCATCATCGCCAATGACGCCGCACAGGCCATTGATGCCGAGGCCTATCGCGCGCTGATTGCCGCATCGGCGCTCAAGGCGCGCAACGTGATTTCCCTGCTCGCCCTTGTCCGCGCGGGGGCCGGGGTAACCCTGTTGCCCCGGCTTGCCACGGTGTCGCTGAGGCCGGATCTGGTGGCGTTGCCGCTGGCCGATCCCGCGGCGCAGCGCGAGGTCGGCGTGATCCTGCGGCAAGACCGCAGCGTTAGCCCGGTCTGTACCGCCTTTCTGGATGATCTGCTGGCCACCTGCCGGGCAGGGGCCTGAGGCGCGGCGCGCGCCGGTCAGAAGCCGACGGCCTGACCATCCTTTCTCGGGTCCGATCCGGCCGCGTAGCCGCCGCCATCCAACCGGTGCACCAGTTGCGCGCCGCCAAAGCCGAAGGCAGCATCGGGTGCCTCGAGGCTGATCGAGTGGCCGAACCCCCGCAGGGCCGCGACGGTGCTTTCGGGCAGGGCCGTTTCGCAGGCGATCTCCATGCCCTCGACCACGCGCCAGCGCGGTGCGTCGGCGGCGGTCTGGACATCCTGACCCCAGAGCTGGGTACGCAGGGTCATCTGAAGGTGCCCCTGGGCCTGCATCGGGCCGCCCATCACCCCGAACGACATCAGCGGGGCATCGCCGCGCATCAGGAAACCGGGGATGATGGTATGAAAGGGCCGTTTGCCCGGACCGACCTGGTTGGGATGCCCCTCTGCCAGCGTGAAACCGAAGCCCCGGTTCTGCATATGGATGCCGGTGCCGGGCACGACGACACCCGAACCGAAGCCGCTGTAGTTCGACTGGATGAACGACACCATCATGCCGGACGCATCGGCGGCCGTGAGGTAGACGGTCCCCCCTTGCCGAGGGGCGCCGGACCCGTGGTCGGCCGCGTGGTCCGGGTCGATCAGCGCCGCCCGCGTCTTGAGATATCCGGGGTCGAGAAGATCCTCGGCGCGCGTGCCGGTCATCGCGTCGGAATCGGCGACGTAGGCCTCGGCGTCGGCAAGCGCCAGTTTCATCGCCTCGATCATCAGGTGGATGGCCTTCGGGTCGTCAGGGCCGAGGTCGCGCACACCCGTATGCGACAGCATGCCCAGTGCCATGCACGCGGCAATGCCCTGGCCGTTCGGCGGGATCTCGTGCAATTCGACATCGTCGAAGGCGGCCGAGACGGTTCCGCACCAGTCCGGCGCGTTCGCCGCCATGTCATCCAGCGTCAGTACCGCGCCGTGCCGGGCCGCGTCCTCGACGATCCGCGAAGCCAGGGCGCCGTGGTAGAACGCATCGCCTTTCGTTTCGGCGATCGCGCGCAGGCTTGCGGCCAGATCGGGGTTGCGCACCCGCTCGCCGGCCCTTGGCACGCGGCCACCGGGCATGAAGTGATCGGCAAAACCGGGCTGATCGTGCAGCACATCGGCACCGCGCGCCCAGAGTGTCGCGATCACCGGAGACAGGGCAAAGCCCGTCTCTGCCAGCGCGATGGCGGGCTCGAACAGAGTGGCGAAGGGCAGCTTGCCGAACCTTTCCGACAGGGCAACCCAGCCACCGACGGCGCCCGGCACGGTGACCGACTCCCAGCCGCGTTCGGGCATCGCGGCCCGTCCTGCAAAGCGTTCGGGCGTCCATCCCGCCGGGGACCGGCCCGATGCGTTGAGGCCGTGCAGATCAGCCCCGTCCCAGACGATCGCGAAGGCGTCCGAGCCAAGGCCGTTGCCCGTCGGTTCGACCACGGTAAGGGCGATGGCGGCAGCCAGCGCCGCGTCGACCGCGTTGCCGCCCCGGTGCAGCATGCGCAGGCCAGCCTCGGCCGCAAGCGGCTGGGACGTGGACACCACGTTGTCGGCCATCACGGCGGATCGGCGTGACCCATAGGGCGATGTTGCGGGAAATTGCATGTCTTCTTGCTCCTTGCAGGGGGTGGGGTGGGGTCAGAGACTTTCGCGGACGTCAATCCCGTCGCGCAGCCAGTCGCCGATGAAATTGATCGACAGAACCACCAGAACGATGGCGAGGCCGGGAAAGACGCCAAGCCACCAAGCCGGGGCGATAAAGCCGCGTACGTCCGCGAGAATCAACCCCCAAGTGAACGTCATTGCCTCGACCCCCAGACCCGGGAAAGACGGCCTCGCCTCGCCCCGGATCACATATGACCCGACATTCCCCAAGTGGCCTACCATCTGACGTCAAGATCCCATGACGAGGCCAGCGGATCAAGCGTATTTGACC
>NZ_JBPBBB010000015.1:0-78199 GCF_050896375.1 Roseovarius tibetensis
TCAAGTTGAAACGCCGTTACCAGCGTATCCTTGACGTCGAACCTCTGCACATCCTTGATTGTGCTACCGCCTATTCGACTACTTGAGCACGAAAAGACAGCCACCCCCACCCGGCTAGGGAAAGGGTACAATCAAGAGTCATCTGTCTGATGCACATCGTTTCCGAAAAAACGAAGTCCATACAAGACAGTGAAGCTGACACTGGTCATCGGGCCGAAACCCTACCAGCGTTGATATACAGACGTTGATCCATCGAAACGAACCAAACCGCCCACATATCTCTTCAGATTACAAATTTTCAAAGAGCGCAGAGACAAATCAACCGGAAGCGCTAATCCTTAGCGCAACCCGCCAATCAAACCCCAAAGTCGTCAAAGTCGCAGCAACCAAACCTTCGCGTCGCTCGCCGCTAAACCTACCAACAACACCTCAGCGCCGCCGGTAGAGGGGTATTTACGGATAGTGCGGCGGTGCCGCAACCCCTTTTTGCATCTTGCGTCACATTTTTTACATGTCTTCCTATTATCGTTTATGATCAGTAGTTTGCGATGTGGCTTTATCGAATGTCGGCCAATTTTGGAAGCGTCAGCCGCAGCCATTACCGGGCTTTTCACAACTATCCGGAGTTATCCCCAAGGTTATCCCCAGACTCACGCCGCTCAACCCGCCGAGTCACCCCTACGATCCGACTCGGACGCGGCGAAAACGCTGGGGCAGGCGCACCCGCAGGGCCAGCAGCATCAGAATCATGCCAAGATAAATCAGCGGCTCGACCTGGAATCCCTTGGCAAGCCAGATGAAATGCACCGCCCCCAGAACAGCCACCACGTAGGTCAGCATGTGCAACCGCCGCCATCGCAGCGGACCAAGCCGGCGCAAGGACAGGTTGTTGGAGGTGATCGCGAGCGGAATCATGAGCAGGAACGCAACGAAGCCGACAGTCACGTAGGGCCGCTTGAGAATGTCGGCCCAGATCTGCGCGACGATCCCGACATCCAGCACCAGCCACACCAGCAGGTGCAGCGCCACGTAACTGAAGGTCAGCAGCCCGATCGCCCGGCGAAAGCGCAACAGGTTGATGCCCGCATAACGCCGTAGCGGCGTCACGCAGAGGCCGGCGACCAGAAGTTGCAGGGCCACCTCGCCCAAGGCACGTTCCAGCGCCTTGATCGGCTCTGCCCCGAGACCGCCGGTGAGACCGAGGTAGAAATACCACACCGACGGCGCCCCGAGGATCAGCCAGATCAGCCACACGGGCACCCGGCGCACGGCACCGTTGATCCCGTCACGCAGCATCAGAACTTCTCTGTCAGGTCCATGCCCGTGTACAGCGACGCCACCTCTTCCTCGTACCCGTTGAACATCTGGGTCGGGATACGCGAGGAAAACAGCCCGCCACCAATGCGCCGCTCGGTCGCCTGCGACCAGCGCGGGTGATCCACCTCCGGGTTCACGTTCGAGTAGAAGCCGTATTCGCGCGGGTTCGACTTGTTCCAGCTGGTCGGCGGCTCGCTGTCGGTCAGGGTGACGCGCACCACGGACTTGATCGATTTGAACCCGTATTTCCACGGCACCACCAGCCGCAGCGGCGCGCCGTTCTGATTGGGGATGTCCCGGCCGTAAATGCCCGTCGCCGTGATCGTCAGCGGGTGCATCGCCTCGTCAAGGCGCAATCCCTCGACATAGGGCCAGTCAAGGACGGGATAGGCCACGCCGCGCATCTCGTCAGGGCGCAGCACCGTTTCGAAGGCGACGTGTTTCGCCCCGTTTTGCACCCCCGCCAGATCCAGCAGATCGGCCAGTTCGAACCCGTTCCACGGCACGACCATCGACCACGCCTCGACACAGCGGAATCGGTACAGCCGCTCTTCGATCGTCATTTTGGCCATGATCTCGTCGAATGCGTAATCACCGGGCCGGTCCACCATGCCGTCGATCCGCACGCTCCACGGCTCGACCGTCAGCGCATCGGCGTAGCGGGCCGGGTCGTTCTTGCCAGTGCCGAATTCGTAGTAATTGTTGTAGGTGGTGATGTCGTCCCAGTCATTGGGCTCCAGCGTGTCATCCTGCGCGCGCGCCGCCCCGGCACCGCCCATCAGCCCGAGGCCCGCCGCCCCGGCGATCAACTGCCGCCGGTTGAGAAAGCAAGCCTCGGGGGTGACGTCCCGGTCGCGCAGCGTGTTGGTCCAGCGATGTGCCATATCATCCTCCTGTATCGAACCTTGAATGTAGAGGAAGACACGTCCCTTGCCAGCCGCGAGTTTCATCGCGACCGATCACAAGGCCGCGTTCGTGTTGTAACTCGGTCGCGTCTCGTTGAGCCGGATGGACGATCCGTCGGCCTGTACCATCCGCACGTGCCGGCGGCGCATCTGGCGCGGTTCGGCCACGCCCACGGAATGTGCGATCATCTCGACATCGGCGATCAGCGAGCGTGCGTAATTGGCCACCTTCCGGTACTTGTCCTCGATCACCAGCCCGCGCTGCAGATGCGGGTCATGCGTGGTGATGCCCGTGGGACAGGTGTTGCGGTTGCATTTCAGCGCCTGAATGCACCCAAGCGAGAACATGAACCCGCGCGCGGATGTCACGAAGTCGGCACCGGCGCAGATCGCCCAGGCGACATCGCCGGGCACCATCAGCTTGCCGCTGGCGATCATGCGAATGCGCTCTTTCAGTCCGTACCGGTCGCGCAGATCCACCATGCGGGGCAGCACGTCACGAATGGGCATCCCGACCAGATCCATCAGCGGCATGGGCGCGGCCCCGGTGCCGCCCTCGCCACCGTCGATGGTGATGAAATCCGGCGCGCAATCCGCGCCGCGCGCGACGATCAGCTCGAACATCTCTTCCCACGCGCGCGACGACCCGACCACCGTCTTGAACCCGACCGGCTTGCCGGTGACAGCGCGGATGTGTCCGATGACATCCAGAAGCTCGCCGAAATCGTTGATGTCGGCATGGCGGTTCGGCGAAATGCTGTCGCGTCCTTCCGGGATCCCGCGAATCGCGGCGATTTCTGCGCTGACCTTCTGGCCGGGCAGAATGCCGCCCTTGCCGGGTTTCGCGCCCTGTGCCAGCTTCAGCTCGAACATGCGCACCTGGGCGTGGCCTGCCACGTCGCGCAGCCTTGCATCGCTCAGATTGCCCTGTGCATCGCGCACGCCGTATTTGGCGGTGCCGATCTGGTAGACCAGATCGCAATCGCCAGACAAATGGAACGGGCTGAGCCCGCCCTCGCCGGTATTGAGCCAGATCCCGGCCTGCGCGGCACCCCGGCTCAGCGCCTCGACCGCCGGACGCGAGATCGCACCATAGCTCATGCCGGAAATGTTGTAGATCGAGCGTGCCTTGTACGGTATGGCGGCGGTCGGCCCGATCTCCATCGGCTCGGTGGCGGCGAACTGTCCGTCAAGCGGCGGAAATGCGGCCGGCACGAAGATCGGCGTGCCCGGCACATCGAGGTTGCGGGTCGATCCGAACGCGATGGTGTTGCCACGACCCTTGGTGGCGTGGCTGACCCAGTCGCGCTGCGCGCGGTTGAACGGCATCTCCTCGCGGTCCATCGCAAAGAAATACTGTCGGAAGAATTCACCCAGTTTCGAGAACAGCCCCCGGAATCGTCCGATCACCGGGTAATTACGCCGGATCGCGTCGCCGGTCTGGGTCCTGTCGATCACGAAGAAGATCAGCACGGTGAAGACAAGACAGGCCAGTGCCACCACGAAAGCAAGCGCCAGCCACAGCACGATCTGCGTCACGTAATCCATCCCGCCCCCTTTCAACGCTTCGGACAGCCCCGCGTCGGGCCGTTATTCAGGGTGTGCCCGGCCTGCGGCGCACCGGCAAGACGTGGCGCACGATCCCACACGGATCTGACACCACGTCGCCACCTGCTGTGGATAGACCTCGGCCGGTCAGCCCAGCCGGGCCTTCACCTTGCGCCCCACCGTGCCGAAATCCATCTGGCCGGCATGCCGCGCCTTGAGCTTGCCCATGATCTTGCCCATGTCGCGCACCGAGTTTGCGCCGACCTCATCAATCGCGGTGTCGATCGCTTTCGTGATCTCCGCCTCGGTCATCTGGCGCGGCAGGAAATCCTCGATCACCGCGATCTCGCCGCGTTCCTGCTCGGCCAAGTCCAGCCGGCCGGCCTCTTCATACGCGCGCACGCTTTCGTTGCGCTGCTTGATCATCCTGGCAAGGATCGCGGTGATCTCGGCATCCCCGACAGAGGTCACGCCATCGGCGCTGCGCCCGGCGATGTCCTGATCCTTGATCGCAGCGTTGATAAGGCGCAGGGTCGCGAGGCGGCTGGTGTCCCGCGTCTTCATCGCCGTCTTGAGTGCTTGGGCGATCCGGTCGCGCAATTCCATTGGTTCCATCCTCGTGGGTCAGTGACAGGGGCTACAGATAGCCATCGCACACGGTCAAGACAACCACCGCGCCGGGCCCGACCTCGTGTCGCCGGGCCTTGACCCTTGCCGCAAGCCCGCTTACCTCGCGCTGAGTCTTATCGGAGATATCTGCACATGGACCACGCGCCGCTCCCCCGCCCGACCGCCTGTCTCGCGCTTGCCGACGGGTCGTTGTTCTACGGTCAGGGCTTCGGCGCCGTGGGCGACACCACGGCCGAGCTTTGCTTCAACACCGCGATGACCGGCTACCAGGAGATCATGACCGATCCCAGCTATGCCGGGCAGATCGTTACCTTCACCTTTCCGCATGTGGGCAATACCGGCGTGAACCCCGACGATGACGAGACCGTGGATCCGGTCGCGGCGGGCATGGTGGTGCGATGGGACCCGACAGAGCCCAGCAACTGGCGCGCCAAACAGCCCTTGTCGGACTGGCTGGCGCGGCGCGGACGCATCGCGATCGGCGGGGTCGATACAAGGCGACTGACGCGCGCGATCCGCCAGCAGGGCGCACCGCATGTGGCGCTGTCGCACGACCCCGACGGCAATTTCGACGTCGAGGCGCTTGTCGCCCGGGCCCGCGGTTTCGCCGGGCTGACGGGTATGGACCTTGCGCGCGACGTGACCTGCGTCCAGTCCTACCGCTGGGACGAGATGAGATGGGCGTGGCCCCAAGGCTATACCCGTCAGCACGCGCCCCGGCACAAGGTGGTTGCGGTCGATTACGGTGCCAAGCGCAACATCCTGCGCTGCCTTGCCAGTGCGGGATGCGAGGTGACGGTGCTGCCCGCGACCGCCACCGCCGAAGATGTTCTGGCCCACGCACCCGACGGCGTGTTCCTGTCGAACGGCCCCGGCGACCCGGCGGCGACGGGCAAGTATGCCGTACCGATGATCCGCGGCGTGCTCGACGCCGGGCTGCCGATGTTCGGGATCTGCCTCGGGCACCAGATGCTGGCGCTCGCGGTCGGCGGCAAGACCGTCAAGATGAACCACGGCCACCACGGCGCCAATCATCCCGTCAAGGATCTCGACACAGGCAAGGTCGAGGTCACCTCGATGAATCACGGCTTCGCGGTGGACGGGCAAAGTCTGCCCGAGGGCGTGATCGAAACGCATGTCTCGCTCTTCGACGGGTCGAATTGCGGCATCCGCCTGCAGGGCCGCCCGGTCTTTTCGGTGCAGCAACACCCCGAGGCCAGCCCCGGCCCCCAAGACAGCTTCTACCTGTTCGAGCGGTTTACGGCATCAATGACGAAGTGAGCCCCGGCTGCGGCGGCATATCCTATCGGATTGGCTGCGCGGCCGTTAGTGGCAGATCGGCGTTGAGAACTGGGCGGCGATGTGATTCAGAGGGAGAGACGCGGTTTATCGGCCGTGATCGGATATCGCGGCTAAAGCCCCGGCGCGATACCGGGAACGAGATCCGCCTTGCGGACCAACCCGAAATCCCGACAGCCCCCGAACTTTTTCACCTCTCATTAACCACTCGTTAAAACATCGTTAACTATCCGGTCTCTAGCGTTTATCCACAGGGGTAGGACGCAGGGTGCGGTATGGGTATCTCGGAACTTCGTCAAAGCGGGCTGCGTGCCGGCAAGGGGCATGCACCGGCGGTACCCGTCGATCCGCTGGGGCGCGAACTGATCCGCGCGGGCAAGATCAGCCGGTCGGACGCCGCACTCGCAACGCTCGTCCAGCGCCAATGCGACAGCTCGTTCGATCGGATCCTGCGCGCCGAGGGGCTTGCCAGCGACGACGACCTGCTGAGCGCCCATGCCCGCCGGCTGTCCGCGCGGCAGATCGCGCCCGATGTGCTTGCAAATGCTCCGCCCATTGATACCGGGCTCGACCCGCGCGTGCTGCTGCGCCACGGGGCCACGGTGATCCGCGACGAGACCGGCGCGCCGCGGATCGCCTCGAATGGCGCCGACAGCCTTCTGCCGCTGCGCCGCGCGCTGCCGGCGGACATGTCGCTGGCAAAGCTGGCCGTGGCCCCGCGCGACGCCGTGCAGGGCCGAATCGCCCGCGATCACCGCGATACGCTGCGCGACATGGCCGTCACCCGCGTCCCCGAGATCGAAAGCTGCCGCACCTGGCGCGCGTCGATGCACCGACGCATCGGGCTGACCCTGGCGGCGCTCTGCGCTATCGCGCTGCTTTGCGCGCTTTGGCCCGTGGCGGTGTTCGGGATGCTCGCCGGCTGGGCGGCTCTGACACTCGGGGTGGCGGCCATGCTCAAGATCGCCGCGGCCGTGGCGCATGTGACCGACGACACCGACCTGCCACATCACGAACCGACCGTCATGCGCCCCCTGCCCCGCGTGTCGATCCTCGTGCCGCTCTTTCGCGAGACGGAAATCGCCCACGCGCTCGTCGCCCGGCTGACGCGGCTGACCTATCCCAAGTGCCTGCTCGACGTGATCCTCGTTCTGGAAGAAGAGGATCATCTCACCCAAGGAACGCTGGCCGGAATCGACCTGCCGCCCTGGATCCGGCCCGTTGTCGTGCCCGACGGCCAGCCCCGGACCAAACCGCGCGCGATGAATTACGCGCTGGATTTCTGCCAGGGCGACATCATCGGCATTTTCGACGCCGAGGACGCACCCGACCCCGACCAGATCACCAAGATCGCCCGCCGCTTTCAGCAGGTGCCGCGCGATGTCGCCTGCCTTCAGGGTATTCTCGACTACTACAACCCGCGGCAAAACTGGCTGGCGCGCTGTTTCACCATCGAATACGCCACGTGGTTTCGCACAATGTTGCCGGGCATGGCGCGACTCGGCCTGGCGATCCCGCTGGGGGGCACGACGCTGTATTTTCGCCGTGACGTTCTGGAAAGCTTGGGCGGCTGGGACGCGCATAACGTGACTGAGGACGCCGATCTGGGCTTTCGACTCGCGCGCCACGGCTACCGCACGGAAATGGTCGGCACCGTCACCGAGGAAGAGGCCAACTGCCGCGCCTGGCCTTGGATCAAGCAGCGCTCACGCTGGCTGAAGGGGTACATGACCACCTATCTCGTGCATATGCGCCATCCGGGCCGGCTGTGGCGCCAGATGGGGTCGCGCAAGTTCTGGGGATTTCAGGCGCATTTCATCAGTGCGCTGTCGCAGGTTCTGCTGGCCCCCGTGCTGTGGAGTTTCTGGCTGGTGATGTTCGGCCTGCCGCATCCGCTTGATCCGGTCTTGCCGCGCGCGGCACTGGTCGGTCTCGGCACACTGTTCCTCGCGGTCGAGGTGATGAATATCGGTATCTATGCCGGGTCGGTGTCGCGCCCCAAACACCGCCATCTGCTACCCTGGGTGCCGTTGATGCATTTCTACGCGCCGCTTGCGGCCATTGCCGCCTACAAGGCACTGTTCGAATTGCTGGTCAAACCGTTCTTCTGGGACAAGACGGCGCATGGCCTGTCGGTCGCGGCGCGCGGGCGGCACCGCTCAGAGGGCGGTCCGGACCTCGCCGGAATCAAGCTTCAGCCGGGTCACGAAGGCCTTTGAAATATGATCACGCAGCGCCTTCGCGGCGGCCTCGCCATCGCGGGCCTCGATCGCGCTGACGATCGCGCCATGTTCGCGCAACGCATCCGTGTCACGCCCCACTGCGGCCAGCGACGTGGTCGCCAGAAGCGCCATCGACCGGTGCACGAGGTCAAGCTGCTGCACCAGGAACCGGTTATGCGAGGCCAGATGGATCTGCTTGTGAAACCGCCGGTTGGCGCGCGCCAGTTCTGCGGGCTGGCCCAGAAGCGACCGATCCTCCTCGACCATGTCGCGCAGCACGCCAACCTCCTCGGGGGTGGCGTGGCGGGCGGCAAGCTGTGCGGCCAGCCCCTCGAGTTCGGCGCGCACCACGTACAGCTCGGCCAACTGGTTGTAATCGAGCGAGGCCACGATCAGGCTGCGCCCGTCACGGGTCAGCATGGATTGCGTCTCAAGCCGTTGCAGCGCCTCGCGGATCGGCGTGCGCGACACCCCAAACCGTTCGGCCAGATCGCTTTCCACCAGCCGGTCGCCCGGCTTGAAAATGCCCACATCGATCGCTTCGAGAAGCAGGGCATAGGCATCGGTGGTTGGCGGTTTCATCTGGTCTGGGTCTCCTGTCACGCACACATGCGACATTACGCGCTTTGCGGCATGGATCAAGCCTTCGCCGATTGCGCGCCCTGCCCCGCGCGCCTAATATCGGGATCATGCCGAAATCATATTTTTCCCACGTCACGACCTGGGTGTTCGATCTGGACAACACGCTCTACCCACCCTCGGCGCGGCTCTTCGACCAGATCGACACGCGCATGACCGCCTACATCATGAAGACACTGCGCCTCGACCATGCCGACGCAGACAGGCTGCGCGCGACATACTGGCGCGATCACGGCACGACGCTGGCCGGGCTGATGCGGGTGCACGATCTTGATCCGGGCCCCTACCTGACCGAGGTGCACGACATCTCGCTTGATCATCTCGACCCCGATCCGGGCCTGCGCGCCGCCATCGCAAGGCTGCCGGGCAGACGGATCGTGCATACCAACGGCTCGGCCCCCTATGCCGAACGGGTGATCGACCGGCGCGGGCTGGCGGGGGTGTTCGACGCGATCTACGGGGTTGAGCACGCAGGTTACCGCCCCAAGCCCGAAGCGCGCGCCTTCGAGGCGGTGCTGGCGCGTGACGGCAGTGCGCCGTCGGCCGCCGCGATGTTCGAGGACGTGGCGCGCAACCTGGAAGCCCCGCACGCCCTGGGGATGCGCACAGTTCACGTGGCAGACGCCCCCGAACCGGCCCCGCACATCCACCATCACACCGACGATCTGGGCGGTTTCCTGGCGCAACTTGTGTGATATGCTAAGGACCAGTGTCATCAAAGCCTGTCCTGTCACGCTCTTTGCGGACAGATAACCCGCGCAGACGGATCACCTTTCAACAATGGACCCAACATGACTGACAACAACCAAACCAATCACACCGACACGGAAAAATCGGATCGCAAGGCAGAGATCATCCTGCTGGTCGGCGTGCTGCTTTTCCTCGCGGCCTGGGCGGGCAGTGTCGTGATCTGGGGCATTCCGGGGCTGTATATCCCGGCTGTCCTGCTGGTGCCGGTGATTTACGTGCTGATGGTGCTCGGCTCGCGCGGCTGACGTGGCGGTGTCTCACTCCTGCGCCCGCAGCGTGCGTGCCGGCGAGGCGCGCAACGGGCGCAGCGCAAAGGCCAACCCTGCCAGAAGCGTCACCACGACCCCGCCCGCGACAATCCCCAGTGCCGACGGCCAGATCACGGCATAGGGCGTGTCCATCACGAAATGGCTGACCGCCCAGCCGCCGCCGATCCCGGCCGCCAGCGCGACACCCCCGGCAACGGCCCCGAGAATCAGCGCGCGCAGCGCAATGCTCCACAGGATCTGGGCACGGCTCGCCCCCAGTGTCTTGAGGATCGCGGCCTCGTAGGTGCGCGCGCGGCTGTCTGCCGCCGCCGCCCCGATCAGCACCAGGAACCCGGTCAAAAGCGTCACGGCCGCCCCCCAGGACGTGGCCGACGCAAGGCTTGCCAGCAGATCGGTCACCCGGCCGAGGGCATCTCGCACGTTGATCGCGGTCACGTTGGGATAGCGGTCGGTGACATCGCCCAGGATCGCCTCTTCGGCGGCCACGGTGTCTGCATAGACGGTGGCGATGAAGGTATGCGGCGCGTCTTCGACCGCCGACGGGTTCATCAACAGCACAAAGCCCATGCCGACGCTGGAGAAGTCCACCTCGCGCAACGACGTGATCGGCGCAGTGATGTCGCGGCCCAGGATGTTGACGGTGATCTCGTCACCGATCCCGATTCCCATTTCGCGCGCCTCCTCGGCGGCAAAGCTCAGTTGCGGGGGGCCGGAATAGTCGTCGCCCCACCAACTGCCGGCGACCAGCGTCGTGCGCTCTGGCAGACCCTCGGCGTAGCTGACGGCGCGGTCACCCTCGACCACCCAGTGCCCCGGCGCCACGTCGCGCGCGGGACGGTCGTTGATCCGGGCGATGATCCCGCGCAGCATCGGCGCGTTATCGACCCGGCTCACGGCCGGGTCGTCCTCCAGCCGGTCCAGGAACCACGGCATCTGGTCCTTTTGCAGGTCGACGAAGAAGAACGACGGCGCGCGCTCCGGCAGGTCGCCGGCGATGGCCTGGCGCAGGTTGCCGTCGATCTGACCCACGGCGGCCAGCACCGACAGCCCCAGCCCCAGCGACAGCATCACCGGACCGGCGGTCGTCCCCGGCCCGCCGATGGCGCCCAGCGCCCACCCAAGGGCGGGGCGACCGGTCATGCGGGGCCGCAGGCGTCGCGCCGCCCACTGTACCGCCATCGCGGCCAGCGTCAGCAACCCCAGCGCGCCGAGGATGCCACTGGCCGTCCAAAGCGTCAGGCGAAAGTTGCCCGAAAACAGAACCGCAGCCAGCAACAGCACGCCCAAAAGCCCCAGCGTCGCGGCCACATAGCGCCAACCGGGCCAGCCATGCCGCCCTCCAGCCGCCTCGCGGTAAAGCGCGGCGGCGCGCACTTCGCGCGCGCGCGCCAGCGGCCAGAGGGTGAAGATCAGCACGCTCAGCACGCTATAGAGCGCGGCCTCGATCATCGGAGCGGGGTACACGGCAAACACCGCCGGGACCGGCAGCCGCGCCGAGATCACGGGACCCAGCGCGATCGGCACACCGACACCCAGTATCAGCCCGCCGATGATGCCCAGCACAGCCAGCACACCGACCTGGAAAAAATAGGTCAGAAATATCGTCCGCTGGTCCGCGCCAATGCTGCGCAATGTGGCAATCACCTGCACCTTGCCGGCGAGATAACTGCGCAGCGCCGCAGAGATGCCGACACCGCCCACGGCCAGCCCTGACAGCCCCACCAGCACCAGAAACGCACCCAGCCGGGTGACGAATTCCGCGACGCGCGGACTGGCGTTGCGCGCATCGGTCCAGCGTGCGCCACTGCCCTCCAGTTGATCCAGTGCGCGGGCCTCCAGCGCCGACAGGTCGGTGCCGGGGGGCAGATCCAGCCGGTACTTCGAGGAAAAGAGCGACCCCTCGGACAGCAGCCCGGACCCGTCAAGCGCATCCCGCGCGACGATGGTCCGCGGCCCCAACCCGAAGCCGGCACGCGAGGGGTCGGGTTCACGCACCAGTTCGGCCATCAGGCGAAAGTCTTGTGCGCCCAGACGCACCGTATCGCCCACCTCGACCCCGAGGCGGGATATCAAGAGCGGCTGCATCACCGCGCCGGGCAGGCCGTCCGTCCCGGCCAGCGCGGCCTCCAGCGCGATATCGGGCGACAGCTCTACCGCGCCCACCAACGGGTAGGCATCGTCGACGGCCTTGACCTGCGTCAGCTCGCGCGCGCCGTCATCCGTGCGCGACATCGACCGGAAATCGGCGATCTCCGACACCGCGCTCGCGACGCCGTCCATCCAGTCACGCTCGGCCTCGGTGGCGAATCGGTAGGTCAGCTCGATCTCGGCATCACCTCCCAGCAGCGCCGCCCCCTGATCGGCCAACCCCGCGCGCACGCTCTCGCGCAAGGTGCCCACGGCGGCGATGGCCGCGACGCCGAGGATGACGCAGGCCAGGAAGATGCGGAACCCGCGCAACCCGCCGCGCAGCTCGCGCCGGGCGAATTTTGCCGCGACGGCCACGCTCATGCAGCGGCCTCCAACGCGCCGTCACGCAGGTTGATCACCCGGTCGCAGCGCGCGGCCAGTTCGGTATCGTGGGTGACAAGCACCAGCGTCGCGCCGTGACGGTCGCGCAGGCCGAACAGCATGTCGATGATCGCCTCGCCCGTGACGCCGTCGAGGTTGCCGGTCGGCTCGTCGGCGAGGATGATCGCCGGGCGCGGGGCGGCGGCGCGGGCCAGCGCGACGCGCTGTTGCTCGCCGCCCGACAGTTGCGACGGGTAGTGCCCGGCGCGGTCGGCAAGCCCGACTGCCGCAAGCTCGGCCCGCGCGCGGGTCATCGCATCGCGGACCCCGGCCAGTTCCAGCGGCGTCGCGACGTTTTCCAGCGCGGTCATCGTCGGAATCAGGTGGAAGGACTGGAACACCACCCCGAAATTGTCGCGCCTCAGCCGTGCAAGCTGATCCTCGTGCATCCCGCCCAGATCATGACCAAGCGCGTGCACATTACCGCCGGTTGCCCGTTCCAGACCGCCCATCAGCATCAGCAGCGACGACTTGCCCGATCCCGACGGCCCTACAAGGCTGACCGACGTGCCCTGCTGGACATCCAGCGTGATCCCGTGGAGTATCCGGACAAGACCGGCGTTCCCCTCCAGGGTGAGACTTGCGTCATCGAGGGACAGGATAGGAGATGTCATGCGTTTGTGCCTGATGGGTAAGGGTTTTTCGACATATGGGCCATTGCGGTGGATGGGCAAGGCCCTTGCGTTTTACGTCACGCTGGTCGGGCCGGTTCATGCCGACGACGCGGTCACTGTGCTGGCCTTCGGCGACAGCCTGACGCAGGGTTACGGCCTGCCGCAAGAGGACGGGTTCGTGCCGCAATTGCGCGACTGGTTGGACGCGCAGGGCGTCGAGGCGGAGATCGTCAATGCGGGCGTGTCGGGTGACACCACCGCGGGCGGCGCGGCGCGCGTGGACTGGAGCCTCACCCCCGAAATCGACGCGATGATCGTCGCCCTTGGCGGCAATGACCTGTTGCGCGGCATCGACCCGGATGTCAGCCGAGCCAATCTTGACAAAATCCTGCAGGCGGCACAGGCGCAGGATGTTGCGGTGCTGCTTGTGGGCATGGATGCGCCGGGCAATTACGGGGCAGAGTACAAGACCGCCTTCGACGCGATCTATCCGGACCTGTCAAAGGCGTATGACACGCTTTACGCCCCGGATTTCTTTGCCGGTCTGGGCGACGGCTCTCCGTCCGAGCTTCAGGCGTATTTTCAAGATGACGGCATTCACCCAAACGCCGAAGGCGTGGCGCGAATCGTCGAGGATCTGGGCCCGCACGTCCGCCGATTGGTCGAGGCCGCAAAATGAAAAGGGCCCAAGAAGGGCCCCATTCCTTGCCATGTTGCCTCAACCCTCAGGCGAGGCTGAGATTGGCCGCCGATTCGCGGCCGTCACGGCCGGCTTCGACGTCGAAATTCACTTTCTGATTGTCGGCCAGACCGGTCAGACCCGCACGCTCGACCGCGGAAATATGGACGAACACGTCCTTCCCGCCGCCATCCGGTGCGATAAAGCCGTAGCCTTTGGTGGAATTGAACCATTTTACGGTGCCAGAAGCCATCGTTCTGATCTCCTTCAGTTTGTCGCTGCCCGCGGACCTGCGGCAGCCCGGCTCTGTCGTGCAAGATCGAGTGACTGAGCCGTGAAAGAGCAGCAGATGGTCGATAGCCTTAACGTCGCACGAAAAAGATGCCGCGAGTTGTCGAAAAAATCAAGGGCAAAGACAGCCTGCGATACCGGGTCACACCGCATGCGATACCACGGCGCAGCCGGTTACAGAACCGTGACGACGGTCCCGATCGGCACGCGCTGGTACAGGTCCTGCACATGCGCGTTGAGCATGCGGATGCACCCGTTCGACACCGAGCGTCCGATCGAATTCGGGGCGTTTGTGCCGTGGATCCTGTAATAGGTGTCGCGCCCGTTCTGGAACAGATACAGCGCCCGCGATCCAAGCGGATTGTCCGCGCCGCCGGGTTGCACATAGTCATTGCCCTTGAACCGCGCATAGGTCTGCGGCTCGCGCGCGATCATCTCGTCGGTGGGCCGCCAGGTGGGCCATTTCTTCTTGACGGCGATCGTCGCGGTGCCGGTGAAATCCAGCCCGGCGCGTCCGACGCCCACGCCATAGCGCCGCGCGCGGCCCGGTTCGGTCACAAGGTAGAGAAAATGCGCGCGCGGCAGGACGACAAGCTGTCCGGCCTTGTACCGGGGATCGAAGCTTACCTCTTGCGGTGTGAATTTCGGGGCGAGCTCGATCGCCCGCGCAACTCCGGGTACAAGGGCCGGGCCAAGCGCGGCAAACCCGCCGAGAATGGCGTGACGTCTGTTTATCATTGAACACCTCATGGCAAAACCTGTGCTTGTATAGGCGCGCGATGCGCCGGGGTGGAGGTCAAAAACCGATGCGTCCGCACGCAACGGTCGGCCTGTGGCCATACCATCACGTCGGATCGCCGTAGATCGCGCCGATGCGACCCGTCCAGCGGCGTTGATCCTCGCGGAGGTCGCTTTCCCGATATATGTCTTGATCCCCGCATTCATGCGTTGACTTACCCTCAATCTGGTGCCGATACCGCGCGAAAACATCCCCGCTGGACACGGAGTGAAAACACGTCAGCGGGTGCGTGACCGGCCCGCAGGCCACTTCCGGGCTGCACACGGTGCGGGCAAGCACCCCTTTCCCCGACAAGGGTGGCAGAAAACCCCTTACAGGGTATTGACGTTACACAGCCGCCTTCACATGCTCACTTCGTTGCTCGACACCCTCGCCTCGAACCATCAAGGACCCGCCAGTTGATAACAAAACTCGCCGACACCGTCGCCCTTCTGCGTGACCTGATCGCGTTCCCGACAATTTCGGAATACAGCAATCTGGACATGATCGCCTATCTCGCGCACAGGCTCGAATCGCACGGCGCGCGGGTGGACATTTTCCATGACGAGATCGGGCACAAGGCGAACCTCTTTGCGACCATCGGTCCAGAGGTGGATGGCGGAATCGTGCTGTCGGGTCATTCCGACGTGGTGCCCGTCACGGAACAGAACTGGGCCAGTGATCCGTTCGACCTGATAGAAGAAGACGGACATCTTTACGGGCGCGGCACCTGCGACATGAAGGGGTTCATCGCCGCCGCCTGCGCAATGGCCCCGATATTTGCCGAACGGGTCCGCGACCGGCCGGTGCATTTCGCCTTCACCTATGACGAGGAGGTGGGGTGCTTCGGCGGTCAGGCCCTGGTCGAAAGCCTGCGCGCGCGCGGCATCCGCCCCGGCGTGGCGATCATCGGCGAGCCGACGTCGATGCGCATCATCGAAGGTCACAAGGGCTGTTACGAATACACCACCCATTTCAGCGGACTTGCCGGGCACGGGTCCGCACCGTCGCGCGGGGTGAACGCGGTGGAATACGCGGTGCGCTATGTGAACCGCCTGCTGGAGCTGAAAGAGGCCCTGCGCGCCCGCGCGCCCGAGACCAGCAGGTTCGAGCCCCCCTGGACGACGATCAATACCGGCTCGCTCAAGGGCGGCGTGGCGCATAACGTCATAGCCTCGAACGCGACGATCGAGTGGGAAATGCGCCCCGTGCAAGCCGCCGACGCGCAATTCGTAAAGGAGGATCTGCGCCGCTATTGCGAAGAAATGCTGCTGCCGCGGATGCGCAAGATCCATCCGGAGGCCACGATCAGCACCGAGGTGATCGGCGAGGTCGACGGGTTGGAGCCGACGGATGTGAACGAAGCCCGTGACATCATGATGGAACTCACCGGTCGCAACCACGCCGAGCTGGTGCCCTTCGGAACCGAGGCCGGGCTCTTTCAGAATTACGGCATGTCGGCGGTCGTGTGCGGCCCCGGCTCGATCGAGCAGGCACACAAGGCGGACGAGTATGTCTCGCTCGATCAGTTGCAGCAATGCCTCGACATGCTGGACCGTCTGGGCGACAAGCTCGCAGCGTGATCGCGGTGGCGCAGTGTGGCCGCATACGATGCACGCCTTGACCGACGCACATGTCATTCCTACCGACTGCGACGAGACCAACTTGTGGCGCAGCTTCAACACCACCATCGGCAAGGTCTTCACCAACGCCCCCAAATATGGACCTGCCGCCGCATGTTCGCGAGATCTTCGTCACTATGCAGGGCTGTTTCCTGAACGAGACCTTCACCGACCACCCTGATTGCGGCTGTGCCATCGCCGTAATAACGCGGTGGTGCGCGAACAGATACAAGCGGACCTGTCGCGTGTCCGGCGGGTGGGCCCGCTCTGCGCGGTCCTCGGTGTGCCCGTGCCCGACGCGCCCTTCCCACGCAGCCATTACCGCGACGGGTTCTGGGCGCATTTCGGCGGCGCACCCGTCTGAACCAACGCCATGACGGGCCGCACGCGATGCGCGTGTCAGGTCTTGCGAAATGTCAGGTAATGCGGCACGCGCCCCTCCCGCAGGGCCTTCTGTTCGTAACGTGTTGAAATCCAGTCACTCCACGGCGTGCGCCAATCATCGGGGCCCTCGGTCAGACGATCAAAGCCATGCTGCGGCACCTCTTCGAGGGTCTGGCGTACATAGTCGGGAATATCCGTCGCAACCCGGAAATCGGCACCTTTTTTCAGGCACTTCGCCAAAGGCTCCAGATGCTCTGCGGTCACGAAACGCCGCTTGTGGTGGCGCGTCTTGGGCCATGGATCCGGATAGAGCAGGAACGCGCGCGAGATGGAATTTTCCGGCAGAACGTCAAACATGTTTCGAACGTCACCGGGATAAACGGCAATATTCTGCGTCTTTGCATCGCGGATCTTGCCCAAGAGCATCGCCACACCGTTGATATACGGCTCGCACCCGATGATTCCCGCTTCGGGGTGTCGGGTGGCTTGATGCACCATGTGTTCGCCCCCGCCGAACCCGATTTCCAGCCAGACCTCTCGATCGCCGAAATACTTCTTCAGATCAATGGGATGTCGATCCGGGTTCACGTCCCAGTCGACCGGGCCGGGCGATAGCTTGCCCAGATCCTCGGCCAGGTAGACCTCTTGACTGGGACGCAGCGCCTTGCCTTTCAGCCGGCCGTGAAAATTGCGCCACGGCGCAGCCTGCGGGGATGTGTCACCGCTCATATTGCACCACCCTTGCGTGACGATCATTCGCCACCTGTCTGATCATACCGCCTTTTTCAATGCCTCGACCAGGTCGGTCCGCTCCCAGCTGAAGCCGCCATCCGCCTCTGGTGCGCGTCCAAAATGACCGTAGGCCGCCGTGCGCGCATAGATCGGGCGCAACAGCCCCAGATGCTCGCGGATGCCGCGCGGGGTCAGGTCCATCACCTTGGAGATGGCGTTTTCTATCTCGGTTTCCGGAACTTGACCAGTGCCGTGCGTTTCCACGTAGATCGACAAGGGCCGCGCCACGCCGATCGCGTAACTCAATTGCAGGGTGCATTTCTGCGCCAACCCGGCGGCGACGACGTTCTTGGCAAGGTAGCGCGCCGCGTAAGCCGCTGATCTGTCCACCTTTGTCGGGTCCTTGCCGGAAAACGCACCGCCCCCGTGCGGGGCCGCCCCGCCATAGGTGTCCACGATGATCTTGCGCCCGGTCAGACCCGCATCACCGTCCGGCCCGCCGATCACGAAGGTGCCGGTGGGGTTGACCCACCATTCGGTTTTTTCCGTAAGCCATTGATCCGGAACGACCTGTCGAATGTAGGGCTCGACGATCGCGCGGATGTCATCACTTGTCTGGGTCACATCCGTGTGCTGCGTCGAAAGCACAAGCTGCGTCACCTCGACCGGTTTGCCGCCTTCATATCGCAAGGTCAGTTGGGACTTGGCATCAGGGCCCAGCATCGGCTCTGCTCCGGACTTGCGCGCCTCGGCGAGGGTCTTGAGAATGGCGTGCGAAAACAGGATCGGTGCCGGCATCAATTCGGGTGTCTCGTCCACGGCATAGCCGAACATGATCCCTTGGTCGCCCGCCCCGTCACGATCGACGCCCTGCGCGATATGGGCCGATTGCTTGTGCAGGTAATTGTGGAACGTCAGCGTGTTCCAGTGAAATTCGTCCTGCTCGTAGCCGATGTCACGCACGCACTCTCGCACGATCTGCTCGACCCCGCCCATCATGTCTTGCAGGCGGCCCGGATCGGACAGGCCCACCTCGCCGCCGACGACCACACAGTTCGTGGTCGCAAATGTCTCGCAGGCGACCCGCGCCTTGTCCTCTTGGGTCAGGAAAGCGTCGAGAATGGCGTCGGATATGCGGTCGCACACCTTGTCGGGATGCCCCTCCGATACGGATTCGGAGGTGAAAAGGTAGTCCTGTCGTGTCATGAAGCCGCTCCATTGATGCATCCGACACGCCAGGAAGCCGTTGTGCCGGGGATCCGGCGTCGATACGCCGCCGGGCATAGCACGTCAACGGCTATCTCGGCGTGCGGCGCCGCCTGTGCCGGGCAAATGACATGCCCAAAAATCCGAGAAACACAACGATCATGGGGATGTCCCCCACCCGCGCATAGACGGTCGGTGGCAAGGCGGGCGGCAGGGGCGCGTCACGCCAGCCAGCCCGCCCCATCGGAATTCGCGCCATCACGCGCCCGGTCGCGTCGATCATCGCCGAAATGCCGGTATTGGCCACCCGGATCATCGGCAGGCCCATCTCGGCACTGCGCAGGCGCGCCTGCGCAAGGTGTTGATACGGGCCGGAAATCCTGCCGAACCAGGCGTCATTCGTGATCAGGATCAGGAAATCCGCGCGATCGGGGGCCGCGCGGAGATCGCGGGCGAAAACGCCCTCGTAGCAGATCAACGGCAGCGCGCGCCCCAAATCCCCCATGTCGATCAGTCGCGCGCCGGGCCCCGCCGAATAGCCCCGCCCCGCATTCGAGGCGAGACCGTGAATGCCCCATTCCGACAGAAGATTGCCAAATGGCATGTATTCGCCAAACGGCACGAGGTGATGCTTGTCGTACACGGCCGACACCTTGCCGCCGGCCTCGACATGCACGAGCGAGTTGTAAAACCTCGGCCCTTCAAAGCGTTGCAGGCCGAGGACGACGGGTGCGCCGTTTGCCGCGTCGGATATTGTCGCAAGCGTCGACTCCGCGTGATTCAGCCAGACCTGTACGGCCGTCTCGGGCCAGACGACAAGGTCGGGCCCTGCCCCGTCGCCCGCGGACGTGAACATCAACTGCCGCTCGTAGAACGTCTGGATCTTGTCAGGATCCCACTTTTCGTTCTGTGGCGCATTGGGCTGGATCAAGCGAACGGTCGGGGCGTCGGGTTCGACAGCGGGGTCCGGTGTCAGCCACGCGGCAAGCGGCCACAGCAATGCGGCCCCTGCAAGCGCCAGGCCCGAGGGCACGTGCCGCGCCGTCACCGCGTACCAGAGTGCGGCCGCCACGGTCAGAACGAACGCAACCAGCCCCGGCGCCCCCAGCCATGACGCCCAGTGCAGGATCGGCGTGTCGATCAACACATGCCCCGGCTGCGCCCACGGGAAACCGGTGAAAAGGTATCCGCGCGCCAGTTCGGCAAGACCGAGACCGCCCACGAACCCGGCAAGCCCGCCGCCGACGGCCTGACCCGCCGCCAATCCGACAGCCCAGTACAGCGCCATTCCGGCCGACAGCCCCAGCAGGGCGAACGGGGCCATCCATCCGTGGCGCGCCAGATCGACAAAGAACGGCTCGACTATCCAGTTGAGGGACAAAAGGAAATATCCGGTACCGACGATCCATCCCAGCCAGGCCGCCGCGCGCCATCCCTCGACATGCCGGAAAAGACCGAAAACCACGGCGAGGGCCAGCACGGTAACGGGCCAGGCACCCACCGGGGCCTGCCCCAAGGCCGCGCAGGCCCCTGTGATCAGCAGTATCGCGGCGCGTTGCCACCGCGGCAGCCTAAGAACGTGATGGACAGTCTTCGCGACGCGGCCGGTGTCAGCCACTCGCCGACTCGACAAGACGCACGCGCACGCGCTTGATCCGCCGCGGATCCGCCTCGATAACCTCGATCACCGGGCCGGCGGGATGCTCGATCACCTCGCCACGCACCGGCACCCGGCCCAGAAGCATGAAAACCAACCCGCCAATCGTGTCGATCTCTTCCTCGTCGACCTCATCCACGTCGGTGAGCGATTGTCCGATCTCGGCCTCGAACTCGTCCAGGGGGGTCTTGGCTAATGCCACGTAGCAGCCCGGCTTTTCCTCGGACCAGTAGTTGCCTTCGTCGATGTCGTGCTCGTCCTCGATCTGGCCCACGACCTGCTCGATCAGGTCCTCGATCGTCAACAGGCCATCGACCCCGCCATATTCGTCGATCACGAGGGCCATGTGACGCCGTTCGGCCTGCATCTTTTGCAGCAGAACGCCTATGGGCATGGATGGCGGCACGAAAAGAAGCGGACGCAACATCCCCTTGAGCGAGAAGTCGGTACTGTCGCCGTTGAACCCGTGCTTGAGCGCGAAATCCTTGAGATGGATCATCCCGATCGGCGTATCCAGCGTGCCCTCGTAGACCGGAAGGCGCGTCATGCTGCTGTCGCGGAAGACATGCACGAGATCATCCTGGCTGATATCGGCGGGTACCGACACGATCTCGGCCTTGGGGATGGCCACATCCTCTACGGCCATGTGGCGCAGGTTGCCTATGCCCGGCGCGCCATTGCCAAGATCCTTGCCGCCGACCCGGTCGTTGTCGCTGTCCTCGCCGGGATTGAATATGTCCATGACACGACGGAAGAAACCATTCGAGTCGTCCGTTTCCGTGTGATCCTCTGCTGGCGCGCCCTGCGCTGCTCTAGAAGATCCTTCGATGCTGTCGTCCATTCCACTCTTTCCAGATGACAGGGGCACTAGCCCCTTGATTGCTAATATGGATCAGAAACACCCAGTTTGCCAAGTATCGCGACCTCGGTCGCCTCCATCAAAGTGGCATCTTGGTCACGGACATGATCATAGCCCAGCACGTGCAGGACCGCGTGGACGATCAGGTGCAGAACGTGATCGCCGAACGTTTTTCCGCCCATCTCGGCCTCGCGGGCGCAGGTGTCGTAGGCGATGGCGATGTCCCCGAGATCGGGATCACAGCCGGGCACCGGCAAATCCGGCGGCGTGCCGGGCGGGTCGGCGCCTCGCTCCTCGCTTGGCCAGCTAAGCACGTTGGTCGGCTGCGGCCTGTCACGGAAGTCGCCGTTGAGCGCCGCGATACGCGGATCGTCGCAGGCGAGTATGCCGATTTCCCAGTCGGATGGATCAAGGCCCAGATATGTCAGCGTCGCGACCGCGCCGGTCTCGGCCAGCGTCTTCAGGTCCGCATCCATCCAGCGGTCGTCCTCGAACAGAACCTCGGTCACCATGCGTGCTCAGCCATCGGCCTCGTAGGCGTCGATGATGGCCGCGACAAGGGGATGACGCACGACGTCGGCGGCTGTGAAATAGTTGAAGCTTATCTGCGGAATGGACTTCAACAACCGCTCGGCATCCGACAGCCCCGACGGCACGCCGCGCGGCAGGTCGATCTGCGTACGATCCCCGGTGATGACCATGCGGGAGCCCTCGCCAAGACGGGTCAGAAACATCTTCATCTGCATCGATGTGGCGTTCTGCGCCTCGTCGAGCACGACAAAGGCATTGGCCAGCGTGCGGCCCCGCATGAAAGCCAGGGGCGCGATCTCGATCTTCTTTTCCTCGATCAGCTTGGCCAGCTGTTTCGCGGGTAGAAAATCGTTCAGCGCATCGTAGAGGGGCTGCATGTAAGGATCGACCTTGTCCTTCATGTCGCCGGGCAGATAGCCAAGCTTCTCGCCTGCCTCGACCGCGGGACGGGCAAGGATGATTCGATCGACATGGCCTTCGATGAACATGTTCACGCCGACCGCGACGGCGAGGTATGTCTTGCCCGTGCCTGCCGGACCGATCCCGAACGACAGTTCATGCGCGAACAGCGATGTAACGTAGGATTTCTGCGCATCCGTGCGCGGCTCGATCAGTTTCTTGCGGGTCTTGATCTCGACCGCGCCGCCCTTGAACATTTCGAGCTGATCGCCGTCGAAGCCATCTTTCGCCTCTTCGGATTGCCCCATGCGCAATTCGCGGTCCACATCGGCAGCCTCTACCAGCTTGCCGTTTTCCAACCGTTCGTAAAGCGCCGCGAGCACGCCTGCCGTCTCTTCACGCGCGCCTGCCTCGCCGACCACGGCCAGTTGATTGCCGCGTCGCAGGATTTGCACACCCAGATTTTTCTCTATGTCAACAAGATTGCGGTCATATTCACCGCACAGGTCGATCAGCAGACGATTATCGGGAAATTCCACAACGGTTTGGTGCCCCGGGGCCACTGTGGGATCTGGGGGCGGTGCGCTATGAACCAAGCATGTCTCCAACTGCGTGACGCGTTACCTTATAATGCCAAGTGACGGCACCGGGCGCAAGGAGCCGGGGCAAACTGTCGCCATTGCGGCGAATAACCGCGGGCCGGATCGCGCAGGCACGCTTTTGACATCGACCCCTCGGGTCAGATCGCGTCGGCAAACGGGCTTCCCTTCTTGAAATCGCCGGTCGCGACGTTCGGGGCGGCCACGCCAGAGCAGACGGGCTTGCCATATTTGTCGAGACGCGGCGACATGTATCCCTCCACGCCGTCGTCGATGATCCAGTGATCGCAGCCGTTGGGGTCCACCCAGATGCCCGCCTGAAGTTCCGTAAGCGGCTTGGCATCGAGCCCGCGATCACGGGTCTTGTCCGGGCCGACGGCACCGTCCACACAGGCCGAGAGAAGGACGATGACGGGCAGCGTCAGGGATATCTTGAAAGTTACCATCGTTTCGTTCCTTCAGCGCCAGCACAGAATTTCGACACGGCGGTTCTGCGCCCTGCCATCAGCGGTCTCGTTCGTTGCCTTGGGGAATTGCGCGGCGTGACCGCGCACGTCCGACAAGCGTGCCCCGGCGTCGCGCGCGACAGACGCGACCGCGTTCGCGCGACGCTGGGACAGGTCCATGTTGTAATCATGCGATGCGCGATCGTCGGTGTGACCGACGATCGTGTAGGCGACCGCATCCGAATTCTCGAAGAACTCTCGCAGGCTTTTCCGGTTTGCCGTGCTGATCTGGGCGCTGTCGGTGCCGAATGTCTGGTCGCCCTGCACCGTGCCGCAAAGGTTCTGTTCGTGGCACACGGGCAACCCCTGTCGGGTCAGGTGCGGCGACATGAACCCTTCGGCGCCATCGTCCATCACCCAATGCTCGCATCCATCCGGATCGATCCATATGGCCGGTTCGTAGCGTTCCCCGGTTGGTGCGGCGTCCTGGGCCTGCGCCGCCCCGGCGCTGACGACCAGCGCCACGACCGCCGCACGTCCAGCGAGTGCCATTCCGTTCAGCATCATGAAATCTCTTGTCACGCTGTTGGCCTTTCCTGATGTCGTCACTTTCCAATACAGTGATGAAGTGTGACCGAAGTTTGATACGAAACTATCAACAAAAAGCCACGTGTGAAGCATATTCCATCGTATCACGCGTCATTTCAGCGGATGACAGGCACGACAGGCACAGGGCCTGATCTGACCAGGCCCTCAGGCATCCACTAGCCGTCCGGCCAGAGAGTTCGCGGCGCTCTCCACGATTTCGACCTGTCTCAGATCTCCGGGGCTCAGGTCGGCCCCCGTCACGTGAACGGCGTGCAAGTGATCGGACTTGCCGACCATCTGTCCGTGCATGCGCCCCGGTTTTTCGAAGAGAACCCCGATCCGCTGGCCGACCATCGCATCCTGCGCGGCGCGCTGCTGCTTGGTGAGCAACGCCTGCAGACGATGAAGACGCTCGGTCTTGACGGCCTCGTCCACCTGTTGACGTTCCGCGGCAGGGGTTCCGGGGCGCGTGGAATACTTGAACGAGAATGCATAGCCGTACCCCACCGCCTCGATCAGATCCATCGTCGCCTGGAAATCCTCTTCGGTTTCCTCGGGAAAGCCGACGATGAAATCCCCCGAGATCAGGATATCGGGCCGCGCGGCGCGGATACGCTCGATCAGGCGCAGATAGCTGTCGGCGGTATGGCTGCGGTTCATCCGCTTGAGGATGCGGTCGCTGCCCGATTGCACCGGCAAATGCAGGTAGGGCATCAGCTTTTCGCAGGTTCCATGGGCCTCGATCAGGTCGTCGCTCATGTCGTTGGGATGGCTGGTGGTAAAGCGGATGCGCTGCAGCCCGTCGATCTTGTTCAGCGCCCAGATCAGGCGTGCGAGGCTCCAGTCGCCCCCCTCGCCCGGCCCGTGATAGGCGTTGACGTTCTGACCCAGAAGGGTGATCTCGCGAACGCCGCGATCGACAAGGCCGCGCGCCTCTTCCAGCACACGGTCCACGGGGCGGCTGACCTCGGCCCCGCGGGTATAGGGGACCACGCAAAACGCGCAGAACTTGTCGCACCCCTCCTGTACGGTCAGGAACGCCGAGGGGCCACGCCGCGCCTTGGGGCGCGTGCGCAGCGTCTCGAACTTGTCGTCGAGCGGAAAATCGGTATCCAGCGCCTTTTGACCGTCGCGCGCGCGCGCCTCGAGATCCGGCAGGCGATGATAGCTTTGCGGGCCGACCACCAGATCGACAAGCGGCTGACGGCGCATGATCTCTTCGCCCTCGGCCTGCGCCACGCAGCCGGCAACACCGATCTTGAGATCGGGATTCGCCTCTTTCAGGCCGCGAAAGCGGCCCAGCTCGGAATAGACCTTTTCCGCCGCCTTCTCGCGGATGTGACACGTGTTGAGCAAGATCATGTCGGCGTCGTCGGGGCTTTGGGTTTCGACATACCCGGCACCGCCCATGGCCTCGACCATGCGCTCGCTGTCATAGACGTTCATCTGACAGCCATAGGTTTTGACATAGAGTTTCTTGGTATCCGTCATGCGCCTGACCTTCACCCCTGATTGCGAAGGTATGGAATACATCACCCCCGGGGGCACTTGCAATGCCTGCCTGTTTGTCGGACCTTGGCCACAACTACAGGATGGAGCACCCCGTGACCGCCCCGACCCTGACGGAGTTTCTCGCCTCGCCCCGACCGGCTCTTGCCACAGGACCGATCGCGTTGATTTTCGCCGAGGATCAGGTCGAACTGGACTCGACCTTGCGTCACCACATCGCATCGGGGTTCAAGGCGACGGTCCTGTTCGCGCCCGACGCTTTCAATCTGGCACCGGACATCGCCGATGATCCAGGCCTGTATCGCGTCGCCTTCGATCTGGCCACGGGCGACAGGCTGACCGATGCCGTCAACGCGATGATCGAGGCGGCACCGGGCGTCTGGATGTATTACTGTTACAATGCCGAGTATCTTTTCCACCCCTTCTGCGAGACCCGCAGCGTGGGGGAAATGCTGACCTTCCACAGCGAGGAACGACGCGGCGCCATGCTGACCTACGTGGTCGATCTGTATGCCGCCGACTTGGGACGACACCCCGATGGCGTATCGCTTGACGACGCGCTTCTCGACAGATCGGGCTATTACGCCCTTGCCCGCAAAGACCCCGACAACCACGACCATCCAAGGGAGCGGCAGCTCGATTTCTTCGGGGGGCTGCGGTGGCGCTACGAGGAACACGTCCCCGCCGCACGGCGCAAGATCGACCGGATCGCGCTGTTCAAGGCCAAGCCGGGGCTGCGCCTGCGGGACGATCACACGTTTTCCGACGAGGAATACAACACCTACGCCTGTCCTTGGCACAACAACCTCACGGCGGCGATCGCGTCTTTTCGCACCGCAAAGGCGCTCAAGCGCAATCCCGGTTCGACCTTCGAAATCGACAGCTTTCGCTGGCACAATTCGACGCCATTCGCGTGGCACTCGCGGCAGTTGCTGGACATGGGCCTGATGGAACCGGGGCAGTGGTTCTGACCCAGGTTCGTGAGGGTGGGTCACACCCGGATGCCCCCGGCGCCTAGTCTCATCGACCAAGGAAGGAAACGGCATGATCGGAGCAATTGCAGGCGACATCGTCGGTTCGCGGTTCGAAGGCGGCCCGCCCCCGAAGCCCGGATTCGTCCTGTTCGACGCTGCGTGTCGATTCACCGACGATACCGTATGCACCCTGGCGGTGGCAGAGGCGCTGCTGGACGAGGGCGACTTCGCGGCAACGCTGAAAACCTTTGTGCGGCGCCATCCCGGACGCGGCTATGGCGGCCTGTTCCGCCAATGGGCGATGTCCGAACGCCGCACCGGGTATGGCAGCTGGGGCAATGGCGCCCCGATGCGGGTCGCCGCCGTCGGCTGGCTGGCCGAGACCGCGGAAGAGGTGGACAGGCAAGCCGCGGCGCAGGCCCGCGTCAGCCACGATCACCCCGACGCGGTGGCCGGCGCGCAAGCCGTGGCGCGCGCAATCCTTGCCTTGCGGACAGGCACCGATGTGGCCCGCGTGAGGACGGATCTCGAAACGCGTTTCGACTATGACCTCGATCCGCGGATCGCGCAGTCAGAAGGTGCGTTCGACATCTCGACCGCCGGGACCGTACCCCCGGCCCTTGCCGCCGCGCTTGACTCCGACAGTTGGGAGACCGCCGTGCGCACGGCGGTCGGGCTGGGCGGCGACACCGATACGCTGGCCTGCATCGCGGGCGCCGTGGCCGAGGCCCGTCATGCCGTGCCAGCGGACATGGCGGCGCGCGCGCGCGATTTCCTGACCGACGATCTGCGTGCGGCGCTCGCCCGGTTCGACAGTCACATCCGACGCGCCTGAGGGCGGGATCGCGCCCGCGACGCTAGTCGTCGCTATCGCGTCCCTTTCCGCGCGCCTGCTCGCGCGCGCTTGGATGCACGGAGGGTCTGAAGGGGACTTCGACCACCTCGGCCGGCACCGGGTGGTCCGGATCCTCGCAATACCCGGCGGGCAATTCGACACGCAACTCCGTGCCGACATCAGACCGGTTCCACGGCACATATCCAAGCGCGATGTTGGTGCCCAACTCGGGCGACCACCATGGCGAGGTGACATAGCCGCGACGGATGCCATCCTCGGTCTGGATCAGCCAGAAATCCGGCGCGTAATCGGTGATCGGCAGACCGCCCAGCTTCATTCCGACAAGCTTCAGGGTGAAGGGATAGCCACCCGCGTCGATCTGGGCGCGCTGTTTTTCCAAGGCGGTCTTGCCGATGTAATCGGTCGTCTTGTGGCGCGGCACCTGGTAGGCAAGGTTGACCTGAAACGGCGATGTCTCGGCGTCCATGTCCTGACCCCAACTGAGGATTCCGGCCGCGATCCGGCGGTGGTGCGCGGGGGCGATGACCCGCAACCCGTAGCGGGCCCCGATGCCGCGCAAGGCGTACCAGACACGTTCCGCCGTCTCGGAAGCGTCACGCACATAGACTTCATAGCCTTTCTCTCCGGTAAAGCCTGTCTGGCTGATGATCACAGGACACCCGCCGATCTCGGCCTCCATCAGGCCGTAATAGGGGATCTCGCGCAGATCCTCGCCGATCAGATCGGCCATCATGTCCTCGGATAGCGGCCCCTGGATCTGCAGCGGTGCGACGTCGATCTCGTCGATTTCGACCTGCCACCGGCGCGGGGTATTCACCCCCTGAAGCCAGAGCATGAGATCGCTGTCCGACACCGAGAACCAGAATTCGTCTCGCGCCAAGCGCAACAGCACCGGATCGTTTAGAATACCGCCCTTGTCGTTGCACAGGATACAGTATTTTCCGTGCATCGGCTTGATCCGCGTGGCGTCGCGCGTGATGACGGTATTGACGAAATCCTCGGCATCCGGACCCTTGACACGGATCTGCCGTTCGACCGCGACATTCCACAGCGTGACGCCGCCGACGAGCGCGCGGTATTCGGCCATCGCGCCGCCATCCTCGGGCTTCACGTAGCCGCGGGGATGATACATTCGGTTATAGACGGTCGCGCGCCACGCGCCCGCCTCGACCGACAGATGCCAGAATGGCGATTTGCGAACGCGGGTCGAGATCAGCATCTGCACCGGCGTCGGCCCCGATTGCCTCAAGTTGACCGGCACGGTGCGGTCCGACTGATCCACCCCCGGCACGTTCGGATGAGAACGGTTCTGTGAAGTTTCCTGCCACGTCATGCCTATGACATGGGAAGCGCCTGAAATATCATCAAGGCGGCACCAAGCCGGCGCCGATCACATCTTCATGTCAAACGATGTCACTTTTGGGCCGGCACCGCGCGCACCGTCCGTCAGAGGTTCTCGGCCTGTGGCATGCCGAGGATGTGATAACCGCCATCCACGTGAATGATCTCGCCGCTGGTGAACGCCCCCGCATCCGACGCAAGGTAGACCGCCGTGCCGCCGATCGCCTCGAGCGTTGCATTGGCGCGCATCGGCGCGTTCATTTCCGTATGCTTGAAGGTCTTGCGCGCGCCTCCGATCGCCGCGCCGGCCAGTGTGCGCATGGGCCCCGGCGATATGGCATTCACCCGGATCCCGTCAGGCCCGAGGTCATTGGCCAGGTATCGCGTCGTCGCCTCAAGCGCCGCCTTGGCAACGCCCATCACGTTGTAATTGGGCACCACCTTGTTGGAACCCTGATAGGTCAGCGTCAGCAGGCAGCCGCCATTATCGCGCATCATCGGATGGGCCCGGCGCGCGACCTCGATGAAGGAATAGGCCGAGATGTCCAGCGAATGCTTGAAGTTGTGGCGGCTGGTGTTGATGAACCGCCCCGTCAGTTCCGACTTGTCGGAATAGGCGATGGCATGGACCACGAAATCGATGGTCGGCCATTTCGCGCCCAGTGTCTCGAACGCCGCGTCGAGTGAGGCATCGTCGCTGACATCCAGATCGAGCAGAATATCCGATCCGACGCTGGCGGCGAGCGGCTCGACCCGCCTTGCGAAATTCTCTCCCTGGTAGGAAAAGGCCAGCTCGGCACCGGCGGCATGCATCGCCTGCGCCACGCCCCACGCGATGGAGCGGTCATTGGCAACCCCCATGATCAGCCCGCGTTTGCCCTGCATCGAATTCGTCATTTGTGTTTCATCCGCCATATCTGCTGAGCAACATGCAGCCGTTGGTGCCACCGAAGCCGAAGGAGTTTGTCATCACGGTGTCCAGTCCCGCGTCATCCACGCGGTCGGTGGCGATCTCGGCTGCATCCAGCGCCGGATCGAGGGTCTCGACATTGATCGAGGGGATGATGAAATCATGCTCCAGCGCCAGCAGGCAATAGATCGCCTCTTGTGCGCCGGTGGCGCCCTGGCTGTGGCCGGTCATCGATTTCGTGGAACTGATCGGCGGGGTCGTGCCCTGTCCGAAGATACGCCGCACGGCCTCGACCTCTCCGACATCGCCCACCGGCGTCGATGTGCCATGCGCATTGATATAGCTGACGCGGCGACCTTCGGGCAGCGTAGACAACGCAACGCGCATCGCGCGCTCGCCGCCCTCGCCCGAGGGCGCGACCATGTCCGACCCGTCCGAGGTCGCGCCGTACCCGGTAACCTCTGCGTAGATCTTCGCGCCGCGGGCGCGGGCGCGCTCCAGCTCTTCCAGCACCAGCATACCGCCGCCGCCGGAGATCACGAATCCGTCGCGGCCCTCGTCGAAGGCTCGGCTCGCGCGTTCGGGCGTGTCGTTGTACTTGGATGACATCGCGCCCATGGCGTCGAACAAGCACGAGAGCGTCCAGTCGAGTTCCTCGCCGCCGCCCGCGAACATCACGTCCTGCTTGCCCATCATGATCTGCTCGGCCGCGTTGCCGATGCAGTGCAGGCTGGTCGAACAGGCCGAGGTGATGGAATAATTGATGCCCTTGATCTGGTAGGCGGTCGACAGGTTGGCCGATATCGTCGACGACATGCATTTGGGCACGGCGAACGGCCCGATCCGCTTGGGGCTGCCCCTGGTCAGCACGGTTTGATGCGCCGCCAGCATGGCGCTGGTGGACGGCCCGCCCGAGCCCGCGACAAGTCCCGTGCGCGGGTTGACGACGTCGGCCTCTTCAAGCCCGCTATCGGCGATGGCCTGACCCATTGCGATATAGGCATAGGCCGCGCCCGGCCCCATGAAGCGCAGCGTGCGCTTGTCCACATGATCGGCCGGATCAAGCTTGACCGCGCCCGCGATCTGGCTGCGAAAGCCATGCTCGGCCATTTCATCGCTGGCGGTGATCCCGGACCGTCCCGCCTTGAGCGAGGTCAGTACTTCCTCGGCATTGTTGCCGATGCTGGATACGATCCCCAATCCGGTGACGACGACACGACGCATAGGCACTCTCCTTTTCGCCCTTCGTGCGTGTGTAGGACAGGGCGGGATACGGGGCAAGCGGTTAGGCTGGACGCGAAGCGGGACATCCGCCCCCCTGCTGGCACGGATGCGTCAGGTTTCGGACAGCGCCACCTTCATGTCCTTCACCTGGTAGATCACCTCGCCATCGGCCTCGACGATGCCATCGGCCACACCCATCGTCAGGCGGCGCGACTGGACGGCCTTCGTGAAATCCACGTAATAGGTCAGCATCTTGCGATCTGGCCGAACCATGCCTGTCAGCTTGACCTCGCCCACACCGAGTGCGTAGCCGCGGCCCGGCCAGCCACGCCAGCCCAGATTGAAGCCGGTCAACTGCCACAACGCGTCGAGGCCAAGACAGCCGGGCATGATCGGGTTGCCGGGGAAATGGCATTTGAAGAACCACAAGTCCGGATCGATATCGAATTCAGCCGTGATGTGACCCTTGCCATGCGCCCCGCCATCCTCCGAGACATCGGTGATCCGGTCCATCATCAGCATCGGGGGCTCCGGCAACTGGGCATTGCCGGGCCCAAAAAGCTCGCCGCGCGCGCACTTGAGCAGGTCGTCACGATCGAAACTGCTTGGGTAGTCGGCCATCGGCGTGGCCCTTTCATTTCTGGTTCAAGAAACCTTTGACGCGTCAGCCTGTAACATCGTGAAAAAGGCGCTTGCAAGCCTGACGCGCGATTGCGGCCTTGTTTCGCGATGCATGAAATTTGTTTGAAATCGGGGGGCATGTCGCCCTATATGTAAAGCAATCGTGGAAAGGTCGAAAATGACGGTCGAAACAAAATCTTTGGCAGTAGACTGGCTGACCGGGGCGGGATTGCGCCCGACACGCCAGCGCATAGCCTTGGCACAACTTCTGATCGGCGATGGTCAGCACCGTCACGTGACGGCGGAAAGCCTCTTTTCGGACGTGCAGAACCACGGTGAAAGCGTGTCCCTGGCAACGGTCTATAACACTCTGCGCGCGTTCTGCGATGCGGGTCTCATTCAGGAAGTCATGGTCGACGGTGCCAAAAGCCATTTTGACACGAATACGCACGATCATCCCCATTTCTACTGGGAAGAGGACAACCGGCTAAGCGATGCGCCCGCGGAAGATCTGGAAATCGCGCGATTGCCACGCGCACCTGACGGCACAAGCATCAGCGCCGTCGATGTCGTGATCCGTCTTCGGCGGGATAACTGATCCCGGTCATCGGGTAGTACCGCACATGGACCTGATCGTGATCCGGGGCGGGGTCAGCGCTTGACGACGACTGACACCATAACACGGCCAGACCGGACGATCTGATATCCTGATTCCGGCAAGCGCAGACGCGATGTGCCAGCGGGATGAAAACCGTGTCATCCACAATCGGATCCGTGCGGGCCCTATTCGGCGGCGCGCATGGGGTGTGACGGGTCCCGATCTCGCAAAACGCGCTTGAGATCATCGACATGCGGGGCGGGGGTGGTCCCGCCGCGCGTCGATGGTGTCTGTCCCTCGTCCGGCCAGATGATTTCATCCCGCTGCGCCTGACGCGCGGCATGTGCGAGGGCCCAGTCCTGCGCGGCCCGGCTTGACCGGCCCATGGACAGCATCGCCATCAACCGGGCGGCCCAGATGACGTAGGTTCCCACCCAGACCCGCAGCGCCAGCATGGCCGGCGTGAAGACCAGCGTCAGTACCGTCGCGATGCCGAGACCAAAGACCACAGCCGTCGCAAGCTGCTTCCACCACAGCGCGGTCGGGCTGTCGAAGGAATACCCGCCATTGAAGAAATCGAGGCTGAGGCCGAACATCATCGGCGCAAGCCCGGCCATGGTTGTGGTGGTGGTCAGCAGGACGGGGCGAATCCGGTCCTGCGCGGTGCGGGTGATCGCGGCGATGCGCGGCATGTAGCGGGCATAATCCTGATAGGTGTCGATCAGGACGATGTTGTTGTTCACCACGATCCCGGCAAGCGCGACAATCCCCGTACCGGTCATGATGATCGAGAATGGCTGGTTCATCACCAGCATGCCGACAAGCACGCCGGTCGTCGACAGGATCACTGCCAGAAGGACCAGAACCGCGTTGTAGACGCTGTTGAACTGGGCCAGCAGGATGATGAACATGAGGCCGAGCGCCCCCGCGAACGCCTTTTGCAGGAACGCGCCGGATTCCGCCTGTTCCTCTGCGTCCCCGGTCCAGTCATAACTCAATCCCGCGGGTACGACACCGGAATCGAGCCACTCGGTCAGCCTCTCTATCCGCTCGTTGGCGGTGATCGGTACCGTCTGCTCGGTTCCGTCCTCTCCGCGGATGGTATGGGTCAGACCCTCCGCCACGGCCGCCTTGATGTCGAAAAATCTTGTCTGGTTGAAGCGGTCGATCTGCGACAATTGCTCTACCGGTTGCCGGCTGATGAAATTCGACAGCGGCACGAGGCCGTTTTCGGTCCGCACCTTCAGGCTGTCGAGCGTCGAGAGTACGCGGTCCTGTTCCGGCAGGCGCACGCGGATGTCGATTTCCTCGTCGCTGCTGTCCACACGCATCGTGTCCAGCAGGATACCCCGCGTCACGAGCTGCACCATCGCCCCCACGGTCGCCACATCCGCACCGAAGCGACCCGCCTTTTCCACGTCCACGTCGATTTGCCAGTCGATGCCCGGCAGCGGCAGCGTGTCCTCGATCTGGCGCAGGCCACGGGTCTCTTCGAACCGCTGGCGCGCCTCTTGGGTGAAGGCCTGCAGCGTTTGCCAGTCATCGCCCTTGATGCGCAGATGCACGGGCTTTGCCGAGGCCGGGCCGCGCGCCTGTGCCAGGATCTCGATCTTGATGCCGGGAATCTCTTCAAGCTGCCGGGTCAGGTCCGCGATCACCGCATCGCCGTCATAGGCCGGCGTCACAACATCGCGCCGCACCGCCACGTCGAACACGGGAAGGGTGAACCAGGTTTCCGTGCTGCGCGGCCGGTCCTCCCACGGGATCGTCTCGAACTGCACCTGGCCAATCGTGTCGCGGGGCGGTTGCGCGCCCCCGGTATTGTTCTCGAGCCCGCCCTCGCCCGCGAAGGCAAATGCCGTCTCGACACCGGGATGCGCGCGCACGACATCCTCGACCTGCTCGACGAGGGCGTCTTTCTGGTCGAGCGACAGGTTGCCCCGTCCGCGCACATACACGATCGCCTGCTCCGGTTCGCTTTCGACGAAGAACTCGGTGCCATTGTTGTTGGAGATGTAGAACATCAGCACCGAACCGACGAGGACGAAAATCGCGCCGAACGCAGCCAGGGGCATGACCGGATTGCCCACCACCATGTGGATAAGCCGACCGAAGGCCGAGCGGCGGTAGCCCGCATGCACCCGGCCCCGGCGTCGCGGCAAAAGCGCCGCGCGCAGCGTGCGCAGCGCATTGCCGAACCGGCGCGGGCCCGCCATCAGCCCCAACAGGCACAGAACGACACTGCCCACCCCAACGGCGATGAGCACGACCACCCCCAGAAGCAGGCCAAAAACCGTCGCCAGAACCGGTATGACAGACCCCAGGATATTCTCGCCATCCATCGCCGCGAATTGCGCGGCCACCTCGTCAAACAGGACAGGCGCCGCCTGCCCCGCCAGAAGGATCAGCCCCGCGGCAAGCGGAAAGATCCCGACATGCCACAACCAGAACCCCTGCGCGATCGCGTCCATGCGGTCGTTGAGCCAGCGTTCCAGCCGTCCGGTCACACCGCCGAGGACCGGCAGATAGACCAGTGCCACCAACAGCGACGCCGAAAGCACGAAGATCAGCGTGACCGGCAGCATACCCATGAACTCGCCCGGAATGCCGGGCCAGAACAGCATCGGAAGAAACGCGCAGAGCGTGGTCGCCGTGGAACTGACCACGGGCCAGAACATGCGCTTGGCGGCGCCGACATAGGCATGCATGGGCCCTTCGCCCTCGGCGATGCGCTTGTCGGCGTATTCCACGACGACGATGGCCCCGTCCACCAGCATCCCGACCGCAAGGATCAGGCCAAACATCACGATGTTCGACACCGCCACGCCCATCACCGCCAGCAAGGCAAAGCATAACAGGAACGAGGTCGGGATCGCGAACCCGACCAGCAGGGCCGGCCGGATGCCAAGCGCGGCAAGCGTCACGATCATCACCAGCGCGATGGCCGTAAGAACCGACCCCTCGAGCTGCCTGACCATGGACGCCACCGTGCGCGACTGGTCGTTGGAGGTGCCGACATTGACCGCCACCTGCAACTCCTCGGGCCAGCCGCTTTCAGCCTCGGCCACCGTCTCGCGCACCAGGTCGGCGGTGTCGATGATGTTGAAGCCCTTGCGCTTGACCACCTGCAGCGCAACGGTTGTCTCGCCGTTGAAGCGGGCGGTGCCGGTCCGATCCTCGAAGGTCAGATTGATCGTCGCCAGATCCCCCAGCCGCACGACGCGGTCGCCGTTGGTCTTGATCGGCAGCGCGTAGATGTCGCGCGTCTCCTCGAACGACGACGCGATCTTGACCGCGAAGGTGCCTTGCTCGTTGTCCACTTCGCCGGCCGCGATCAACTGGTTGTTGTTGCGCACGACGTTGATCAGTTCGCCTGCTGTGACGTTGTACGCCTCCAGCCGGAGCGGGTCGATCACGACTTCGACCATCTCTTCGCGATCGCCCGCGATCCCGGCCTCCAGCACCGGCTCCAGCCCCTCCAGCGTGTCCTGAAGATCCCCCGCAAGACGGAACATCGTGCGCTCGGGGACAGGGCCGGACAGGTTCACGATGATGATCGGGAATTCGCTGAAATTCACTTCGTTCAGCGTGTATTTCTCGTAGCCCTCGGGAAACTCGGCCTCCGCGGTGTCCATCGCGTCGCGCACATCGGCGAGGATCTTGGTCTTGTCCCAGCCGAATTCGAATTCCAGCGCGACGCCGCCGTAATTCTCGGCCGCAGTGCCCGTCATCTTGTCAAGCCCGTCAAGGTCGCTCAGCTCGGCCTCCATCGGCTTGACAAGCAGCTTTTCGCTGTCCTCCGCGGAAATCCCCGGAAACGGCACCGAGATGAACAGCGCGGGCACCTCGATATCCGGCTCTCCCTCCTTGGGCAGGCCGATATAGGCCAGCGTCCCTGCAAGGATCGACAGGACGATGAAGGCCAGCACCATCCGCGCCCGTGCCGCGGCCCAGTCCACGATCCCGGTCATTGCCCGAGATCCTGGTAGACAGGCTGCACGCGCACGCCGTCCGTGACGTACTCGTGTCCGATGACGATCACCTCGGCCATGTCGGGCAGGCCGGTCAGCCAGACCCCGGTGGGTGTATCCCGCAACATCGTCACCGGGGTGAACGTCACCGTCTGATCGTCATCCACCAGACGCAGGCCCAGGGTGCCGGAATCGTCCAGCGTCAGCGCGGACTGGGGCAGCAGATGCGCCATCTTGCCGTCGGACTCGACACTGATTTCCGCGGTCTCGCCGTCGCGCAGGGCCAGATCGGGGTTTGGCACCCGCACTTCCACCCGGAATGTGCGCGTCGTCGGGTCGGCGGCGCGCGACAGGAAACTAACCTCGCCCGACACCTCCTGTCCGGACGCGGTACGCGCCGTCGCGGCGGCGCCCGACGCTACGCGCGCCACCTGCAATTCCGAAACGAACCCGACAAGCGTCATGGGATCAAGCTGCAACACGGTGGCACACAGCGCGCCGGGCTGCAGCAGGCTGCCGATTTCCGCCGCATCGGTCTCTAGGACCCCTGCGAAAGGCGCCGTGATGCGCAGCCGCTCGATCTCCTTTTCGGCGCTTGCCACCGCGGCACGGGCCCCTTCGATTCCGGCGCGGGCGGATTCCAGCCCGGATCTGGCCGACTGCACGGCCGCCTCGGCCGAACGAAGCGCGGCGCGGGTCGCGGCGACGCGGCTTTGCGACGAAAATCCGTCACCGGCAAGGTTCTCTGCGGCGTTGTAGTTGATCTCGGCCTCTTCCCGCTGCGCGCGCGCCTCCTCCAGTCGCGCCTCGGCCTCGGGAACGCGTGCCCTGGCCTCTGACAGGCGCGCACGTGCCTCCTGCAAGGTGGCCGCGCGCGCCGCCGGGTCCAGACGGCACAGAAGATCCCCGCGCTCGACAGAGGCGCCCTTGCGCAGCGGTTCCGATATGACAAGGCCCGAGGTTTCGGCGCGCAGTTCCACCACGCGGTCGGCCTCGGTCTGGCCGCGCAATGTCACTGCGCTGTCCACCTCGCGCGCGGTCGAACGTTGAACGACGACGCGCATGGCCCCGTCAACCGGCGGGTCTGATTCGTCCGTCGCCGGCGCAGCCGCCGCGTCGCCATCTTCCTGTGACTGCGGCAAGAGCGCCGCGATGCGGTCACGCTCGAACACGAAGGCGTAGATCAGCGCAGAGACCAGAACGGCCATCAGGATCGGAACAAGGCGCATCAACGCACTTTCTCTTGGAAGACATCATTAAGATACAAGGAATACGCTAAACTCTCCAGTTCAGATTAATGGCGGCGCCCGCGCTCCGCAAGCATCCCGCATCGGGCCGCGCCGCGGACCCTTGGCAGACGACGACCTTCACGTTAAGAGACCCCGACATGTCGAGGAAAGGCCGAGTGCGTGAGCGAGACTGACGGTTTCATAGAAGAAGTCACCGAAGAGGTGCGGCGCGACCGGCTGTTCCGGCTGATGCGGCGCTATGGCTGGATCGCCGTTCTGCTGATCCTCGTGCTTGTGGGCGGGGCCGCCTGGAACGAGTGGCGCAAGGCGCAGGCAGAAGATGCGGCGCAGGCGTTCGGCGACTCCATCCTCGCGGCGCTGTCCCAACCGGATCGCGCGGCGCGGGCGTCGGCGCTTGCCGAGATCGACGCCCCCAACCCCGAGGCCGCGGCGGTCGTGGACCTTCTGGCAGCGGGCGAAGTGGCCGAAGGCGACCCCGAAAGCGCGGCCGCGCGGCTGCTTTCGATCACCGAACAGGCCGAGACGGCAGACGTCTATCGGCAGATCGCGACCCTCAAGGCCGTCACCCTGCCCCAGTCCGGGCTGAGCGTCGACACCCGTCGGCAAAGGCTCGAGGCGCTGGTATCCGAGGGCGGTGTCATCCGGCTTCTGGCCGAAGAGCAACTGGCCCTGATCGCGCTAGAGACGGGCGACCGGAGCGCCGCCCTAGAACGCCTGACGGCGATCGCCGCGGATGCCGAGGCGACAGCGGGCTTGCGTCGGCGGGCGACACAAGTGATTGTGGCCTTGGGAGAAGATCCGCCGAACACTTCGGGGGCTTCGCCCGGCGCGGCGGGCATGCTGCAATAACAACAGCCATCGGTCAGACGGCAGACTACGACAAGCGAGGGCGATGCGGTGAGGGCACAAACGATCATTTTCGGGCTGGCTGCGGCCCTTGCCCTTGCGGCCTGCTCGCAGGATGAGCCGATCCTGAGCGGCGAACGCGAAGGCATCCGCGAAGTACTGCAAAGCGACGTGCGCCGCGCGCAGATCGACGAGACACCGGAAAACCGGGTCGTCGCGCTTGGGCTGCCCGCACCCACGGTCAATAGAGACTGGACGCAGCGCATCGGCACACCGTCGACCCGCACCGCGCATCCCGCCTTGTCCAGCGCGCCGACACTGGCATGGTCGGCGAATATCGGCGCCGGTGACGGCAAACGGGTGCGCATCACCGCCGATCCCGTCGTGGCGGGCGGGCGCGTGTTCACTCTGGATGCGCAGGCAACGGTCGCGGCGGTCTCGACCTCGGGATCGCGTTTGTGGACAACCGACCTGACGCCGCCGAACGACCGGTCGAAAGAGGCCAGCGGCGGCGGTCTGGCCTTTGGCGACGGCAAGCTATTCGTGTCCTCGGGCTTTGGGCTGCTGACGGCCCTCGATCCCGAAACCGGGGCGCAGTTGTGGCAACAGGACCTCGATGCCCCCGGCACCGCCGCACCCGCTGTCTATGACGATCTTGTCTACGTGGTGGCCGGGGACGACGTCGCGTGGGTTCTGGATACCGAAACCGGTCGCGTGCAATGGCAGTTGAGCGGCACACCCGACATCCACAACGTGCTGGGCGGGCCGGCCCCGGCAATCACCGACAAATACGCGATCTTCGCATTCGGCGCGGGCGAGTTGCAGGGCGCGTTCCGCCGGGGCGGCTTGCGCCTGTGGGATGCGCAAATCGCCGGCCAGCGCGAAGGCGTCGCAAGTGCGCGCGTGCTGGACATCACCGGGGATCCGGTGGTCGTGGGCGACCGCGTCTACACCGGAAGCCATGCGGGACGTGTCGTGGCGCTGCGCCTTGGCAGCGGCAAGCGCATCTGGACCGCGAACGAGGGTCCGCTCAACCCGGTCTGGCCCGCGGGCGGCTCTGTCTTCATGGTGACGGACCGGAATGAACTCGTCCGGCTCGACGCCGATGATGGCGCGCGCATCTGGGGTCATCCCCTGCCGCTATTCACCGACCAAAAGCCGAAACGGCAGGCCGAGATCGTCGGCCATTACGGGCCGATCATCGCGGGCGGGCAGCTGATCCTTGCATCCGGCGACGAGCGGTTGCGGTTTTTCGATCCCGCCTCGGGTCGGTTGGTGCGCGCTGTCGATCTGCCGGGCGGCGCGACGTCGAATCCGGTAGTGGCCGGCAACACGCTGTATGTCGTTTCAAAAAATGGGCAGTTGCTGGCTTTCCGTTGACCGCGTCATCATGTACGAGACCTGTCTGACGCCGGAGCGGAGCCTGATCCATGTCTTTCACCCTCGCCATAGTGGGGCGCCCCAATGTGGGCAAATCCACGCTGTTCAACCGGCTTGTCGGCCGGCGCCTCGCACTTGTGGACGATCAACCCGGTGTCACCCGCGATCTGCGCGAAGGTGACGCACGCCTGGGCGACCTGCGCTTTACCGTGGTCGATACGGCCGGATTGGAAGATGCGCGCGACGAAAGCCTGCAGGGACGCATGCGGCGGCTCACCGAGCACGCGGTCGACATGGCGGATGTCTGCCTGTTTCTGATCGACGCGCGCACGGGTGTCACCCCGACGGACGAGATCTTTGCCGAGATCCTGCGCAAACGATCGGGCCACGTCATCCTCGGGGCCAACAAGTCCGAAGGCAGCGCCGCCGATGCGGGCGTGATCGAGGCCTGGGGCCTTGGCCTGGGCGAGCCCATTCGCCTGTCGGGGGAACATGGCGAGGGCCTGAACGAGCTTTACGCGCAATTGATGCCTCTGGCCGATGAGTTCGAGGCCCGCGCCGAGGCGGACGCCCCAGAGACCGATATCGCCGTGACGGAAGAGGGAGAGACCCTCGATGCACGCGATCACAGCCCGACCGAGGCGCGCCCGCTCCAGATCGCCGTCGTCGGGCGGCCCAATGCCGGGAAATCCACGCTGATCAACAAGATCCTCGGCGAGGATCGTCTGCTGACCGGACCCGAACCCGGCATCACACGCGACTCGATTTCGTTGCAGATCGACTGGGACGGGCTGCCGGTGCGCATCTTCGACACGGCCGGCATGCGCAAGAAGGCGCGGGTGCAGGACAAGCTGGAAAAACTGTCCGTCTCGGACGGGCTGCGGGCGGTGAAGTTCGCCGAGGTTGTCGTCGTCCTTCTGGACGCCGCCATCCCGTTCGAACAGCAGGACCTGCGCATCGCCGATCTGGCCGAACGCGAGGGCCGCGCGGTGGTGCTGGCCGTGAACAAATGGGACGTGGAAACCGACAAGAACCGGAAACTGCGCGATCTGCGCGAGGCGTTCGAGCGTCTGCTGCCACAACTGCGCGGGGCGCCGCTGGTGACGGTCTCGGCCAAGACCGGGCGCGGCCTCGACCGGCTGCGCACCGCCGTGGAAAAGGCCCATGACGTCTGGAACAGGCGCATCACGACCGCGCAACTCAATCGCTGGCTGGTGGGGATGCTTGAACAGCACCCGCCCCCCGCCCCCGGCGGCCGCCGGATCAAGCTGCGCTACATGACGCAGGCCAAGACCCGGCCGCCGGGCTTTGTCGTGATGTGCAGCCATCCCGACAAACTGCCCGAAAGCTACACACGCTACCTGATCAACGGGTTGCGCGACGATTTCGACATGCCCGGAACACCGATCCGCCTGCACATGCGCAGTCAATCGGCCAAGAACCCGTACAAGGCAAAGAAAAAGCCCGGACCGTCAAGCCTGCGCAAACATATCTCGGGACGATCGGCCAAATGATGGCCCGGCGGCGCATGTCGCATCATACGCCGCCCGCGATCAGTCGATCTTGTCCCGGTTCGTCGGCAGAATGAAGATCGACGTCGCAAGCAGGGCGAAGATCAACTCGTACACTTCCCATTTGCGCGACGGCTCGATCACGGCGATCACCAGACTGGCGACGACGGCGAACCCCGCATGCCGCAGCCCCGGCACCGGCACGACAAGCGCATCGGCCAACCGGCGGATCAGCGCCACACGCGGGTAAAGCAACGGCAGCACCACGAGATACAACAGCAGCGCGGTTGTCAGGACGCTGCCGAACAGTGTGCGCGTAAGCGGTTGCCCGCCGACCACGAAATTATGGAAATTGGTTTCACCCTGCGCGTTGTTTTCCTCGAAAAACTCGGTGGTCTCCCAGTCGAAGATCCGCTGACCCCAGGAAATTTCCTCGCCCGCCGCGAAAAAGAACAAAAGTGCATAGATCATCGTCAGGGCCGCCGCGACCCACGCCACGCGCCGCGCCTGCCCAACGGCCCGTCGGACCTGCACGGCACTGGCCACCAGAAGGAACACGGCCGTGCCGTATTCCACCAGCCGATCCTCGGCCGCGAATGTCTGGTCGAAATACTGCGGCGCGGCAAGCGCGATCACCACGCTCGCGATCAGGGTCAGGACGATCAGGGCCAAGAGACTACGGTCGACGGTTTCGGTGGTCATCTGACAGCTCCAGTTCAAGACGTATGGTCCCCGGCCCGGATAGGCCACGCCGGACGGTGCATCAAGCCGTATCGCAAATGCCCGGATCGGGCCATGTCCGGATCAGCTCCATCGCCTCGTCGGCGGTTTCCACGAAGCTGAAAAGATCGAGATCCTCCGCGCTGATGGTCCCGGACTCGGCCAGTGCCTCCCAGTTGATGATCGCGCGCCAGAAGTGTTCGCCGAACAGCAGAAACGGCACTTTCTTCATTCGATCCGTCTGGATGAGGGTCAGGGCCTCGAAGGTCTCGTCCAGCGTCCCGAAGCCGCCCGGAAAGACGCAGATCGCCTTCGCGCGCATCAGGAAATGCATCTTGCGGATGGCGAAATAGTGAAAGTTGAAGCACAGTCCCGGCGTCACGTATTCGTTCGGGGCCTGTTCATGCGGCAACACGATGTTGAGCCCGATGGACGCGCCGCCCGCATCGGCGGCCCCGCGATTGCCGGCCTCCATCACGCCCGGTCCGCCGCCGGTCGCGATCACGTTCTCGCGTCCGTAGCTTGCCATGGATTTTTCCGTCATCAGACGCGCGAACTTGCGCGCCTCGTCGTAGTATTGCGACAGGTTGGCCAATGTTTCGGTCCGGGCCGTGGCCTTGTGCGCGGGCTCGGGGATGCGCGAGCCGCCGAACATGACCACCGTGCTCTGGATGCCGCGTTCGTTCAGGATCATCTCCGGTTTCAGCAATTCGAGCTGAAGTCGCACCGGGCGAAGTTCGTCACGGCACAGGAAATCATCATCGGCGAAGGCAAGGCGATAGGCCGGCGCGCGGGTCTGGGCGGTGTCGGGCACCTGTTCGGCGGTGGACCGATCCGCCTGGGCATCGCGGAACTGGCTTGGTCGGTCATCTTGCATCGCGGGGGATCCTTGTCTGGGCCTCGGATCTTACGCCTATCGGCTTTGAAAAGACAAGAAAAGGCAAACCGATTTGCGAAAAGCCGTAGCAGGCACGGCATCCACCCCGTCAATCGCATGCGATGCCCGGCCCGAACGGGCGGCGCCGCTGGACAGGGCCGGCGCGTGGCGATAGAGGGTCGGAATGACCAAGGAAAAGGACAATCCGAACTACAAGGTGATCGCCGAGAACCGGCGCGCGCGGCACGATTATGACATCGAGGACGATCTCGAATGCGGCATCATCCTTGAAGGGTCCGAGGTCAAGTCCCTGCGCGTCAACAGTGCCAACATCGCCGAAAGCTACGCAGCGGTCGAGCATGGCGAACTGTGGCTTGTGAACGCCTATATCGCCCCCTACGAGCAGGCGGGCCGGTTCGGCCATGACGACAGGCGGCGGCGCAAGCTGCTGGCCTCGCGCCGCGAACTGGCCCGGATGTGGAACGCGACGCAGCGCAAGGGCATGACATTGGTACCGCTGGTTCTGTATTTCAACCACCGCGGAATCGCCAAGATCAAGATCGGGATCGCCAAGGGCAAGAAGAAGCACGACAAGCGCCACACCGAGGCAGAGCGCGACTGGAACCGCCAGAAGCAGAGGCTGCTGAAACAGCGCGAGTGACGCGGTGCCGCACGGGGCTTGCACGGGCAGCAAAGGCTTGTGTAGCAAGGCGATGTGCCGCCGGGGTGACATCCGACGCGCGTCGCGCAAGTCATCGGGTCATGGGATATCATGGAACTCATCATCAGTCTGATCGCGGGGGCCATCGGCGGCAATGTCGCCGGGGGGCTTTTGAAACGCTATAGCCTTGGCACGATCGGCAATTCGCTTGCCGGGATCGTCGGCGGCGGGATCGGCGCACAGGTCCTGTCGATGCTGGGGGCGACGGCCCTTGCCCGGATTGCCGGGGGCGGACAGATCGGTGAGGTCGGCGCGATCATGGGCCCCTTCGTCATCGGTGGCATCGGTGGCGCCCTGATCCTCGTAATCCTCGGGGCGATCCGCAAACGGCTGGTCAAATAAGCGCCTGCCACGGCCTGGCGCGGGTGGCGCGGTCTTGCCCTTCGCGGTCCCAGACTGTAGCACTTAGGTGTCGCAATCCGGGGGTGCCAATGGCAACAGATGATCCGAAGACCCTTGTTTCCACTGACTGGCTGGCAGCCCACCTGAAAGACCCGGACTTGCGGGTTCTGGACGCCACGCTGTTCATGCCCGACGAAGATCGTAACGCACGCCCCGAGTATGAGGTCGCCCATATTCCCGGTGCGCGGTTCTTCGATATCGACGATGTCAGCGATGCCCGCTCGGAACTGCCACATATGGCGCCGCCGGTCGAGAAATTCATGTCGCGCCTGCGGGCCATGGGGGTCGGCGACGGGCATCAGGTGGTGGTCTACGACACCAAGGGCCTGTTTTCCGCCGCGCGGGTCTGGTGGCTGTTCCGCCTGATGGGACAGGACAATATCGCCGTCCTCGATGGCGGGTTTCCCAAATGGCAGGCCGAAGGCCGCCCCGTCGAGGATCTGCCCCCGGTCGTGCGCGATCGCCACATGACCGTGCGCCGTCAGAACCACATGGTGCGGGACGTGACGCAGGTGTCGTCGGCCTCCAAGTTGGGCGATCACGAGATCCTTGATGCCCGTGCCGCCGCGCGGTTTCGCGGTGAGGCGCCGGAGCCGCGCGAGGGGCTGCGCGCCGGGCATATTCCGGGATCGCGGAACGTGCCCTATACCGCGCTGTTGAACGACGACAAGACGATGAAGGACCCTTACGCGCTGCGCGCCGTCTTTGCCGATGCCGGGGTCGATATGTCCAAGCCGGTGATCACGTCCTGCGGATCGGGTGTGACCGCCGCGGTGATAAATCTGGCGCTGGAGCGGATCGGCAAGAACGACCATGCGCTTTATGACGGGTCATGGACCGAATGGGGCGCGTTTCCGACGCTGCCCGTCGCCACAGGAGAGGCATGATGTTCGAACATCTCAAGGAAAAACCCGCCGACAAGATCATCGCATTGGGTCAAGCCTACCGCGATGACCCCCGCGAGACCAAGATCGATCTGGGCGTCGGCGTCTACAAGACACCCGAGGGCGTGACCCCGATCATGCGCGCCATCAAGCAGGCCGAAAAACAGCTGTGGGAGGCCGAGACGACCAAGGCCTACACGGCGCTTGCGGGCGATCCGGTGTTCACCGACGCGATGGTGGGGCTGGTGCTGGGCGACGCGGTGGCGCGCGATCAGGTCTCGACCATCGCCACGCCGGGCGGGACCGGGGCGGTGCGGCAGGCGTTCGAACTGGTCCAGATGGTCAATCCCGGTGCGCGCGTCTTCGTGTCCGACCCGACCTGGCCCAATCACCTGAGCATCCTTGCGCATATGGGCATGGAGATGGTGCCCTATCGCTATTTCGACAGCACCACCTGCGCGGTGGATTTCGAGGCGATGCTGTCGGATCTGGATCAGGTGCGGGCAGGTGACGTGGTGCTGCTGCATGGCTGCTGCCACAACCCGACCGGCGCGAACCTGAACATGACCGAATGGCAGCGGGTCGTCGATCTGCTGAACGCCAAGGGCGCCCTGCCGATGATCGACATCGCCTATCAGGGCTTTGGCGACGGGTTGCAGGATGACGCGGCGGCGGTCCGTCATGTCGCGGCGAACTGCCCCGAGACGCTGATCGCGGCAAGCTGTTCCAAGAATTTCGGCATCTACCGTGAACGCACCGGCATCTTGATGGCGGTCGCCCAGGACAAGGCGCTGCAAAAGGTGACGCAAGGCAATCTCGCCTATCTCAACCGGCAGAATTATTCCTTCCCGCCCGATCACGGCGCGCGACTGGTGGGCATGGTGCTGACGGATGACGACTTGCGCGCCGACTGGCAGGCCGAGCTGGAGGACGTGCGGCTGAACATGCTGAAGCTGCGCGAACAACTGGCCGGCGAATTGCAAAAGCTTTCGGGATCGGACCGGTTTGGCTTTATCGCGCAGCACCGCGGCATGTTCTCGCGGCTTGGCGCGACGCCCGCGCAGGTCGAGAAGATGCGCGAAGAGCACGGCATCTACATGGTCGGCGACAGCCGGATCAACATCGCCGGGCTGAATGACCGGACCGTGCCGATCCTTGCGCGCGCGATGATCGACGTGGGTGTCTGAATACGCGCGAAGTCGCGATCGGCAACGAAAAGGGGCGGCCCGCAAGGACCGCCCCTTCGTCATGGTGCTGATCGGTCAGATCACTCGGGCATGATCACGGCGTCGATCACGTGAATGACACCGTTGCTGGCCTCGATATCCGCATCGACAACATTCGCGCCGTCGACGGTCACGCCGCCTTCGGTGCCGATGGTCACATCACCGCCCTGCACGGTCGTCGCCATCATGCCGTCGGACAGATCGCCGGACATCACCTTGCCCGGCACCACGTGATAGGTCAGGATTGCGGTCAGCTGGTCCTTGTTCTCCGGCTCGAGCAGCATTTCGACCGTGCCCTCGGGCAGTGCCGCGAAGGCGTCGTTGGTCGGCGCGAAGACGGTGAACGGGCCTTCCCCCTTCAACGTGTCGACAAGGTCCGCGGCCTTGACCGCAGCTACGAGGGTCGAGAACGACTCGTTTCCAGCCGCGATATCGACGATGTCCTTCGCCTCTCCGTGGTTGTCGGCAAAGGCCGGACCGGTCATCAGTGTCGCGGCCGCGAGGGCGAGATAGGTTCTGCGAAACATCATTTTGAACTCCCTTGAGTATCGGTTTCGATGACACCGGATGCGGCATCATCAAACACAATACGCGCGGTCGATCGCGTTGGTTCACCGGGGTTTCCCGCCGACGCGGTTTGACGCCGCAGATCCTTGCGCTAAGCCACGGTGCCTTGAAAAATCAACTCACGGTCTTGTGATTGCGGGCCGGAAAAACGCGGCTTTGGCACACGGGCCGAGCGCCGGTATCTCAAAGACCCAGCTTGTCACGCATGAAGGCCAGTGCCACGTTCAGACCGTCGGGCGCGATCCCGTGCCCCGTGCCTTTCATGACATGGGCAAAGACGTCCTTCCAGCCGGCTTCCTGCAACGCCTCGGCTGCCTCGGGCATGGATTGCACCGGCACCACATCATCGGCATCGCCATGCACCAGCAGGATGGGCGGGCGGCTTTGCGTGGCGTCTTTCAGCATGTCGGGCGACAGGATGCGTCCGGAAAATGCGACGACGCCCGCGACCTCGTCCTCGCGCCGCGGCGCTACGTGCAGCGCCATCATCGATCCTTGCGAGAAGCCGAACAGGACCACCTGCTCGGGCAACAGGTCCTCGTCCACCATCAACGCATCGAGAAACGCGTTCAGGTCCGCGGCCGCCGCGATCATCCCGCGCTCGGCCTCTTCCTCGCTCGACCCGTCGATCCAGGGGATCGGAAACCATTGCAGGCCCGTCGGCATGCCGGGGATGATCTCGGGCGCGTCGGGGGCCACGAACAGCGTGTCGGGCAGATGCTCGGCCAGCGGATCGGCCAAGCCCATCAGATCCGCGCCATTCGCTCCGTAGCCGTGCAGGAACACCACCGCCGACCGTGTCTCGCCCGAGTGTGGCCCCCTGCGGTTCGCCGTCAATACCCGTGTCATCTGATCCCTTCCCTGTCCTTCACGCTCTGGTAATACGCCCACAAGAGGCGCGCGGCAACCGCACGCCACGGCGACCAGGCCTGCGCCATCTCACGAAAGGCGCCAGGCTTGGGACGCGCGGGCAGATCGTAGAGAAGACGCGCGGATTCCTGCATCGCAAGATCGCCGGGGGCGAAGATATCGGCGCGGCCCAGGCTGAACATCGCATAGATTTCCGCCGTCCAGACACCGATCCCCGGAACTTGCGTCAGCGTGGCGACAACCTCGTCATCCGGCGCGGTGCGCAACGCGGCATAATCGATATCCGCATCGGCAAGCGCGCGGGCATAGCGCGCCTTCTGACGGCTGAGGCCGGCGGCGCGCAACGCCTCGTCGCTTGCGGCAAGGATCGCGCGCGGCTCGGTCAGCCCCGCCGTCTCCATCCGGCCCTGAACCGCGTTGGCCGAGGCCACGCTGACCTGCTGGCTGATGATCGCGTTCAAAAGTTCCGCAAAGCCGTCGGCGCGGCGGCGCAGGGGCAATTCTCCGGTGATTTCATACGCATGCGCCATGCGCGGGCAGCAGCGTGCAAGATGCTGCGCGCCCTCGGCGACGTCGGCTTCGGTCTCGATGATGCGTCCAGTCATGGGGGCGAGCATAGAGGCTTTGGGCCAAAGACCAAGGGGGCGATATCACGCTTGCACCCGACAGCGGCCGGGGCTAGCACGTCTGCATGACCGATACCGCCCTCCACCAGGATGACAGTCAAGCCAAGCGCAACGTGGGTGTGCTTGTGGCGGCACAGGCGATCCTCGGCGCGCAGATGCCGATGATCTTCGTGGTCGGCGGTCTGGCGGGGCAATCGCTGGCCGGCAACCCGTGTTTCGCGACCCTGCCGATCTCGCTGATCGTGCTGGGATCAATGCTGTCGGCGACGCCGATCTCGTACGTGATGCAGCGCTATGGCCGGCGCGCAGGCTTCATCATCGGCGCGATGGCCGGGGCGCTCGGGGGCGCGGTCGGGGCCTACGGGCTGTATGTCGCGTCCTTCCCCATCTTCCTTGCAGGCAGCCTGATTACCGGCACCTACATGTCGGCGCAGGGGTTCTACCGCTTTGCCGCGGCCGACACGGCAACCGAGGCGTTCCGGCCCAAGGCGATTTCCTATGTGATGGCCGGCGGGCTGCTGAGCGCGATCATCGGACCGCAACTGGTGAAGATCACCTCGCAGGCAATGGTGATCCCGTTCTTCGGCACGTACTTGGCGGTGATCGCGCTCAACCTCGTGGGGGCGTTCCTGTTTCTCATGCTCGACATCCCCAAGCCGCCGATGCCGTCCGAGGACGCACCGCGCGGGCGCACGCGGATCGAGCTTCTGAAGACCCCGCGCATTGCCGTGGCGGTGATCTGCGCCATGGTGTCCTACGCGTTGATGAACCTGGTGATGACCTCGACCCCGCTGGCGGTCGTCGGCTGCGGTTTCGACGAGGGCAACGCGGCGGACATCGTCACCGCCCATGTGCTGGCGATGTATGTCCCGTCGTTTTTCACCGGGCACCTGATCGCCCGCTTCGGGGTAGAGAAGATCGTGGCGACCGGTCTTGTGATCCTTGCAGGCGCCGGGGCCGTGGCCTTGCAGGGTGTCGACCTGGGAAATTTCTTCATCGCCTTGGTCCTGTTGGGTCTGGGCTGGAATTTCGGTTTCATCGGAGCGACGACCATGCTCGCCGGGGCTCACGGCGCGCATGAGCGCGGCCGGATGCAGGGGCTCAACGATCTTCTGGTATTCGGGGGCGTGACCTTCGCCTCGCTTGCGTCGGGCGGGTTGATGAACTGTTCCGGCAGCAGCGCGCAGATGGGCTGGGCGGCCGTCAACATCGCCATGGCCCCATTCCTGATGCTTGCCGGAGGCGCGCTCATCTGGCTGATGATGCGCCCCAGAGAGGCGTGATCGCCGGCTTTTCGGGCGGGATTTGGGTATTTTTGCCAAGAAGAAACCGGCGGAGCGTCTGAGGCCCCGCCGGATGCTGTCAGATCAGCCCAGTTTGCGCAGCCGGGCCATCAGGCTTGAGGTGTCCCACCGTCCACCGCCCATGTTCTGCACGTCCTTGTAGAACTGATCGACAAGGGCTGTCACCGGCAGGGCCGCGCCGGTTTCGTCCGCGGTCGAAAGGCAGATCCCCAGATCCTTTCGCATCCAGTCCACCGCGAAGCCGTGGTTCCACTTGTCGTCGAGCATCGTCTCGTAGCGGTTCGCCATCTGCCACGAGCCGGCTGCGCCCTGGCTGATCACCTCGACCACCGCGCGCCCGTCAAGCCCGGCCTTTTCCGCGAAATGCAGTGCCTCGGACAGGCCCTGAACCAGTCCCGCGATTGCGATCTGGTTGCACATCTTGGTCATCTGCCCCGCGCCGCTGTCACCGATCCGGCGACACAGCTTGGCATAGGTGTTCATGATCGGCTCGGCCGCGGCATAGGCGCTCTCGTCGCCGCCGCACATGATCGACAACTGCGCGTTTTCCGCGCCGGCCTGGCCTCCGGAAATGGGCGCGTCCACGAAACTCGCCCCGTGGGTGCGCGCGCCGGCGTAAAGCTCTTCGGTCACCTTGGCCGAAACCGTGGTATGATCGACGAAGATGGAACCGTCGGCCATTCCGGCTAATGCGCCATCCGCGCCGAGACAGACACTGCGCAGATCGTCGTCATTGCCGACGCAGGCCATGACGACCTCCGCGCCGGCCGCCGCTTCGCGCGGGGTGGCCGCGTGTCGGCCGCCATGCTCGGCGACCCACGCCTCCGCCTTGGAGCTGGTCCGGTTGTAGACACAGACATCATGCCCCGCGGCCTGAAGGTGCCCAGCCATCGGGTAGCCCATGACACCGAGCCCCAGAAATGCAAGCTTTGTCATTCTTCCCCTCCTCGTATCGTGTGTTTTCATTGTCACGTCAGTGATTTCTGACTATCCCCGCCAGGGATGCAAGCGGAAACTCGGAGAGGGCAAACCCCGTGGCAGTGGTGATGAAATGGCTTTTGCGGGCGGCCGGGGCGTCGGTGCTGCTGGTGCTGCTGGCCGTGCTGGCGGGGTACATGCTGTTGTCACGCTCGCTGCCCGAATATGACAAGACGCTGTCGGTGACCGGCATCGATGCCCCGATGGAAATCGTGCGCGACACCGCGAACGTCCCGCATGTGTTCGGGCAGACCGATACCGACAGCTTCTTTGGCCTCGGATATGCCCATGCGCAGGATCGGCTGTGGCAGATGACGACGATGCGCCGCACGGCGCAAGGACGCCTGTCGGAGGTGTTCGGCCCGCGCACGGTCAGGATCGACACCACGATGCGCCGCTTTGGTCTTTATACAGTGGCCCGCCAATCGGTTGCGGCGCAGGACGCGGGGACGCGCGCGGCGCTCAGGGCCTATTCCGATGGTGTGAACGCGCGCCTGACAGAGATCAACCGCGAGGCTCTGGGCCGGGGCGCGCCCGAACAGTTCGTGTTCAACGCGCCGATCGCGCCGTGGCAGCCCGCCGATTCCATCGCCCTGATCAAGCTGATGGCGGTGAAACTATCGGGGCACCTCGCCAACGAGGTGCTGTTCGCGCGCACCTCTCTGGAACTGGACGACCCCGCACGCCTTGATGATATCATTCCGCTTGCACCGGGCAGCGGGATCGCGGCGCTGCCCGAATATGCCAGCCTGTTTCCGGACTCGGAATTCGGGCACACGGCAACGGCCGCCGCAGAGGTGACCGACCATCCGCTATCACCGTTCCACAGGCGCGCCTTTGCCGGTGCCTCGAACGCCTTTGCCGCCGCCACATCCCGGTCGGCCTCGGGGGGTACGCTTGTCGCCAACGATCCGCATCTGGGGTTCTCGGCGCCGGGGATCTGGTATCTCGCGCGGCTGGAACTGGAGACCGGCGGCGTCATCGGCGGCACGATCCCCGGTATTCCCGCAATCCTGACCGGGCGCAATGCGCAGCTGGGGTGGGGGATCACGTCCTCGTATCTCGACGATCAGGATGTCTATATCGAAGAGGTCAACCCCGACGACACCGACCAATACCGCACGCCGGACGGCTGGGCGCCGTTCCGGACCGCCCGGACGATCATCGAGATCAAGGATGCGGATCCGATCACGCTGACCCTGCGCTGGACCGAAAATGGCCCGGTCCTGCCCGGCAGTCATTACGACCTGGACGAGGTGACCCCGCAGGGCCACGTCGCCTCGGTCGCCTGGACCGCGCTCAGCGGCGCGGACACCACCATGAGCGCGGCCATGGGGCTGATGCGGGCGCAGACGGTCGAGGACGCGCTGGAGCAGAGCCGCGATTTCATCGCCCCCTCGCAGAACCTGATACTGGCTGATCAGGATACCATCGCCATGCGCCTGATTGGCGCGATGCCACGACGCACCGCCCGGCATGAAAGCGAGGGCCGCATGCCGTCACGCGGATGGGCCCCCGAGAACCGCTGGCAAGGCATGCTGCCGGATGCCGCCAACCCCGAATTCGTGGGCCCGCGGGGCGGCATACTTGGCAACACCAACAACAAGCTGGTCGATCGCCCCTTTCCGTTGCATGTCAGCCATTTCTGGGGCGACACACAGCGCATCAACCGCTGGCGCAAGCTGATGCAGGATCGCGCCGGGCATACCCGCGACAGTTTCATCGAGGCCCAGCTCGATACGGTCAGTTTTACCGCGCGCTCGCTGCTTCCGCTTATCGGCGCGGACCTGTGGTTCACCGGCGAGGCCGCCCCCGAGGGCACCCAGGCGCGACTGCGCCGGCGCGCGCTGGACCTTCTGGCCGACTGGAACGGCGAGATGAACGAACATCTGCCCGAACCGCTGATATATGCCGCCTGGATGCGCGCATTGATGGACCGGCTGATCCGCGACGATCTGGGCCCGCTCGCCCGCGAGTTCGATCATCCCGACCCTGTCTTCATCGAACGCGTGTTCCGCGACGTGGACGGCGCCTCGGCGTGGTGCGACGTGCGCCAGTCGGCCGCGACGGAACGCTGCTCGGATATTGCACGCCTGGCGCTTGACGATGCGCTCTTGTGGATATCCGAGCGCTATGGATCATCGCTCGAAAGTCTGCGGTGGGGGGATGCGCACCAGGCGACGCACGATCACCAGGTTCTCGGCGACGTGCCGCTGCTGCGCTATTTCGTCAACATCCGGCAATCCACATCCGGCGGTGACAACACGCTGATGCGCGGACGCACACGCGGCGGCGACGGGCCGAACCCGTTCGAGAACGTCCACGGCGCGGGCTATCGGGGGGCCTACGACTTTGCCGATCCCGACAGCAGCGTGTTCATCATGTCGACGGGTCAGTCCGGTCATTTCCTGAGCCGGTATTACGACAATCTCGCCGAGTTGTGGCGCCGCGGCGAATACATCCCGATGTCCCTTGATCCTGGCCTCGCACGGGCCGCATCCGTGGGCGTGACCGAGATGTTGCCGGCGACGGACTGACCGGCAGTGTCGCGGACCTCGTCGCAAAAAGCATCGTCGCGCGGCGGCATGTTGGGGTAAAATCGCTTGAGGCGCACCCTTGGCACGTCTAGGTCATGGCGAAAGGAGTTCCGCGCATGAGCCTCAATACATTCGGCCACCTGTTTCGTTTTACCACTTGGGGCGAGAGCCACGGTCCTGCCCTCGGGGCGACGGTGGACGGCTGCCCGCCCGGTATCGCGCTGGACGAGGGAACGCTGCAGCACTGGCTGGACAGGCGCCGCCCCGGCCAGAACAAGAATACCACGCAACGCCAGGAGGCCGACGCGGTACGTGTCCTGTCGGGTGTCTACGAGGGACAGACCACCGGCACGCCGATCCAGTTGATGATAGAGAACACCGACCAGCGGTCCCGCGATTACGGCGACATCGCGCGAACCTTCCGGCCGGGCCATGCCGACATCACCTATCACCTGAAATACGGGCTGCGCGATCCCCGCGGCGGCGGAAGGTCTTCGGCGCGCGAGACGGCGGCGCGGGTGGCCGCGGGCGGCGTGGCCCGCGCGGCGCTTGCCCAGCTTGCACCCGGGCTGGCGGTCAAGGGCTACATGGTCGCCATGGGCGACATTGAACTGGACCGGGCGCGGTTCGACTGGGATGCCATCGACGGCAACGACTTCTGGCTGCCGGATGCAGCGGCCGCCACGGACTGGGAAGCCTACCTGCAGGATCTGCGCAAACGGCACGATTCTGTCGGCGCGATGATCGAGGTCGTGGCGCGCGGTGCCCCCGCCGGGCTTGGTGCGCCGATCTACGGCAAACTAGACACCGAACTGGCGGCGGCGATGATGTCGATCAATGCCGTCAAAGGGGTCGAGATCGGCGAGGGCATGGCCGCGGCAGGTCTAACCGGAAGCGCCAATGCCGACGAGATCTTCATGGGCGAGGCCGGACCCGAATACGGCTCGAACCACGCGGGCGGCATTCTCGGGGGGATTTCGACCGGACAGGACATTGTCGTGCGCTTCGCGGTCAAGCCGACCTCCTCGATCCTGACGCCCCGCCGTTCGATCACCGTCGACGGCACACCGACAGAGGTCGTCACAAAGGGGCGGCACGATCCGTGCGTGGGCATCCGCGCGGTCCCGGTGGCCGAGGCGATGATGGCCTGCGTGCTCCTCGACCATCTGCTGCTGCATCGCGGCCAGGTGGGCGACGGGCCGCGCGGCCGGATCGGATGACAAGGCGGCTGTTTCTTCTTGGTTGAAATACCCCGGGGGTTTGGGGGCTGGCCCCCAATTATGCAGCGTTTGGGGGCTGGCCCCCAATTATGCGGCGTTTGGGGGTTGGCCCCGAATCTGACCTCACACCACGCGTTTCTGCCGCGACAGCTGGACCGCTAGAATACCCAGCATGATCACCGCGACGCCGACAAGGTCCTGCACGCTCAGGGTTTCGCCAAGGATCAGCGCCGCGATCGCCACGCCGAGGAACGGGTTGAGGAAGTGAAAGGTCGCCGCCTTGACCGCGCCGATGCGGTTCACCAGCCAGAACCATGCGAGCGTCGCCGCCAGCCCCGGCACCAGAGTGGTGTAGACAAACGCCGCGACCAGGGTCCACGACCAGTCCACCTCGAAGGTTTCCAGCGGCACCGCCACGACCCCCAGAACAAGGCTGCCCACAAGCATTTGCAGGCCGACCACCATCAGGAAGTTGCCCCCCGACGTGGCACCGCGCACCGCCAGCGTGGCAAACGTCAGCGCGATCACACCCGCCACACAAAGCCCGAGCCCGTACAGGTCCACCCCGCCATCCAGCCTTGCGCCCATGATGATCGTCACCCCGATCACCCCCGACACGAGCCCGACGACCCCCATCACGCCGATCCGCTCGCCGAAGATCAACCAGCCGGCAAGGCCGACAAGCAGCGGCATCGTGGAGGCAATGATCGCGGCCAGCCCCGCCTCGACGGTCTGCATCGCCATGAAATTGAGCCCGAGATAAAGTGCGTTCTGGCAGATGCCGAAGATGATGGTCGCGCGCCATTGGGCGGGCGTCAGGTGCCAGCTTTGACCAAGCGCGCGCGCAATCAGCACACCGAACAGGCCCGACAACAGAAACCGCAGACTGAGCGCCGTTAGCGGCGGGGCCGAGGCCACGATGATCCGCGCCGATGTGAAGGCCGACGACCACATCACCGCGAAGGTCAGCCCCATCAAGATTGCCCGGATATCCATTCACGCCCCTGCCGTTTCAGTGCCTGTGGCGCCCCCTTCCAGACACGCGCCCTGCTTCGGCGCCCTGATGCCCGGATGAGAGGCACCCGAACCCGCGCGACGCCTTGGGTCCACGGGCCCGGCTGTGTCGCAGTCATTCCGGCGTCCGTGCCCGCATGCAAGGGGAAAACGCCAAAAGGCCATCCCCAAGGGACAGCCTCTTGACGCATCCCGGACCGGGATCAACCGTTGACGCTGTCTTTCAACGCCTTGGCAATGGTCACCTTCACCTGTCGATCGGCAGGCTTGGGCATCTGCTCGCCGGTGGCGGGGTTGCGCACCATGCGTTCGGGACGCTCGCGGCAATAGATCTTGCCGACCCCCGGCAGGGTCACGGCCCCACCTTCGGACACTTCTCGCGTGATCACGTTGATGACCGCATCCAGAGCGCTGCCCGCGGTTTTCTTGTCACTGCCCATTTCCTCGGCCAGAGCGGTCACAAGTTGGGTCTTTGTCATGGGTTTTGCCATTTCTTGGTCTCCTTCAACTGCCCGTCTCTTGGGCCCCGTGATCGCGATTTAATGACATTTTGTGGTGAAACACAACGTCTGGTGGGCACACACTAGTAATTTCCGCGTATTTTGTGCAGGTTTTTTTCCCAAGTCACAGGAACGCCGTCTCTTCGAAAGACCGCAACTTGCGGCTGTGGATGCGCTCCAACGGCATCCGGCGCAGCAATTCCATCGCGCGAATGCCGATCATCAGGTGCCGCGCCACCTGTGACCGATAGAAATCCGACGCCATGCCGGGCAGTTTCAATTCGCCCTGCAGCGGCTTGTCGGACACGCACAGCAACGTGCCGTAGGGCACGCGAAAACGAAACCCGTTGGCCGCGATCGTGGCACTTTCCATGTCCAGCGCGATGGCGCGCGATTGCGACAGACGCTGCACCGGACCGCTATGATCGCGCAGCTCCCAGTTGCGATTGTCGACACTGGCCACCGTGCCGGTCCGCATCACGCGCTTGAGCTCGAACCCTTCGAGTTTCGTCTCCTCCGCCACCGCCTCTTGCAGGGCGATCTGGATTTCGGCAAGCGCGGGAATGGGCACCCAGGCGGGCAGATCGGCATCCAGCACGCGATCCTCGCGCAGATAGGCATGCCCCAGCACGAAGTCGCCCAGGGACTGCGAATTGCGCAGCCCCGCGCAATGGCCCACCATCACCCAGGCATGCGGGCGCAGCACCGCGATGTGATCCGTCGCCGTCTTGGCATTCGAGGGCCCCACGCCGATATTGACCAGCGTGATGCCCGAACCATCCGCGCGCTTGAGATGATGGGTCGGCATCTGCGGCAGCCGGTCGGGCACGGGCAACGACGCCTCGGCCTCGGTGATCTCGGCATTGCCGGTGCTGACAAAGGCGGTGTATCCGCTGGCCTTGTCGGCCAACATGCGACGCGCATAGGCCTCGAATTCCGAGACATAGAACTGGTAATTGGTGAACAGAACGTGGTTCTGAAAATGCTTCGGGTCGGTCGCGGTATAATGCGCCAGTCGCGCCAGCGAATAATCCACCCGCTGCGCCGTGAACAGCGCCAGCGGCGCGGCATCTCCGTGACCCCGGCCCGAGGTACCGTTGACGATATCGTCGTTGGTGGTCTCGAGGTCCGGAACGTCGAAAATGTCACGCAGGGTAAACTCCGCCGCCCCTTCCTGCGGCACCGTGAGATCGGCAGCGGCCGCCACGGCGAAATGCACCGGAATGGGCGTGTCGGACACGCGAATCCAGACGGGCACGCCATGGTTTTCGATCAGCAACCCGATCTGCTGTTCAAGATAGGCGCGAAACAGATCGGGCCGGGTGATCGTCGTCGCATAGGTGCCCGGCGACGACACGTGGCCAAAGCTGAGCCGGCTGTCGATCTTGGCATAGGTATCCGTGGTCAGACGGATCTCCGGGTAGAACGCCCGGACGCGCGAGGCGGGGATATCCCCGTTCAGCGCGTCGACGAAGGTCTTGCACAGGAAACGTACCGCGGTGTCATAAAGCTGGCACAGACGGTCGACCGCCGCACGCGCATCGGTGAACTCGCTTGGCGCCGGCAGATCAGGTGTCTGGATCGGGGCCGTGCTCTCGGTCGGTCTCATGCGTGCGTCCCGTCGTGATGGATCGGCATCACGTTGACACGGGCCAGAGGGACGATCAAGCTGCCATCAAGTGAAACAAGCGGCATCGGCGATGACACCGCCTGATTCCCACACACGCGACCCCGCGTCTCGACGGCGTCGCGGATACGCCGGATGTGCCCGGGGTCGCCGGCTGACCCATTGACGAGGATGAGAGGACCGCGACATGAACGTGACCGAACTGAAGCCCAACATGGAAAACTGGCAGGACCGTGTGGATCTTGCCGCCGCCTTTCGCTGGACCGCGCGACTGGACATGCACGAGGCCGTGGCAAACCACTTCAGCCTTACCGTCAACGACGACGGCACGCAGTTCCTGATCAATCCCAACCAGATGCATTTCGGGCGCATCCGGGCAAGCGACCTTCTTGTGGTGGACGCGAACGACCCTGAAACCCTGAACCGGCCGGACGCGCCCGACCCGACCGCCTGGGGGTTGCATGGCGGGCTGCACCGGCACTGCCCGCACGCCCGCTGCGCCATGCACGTGCATTCGACCCATGCCACCGTGCTGGCCAGCCTCGCCGACAGCCGCCTGCCGGCCATCGACCAGAACAGCGCGACGTTCTTCAACCGGCACGTGGTGGACGAGGGCTATGGCGGGCTCGCCTTCGAGGAAGAGGGCGAACGCTGCGCGCGGCTGTTCCATGACCCCAAGCAGAAGGTCATGATCATGGGCAATCACGGGGTGATGGTCATCGGCGATACCGTGGCCGATACGTTCAACCGCCTCTATTATTTCGAACGCGCGGCAGAGAACTACATCCGCGCGCTCCAGACCGGTCGACCGCTGCGGGTCCTGTCCGACGAGGTGGCGGAAAAGACCGCGCAGGAGCTCGACAGCTACCCCGAACAGGCCTACCGTCACCTGTCGGAAATAAAAGCGCTTCTCGACGCGGAAGGCGCGGATTACGCAAGCTGAGACCGGGTCCGAGATCCGGTGATCGCGGCGGCGCGGCGCACGCTGCGCCGCGTCACCCCGGCCGCAGCCCGGTTTCGACCAGCAATCCCTTGCGCTTGGCCTCGTAGTAATATCCGCGCGCATACCACATGATCGCCGCATCCGGATCGCCCTCGGCCACAAGCCACGCGCCCCGAAGGTATTTCACACCGTATTTGAGGTTCGTCTCGGCATCCAGCAATGCTTCGGGCGGGCCGCGATGGCCCATCGTGCGGGCTGTCTGCGGCAGGATCTGCAACAGCCCGTAATAAGGCCCGTTGCGCGCCCAGGGGCGGTGCCTGCTCTCGCGGATCGCCAGACGATGCACGAGGGCACGCGGCACCTCGTAGTGATCGGCATAGCGGCGGATAAGCCGGCGCAGCGCGGGGGTCTCGTTGGCGTGCAGCGGACGCTCGTCCGGCGCAAAGGCGGCGTTGCGGGTCGCCACCGTGGGGTGCGAACACGCCCCGAGCGGCGCGAGGGCAAGCAGGGCAAGAACGCGGCGGCGCGAGGGGTGCGGCATGGCGGATCCGGCATTGAACGACACGTGCAGAATGCCTGCCCGCGCCGCCCGCCGCCAGAGGGATCGTTCACCATGGGCGAAAGCTTGCCATTCGCGCCGGTCCGGGCCATGTATTCGGCATGGACAAGGTGCTTTTCTCATTCGGACACGGCTATTCGGCACGCGCCCTCGCAAAGCGCCTGGTGCCACGGGGCTGGCGCATCTACGGCACGACACGCGACACCACCAAGGCGGACGTCCTGCGCGCCGAAGGCGTCATCCCGCTTCTGTGGGACGGCGCCGAGATCGAATCCGCGCTGGACGAGGCCACCCATCTGCTTAGTTCCGTGGGTCCGGGCGAAGACGGTGATCCGGTTCTGGCACGCCACGCAGCGGATATCGCCCGGATCGCACCACGCCTGGCATGGGCCGGGTACCTGTCGACCACGGGTGTCTATGGCGACCACCAGGGAGAATGGGTCGATGAGAGCACCCCCCTCACCCCGTCGACCCGGCGCGGCGAACTCCGCGTCGCCGCCGAGGCTGCATGGCAGGCCATTCCGGACCTGCCCATTCACATCTTTCGGCTTGCAGGCATCTACGGACCCGGCCGCGGCCCCTTCGAGAAGGTCCGGCAAGGCACGGCCCGACGCATCATGAAACAGGGGCAGGTGTTCAGCCGCATCCATGTCGACGATATCGCGCAGGGTCTCGACGCCTCGATCAACGCGCCCTGCCCCGGCACCGTGTACAACCTCTGCGATGACGATCCGGCCCCGCCGCAGGACGTGATCGCCTTCGCCGCCGAGCTGCTTGGCCAACCGCTACCCGAGGCCGTCGATTTCGACTCGGCGGACCTGTCACCGATGGCACGCTCGTTCTATTCCGAATCCAAGCGCGTCTCGAACCGGCGCATCCGGGACACGCTCGGTGTCCGCTTGATCCATCCCGACTATCGCAGCGGGCTGAAGGCGATGATCGCGACCGAAGAACGCTGACCATCCGGCTTCATCTTTCCAAAAATACTCGAAGTCCGACGTCCCCCGCGAGAGCGCACGTAAAAAAAGGGCCGCGACAGGCGCGACCCTTTTCCTGGCTCCGATGGAGACGGCAGATTACATCATGCCGCCCATGCCGCCCATGTCGGGCATGCCGCCACCGCCGCCGCCGCCGGAACCCTCTTTCTGAGGCTTGTCGGCGACCATCGCTTCGGTGGTGATCAGCAGGCCCGCGATCGAAGAGGCATCTTCCAGAGCGGTGCGCACGACCTTGGCCGGGTCGATCACGCCGAACTTGAACATGTCGCCATATTCGTCGGTCTGCGCGTTGTAGCCGAACTTCAGGTCGTCGCTTTCGCGGATCTTGCCCGCCACGACGGACCCGTCGACACCCGCGTTCTCGGCGATCTGGCGCAGCGGCGTTTCAAGCGCCTTGCGCACGATCATGATGCCGGCATTCTGATCGGTGTTTTCGCCGGTCAGACCTTCAAGCGACTTGGCGCCCTGCACAAGGCTCACGCCACCGCCGACGACGATGCCTTCCTGAACCGCGGCGCGGGTCGCGTTGAGCGCGTCATCGACGCGGTCCTTGCGCTCTTTCACCTCGGTTTCGGTCATGCCGCCGACGCGGATGACGGCCACACCGCCGGCCAGCTTGGCAACCCGCTCCTGCAGCTTCTCGCGGTCGTAATCGGACGTGGTGTCCTCGATCTGGGTACGGATCTGCGAGACCCGTGCCTCGATCTCGGCGCTGTCCCCGTGGCCGTCGACGATGGTGGTTTCGTCCTTGGTGATGTTCACGGTCTTGGCCGAACCGAGCATGTCCATGGTCACGGATTCAAGCTTCATGCCCAGATCCTCGGAAATCACCTGCCCGCCGGTCAGGACGGCGATGTCCTGCAGCATGGCCTTGCGACGATCACCAAAGCCCGGCGCCTTGACGGCCGCGATCTTGAGCCCGCCGCGCAGCTTGTTGACGACGAGCGTTGCGAGCGCCTCGCCCTCGACATCCTCGGCGATGATCAGCAGCGGCTTCTGCGACTGGATCACCTGCTCGAGCAGCGGCACCATCGGCTGAAGGCTCGACAGTTTCTTCTCGTGCAGCAGGATGAGGCAGTCATCCAGTTCCGCGATCATCTTGTCGGAATTGGTCACGAAGTACGGCGACAGGTAGCCACGGTCGAACTGCATGCCCTCGACCACGTCGGTCTCGGTCTCGAGGCCCTTGTTCTCTTCGACGGTGATGACACCCTCGTTGCCGACCTTTTGCATCGCGTCGGCGATCTGACGACCGATTTCGCGTTCGCCGTTGGCCGAGATTGTGCCGACTTGCGCGATCTCGTCAGAGTTCTCGACCTTGCGGGCCGCGGCCTTGATATGTTCGACAACTTTCGCCGTCGCAAGGTCGATACCGCGCTTGAGGTCCATCGGGTTCATGCCCGCGGACACGGCCTTGACGCCCTCGCGGACGATCGCCTGTGCCAGCACGGTGGCCGTGCTGGTGCCGTCGCCGGCCTCGTCATTGGTGCGGTTGGCGACTTCTTTCACCATCTGCGCGCCCATGTTCTCGAACTTGTCTTCCAGTTCGATCTCCTTGGCGACAGACACACCGTCCTTGGTGATGCGCGGCGAGCCAAAGCTCTTTTCCAGCACCACGTTGCGGCCCTTGGGACCCAGCGTGACCTTGACCGCATCGGCCAGCGTGTTCACGCCCTTGACCATGCGGTTACGCGCATCGGTGTCAAATCTTACGTCTTTGGCAGCCATTTTCAGATGCTCCTTTTTGTGTGTTCCGGGATATCAGACGATGTACGGCCTTCAGGCGGCTTGCACGGCCTTGGCGTCGTCGATGATACCCAGAATGTCGCTTTCCTTCATGATCAACAGCTCTTCGCCGTCGATCGTCACCTCGGTGCCCGACCATTTGCCGAACAGGACCGTATCACCGGCCTTGACGGCCATCTCGATCAGGTCGCCGTTTTCCTTGCGCGCACCGTCGCCGATGGCAACGATCTCGCCATGCTGCGGCTTTTCCTTGGCGGTTTCGGGGATGATAAGGCCCCCGGCGGTCTTTTCTTCGCTCTCAACGCGGCGAACGAGCACGCGGTCATGCAGCGGTTTAAATGCCATCTCTGAGGCTCCTTAGCTCAAAGTTTCCCTCGATGATCCCTACTCGGGGATCGTTATCACTCCTCAATGCTGAGTGCTAACAAGCAGGGTATTAAGGTTGCGCCGCGGTGATGTCAAGACACCTGCACACCGTCACCTGTCGCCCCCGCCGGCTGCCATGAAACGTCATGATATTGTCATGCGGGACGTGATGGTGATCGCGCATCGTCTGCTCTATATCATGTGCATGACCGATGCCCCCAACAAGGCCAAGACATCGCCAGCGGCGCCCGTTTCACGGCGCGACAACCTGATGCGATTGCTCGATCAGCTCGAGCATGAGACCGGCGACAACCGGGTGTCCGTGCGGGACGTGCTGGAGCTGCTTGGACCGCGCGCGTTCACGCCGATGCTTCTGGTGCCGTGCCTTGCGCTGGTGTCACCGATCTCGGCCGTGCCCGGTGTGCCCAGCTTCCTGTCCCTGCTGGTCGGGTTGGTGGCGTTGCAGATGCTGTTCGGACAGGAACGCATCTGGTTGCCGGTGTTCCTGCTGGACCGCGCGGTGGACGCGACGCGCTTGCGCCGGGCTGTCGCGGCCTTGCGCCGTCCCGTCGCGATCGTGGACCCGTGGATCAACGAACGGCTGACATGGCTTGCGGACAAGCCGGGCAACCTGCCCGCGCTGCTGATTTTCTGCACCGTCTCGTTCCTGATGCCGCTGATCGAGTTCGTGCCGTTCCTGACCTCGACGCTGGCCTCGGGCATGACGCTGTTTGCCATCGGCTTGTTCGCACGCGACGGGGTTTTCATGCTTGCCGGTTACATGCTCGTGGCGGCGGGCGCAGCGCTCGTGACGCAGACTGTCCTCATGCTGGGGTGATCGTGGCCATTGCCGCACCGCAGCATCGACGGGTGACAAACCGCGCGCGGCCCCTTATAGGGTGCGCGAGAACAACGCACCACCACACAGGAAGAAGATCATGACCACCCTCGTTTTCGGCCACAAATCCCCCGACACCGATTCCACAGGCTCGCCGATCCTTTGGGCATGGTACCTCAACGGGGTGAAAGGCACCGGGGCCGAACCCGTCCTTCTGGGAGAGCCCAGCACCGAGGCTGCCTTCATGCTAGACAAGTGGGACCTGCCCAAGCCGCGCATCATCGACGGCGTGGAGGCCGGCCAGCCCTGCGTGATCGTCGACACCAACAACCCCGCCGAACTGCCCGAAACCATCAACGACGCCGATGTGCAGGCGATCATCGACCATCACAAGCTCGTCGGCGGTCTCGAGACCAAGGGCCCGATCGACATCACCGTGCGTCCACTGGCCTGCACCGCGACGATCATGATCGACCTGATGGGCGACGACGCCACCAAGATGCCGAAGGCGATGAAGGGGGCCGCGCTGACCTGTATCCTGTCGGACACGCTGGAATTCCGTTCGCCCACTACGACCGCGCATGACAAGGCGGTGGCCGAACGTCTCGCCGCCGATCTCGGCATTTCGATTCCCGACTATGCGGCCGAGATGTTCGCCGCGAAATCCGATGTCTCGGCCTTTTCGGATGCCGAGCTTTTGCGCATGGATTCCAAGGAATACGAGGTCGGCGGCACCAAATTCCGCGTCAGCGTGCTGGAAACGACCGCGCCGGACATGGTGCTGGATCGCAAGGCCAGCCTGATGGACAGCATGACATCCGTTGCCGCCGAGGATGGCGTCGATCACGTGCTGTTGTTCGTGGTCGATATCCTCAACGAAGCGGCAACGCTGCTTGTGCCCAACGATCTGGTCAGGACCGTGGCCGAAAAGAGTTTCGGCGTGACCGTCTCGGGCGACACCGTGGTCCTGCCCGGCGTGATGAGCCGCAAGAAGCAGATCATCCCCAACCTGACGACCTGATGCTCTGATCGCCGATGGACGGAACAAAAAAGGCCCGCGGGAGGGACACACCCCGCGGGCCTTTTCGGTGATCGGGGCGCGTGTTACTTGCCGGCCTCGATCACGTCCTCGACCGTGCGCAGCCCGGTGCGCGGGGCCTGAACCAGCACCGCCATGTTGCCCGGCTTGTGCTCGTTGCGCAGCATCTTGGTATGCGCCTGCGGAATTTCGGTCCAGGCGAACACCTCGGACATGCAGGGGTCCAGCCGCCGTTCGATCATCAACTTGTTGGCCGCCGAGGCCTGCTTGAGATGCGCGAAATGGCTGCCCTGAAGGCGCTTCTGGTGCATCCACATGTAGCGCACGTCGAAGGTGCAGTTGAACCCGCTGGTCCCGGCGCAGATCACGACCATGCCGCCCTTCTTGCAGACCAGCGTCGAGACCGGAAAGGTCGCTTCGCCGGGATGCTCGAACACCATGTCGACGCTGACGCCCTTGCCGGTGATCTCCCAGATCGCCTTGCCAAAGCGGCGCGCCTCTTTCAGCCAGGTATTGTATTCGGGGGTGTTCACCTTTGGCAATTGCCCCCAGCAGTCGAATTCCTTGCGGTTGATGACCCCCTTGGCGCCCTGATCCAGCACGAACTGGCGCTTGCTTTCGTCTGAAATCACGCCGATGGCGTTGGCCCCCGCGGTATTGGCAAGCTGGATCGCGTACGAGCCGAGGCCCCCCGACGCGCCCCAGACCAGCACGTTCTGACCGGGTTTCAGGTCATGCGGCGCATGGCCGAACAGCATCCGGTACGCGGTGGCCAGCGTCAGCGTGTAACACGCGCTTTCCTCCCATGTCAGGTGCTTGGGGCGCGGCATCAACTGCTGCGCCTGCACGCGCGCGAATTGCGCGAACGACCCGTCATGCGTCTCGTAGCCCCAGATGCGCTGCGTCGGCGAGAACATCGGATCGCCGCCATTGCAATCCTCGTCGTCGCCGTCATCCTGGTTGCAATGGATCACGACCTCGTCGCCGACCTTCCAGCGCTTGACCTTGTCGCCAACCTTCCAGACGATACCCGACGCGTCCGAACCGGCGATGTGATAGGGTGCGCCATGGCCGTCGAAGGGGCTGATCGGCTCTCCCAGACCGGCCCAGACACCGTTGTAATTGACGCCCGCGGCCATCACCAGGACCAGCACCTCGTGACTGTCGATCTCCCAGGTGTCGACAACCTCTTGCTTGAATGATTTTTCCGGCTCGCCATGACGCTCGCGACGGATTGCCCACGCATACATCTGCTTGGGAACATATCCCAAAGGAGGCATTTCGCCGACCTCGTAGAGATCCTTTTCGGGTGCCTCGTAGGGCGCGATGCCCGTGTCGGTATCCAAAGCCATGATGAGCCTCCTGTTCCTTGTTGCCGCACTGCAGAATCGGACTGTTCGCTACCGGGATACTGAGCGATAGGTAATATTGCAATAGTCTAGAGCGTGCTTTTGTAACTTTATGACCGAGCAAGCGCAGAAAAATCTGTCACGCCGCACTGTGACCGTCAAAGAGATGCGCGATCGAGGCGGCATAATACTCGAGAACCGGGCGCTCGGCCTCGGCCGGGGCAATGTCACCGCCCCGATCCTCGATCAGACCGCGATCCCGCAGGATCTGAAGGCCGAATCGCGCCCCGTTCTCGGGATCACCCTGCGGCCTGTGAAGATGGGCGCGCGGCAATGCGTCGATCATGCGCCCGACCCGCGACTCCAGCGCGTCGGCGCTGAGCGGGCCGTCTGCGAGCAATAGCGCCCGCGCGACGAGCGGCACGGGAAGCACCGGCACCTCTGCCCGGATCCGCGCCATCAGGGCGCGCGTCAGCCCGCGTGAATCTGCGGTGGGATGATCCGCCTGATAGGCCCGCAGCGACATCGGTGCACCGAAACTGACCGCCGCATAGCCGTGCCGGTGATACCGCCCGCGCAGCCACAGCCATGCCTGCCACAGAACGAACCGCGCGATCACGCTGATCCGCGCGGGAAACTTGCGCCCGCCGACCCGGCCCGCTGCGATCAGAAGGCGGTCCTCGAACACCCTGTCGTAATTCAGCGCCACGGGGACAAAGACGACGTCGCGCGCATCGGACTCGCGCTCTTCGACGATGTACTTGATAAGGCCGTGGCGGGGCTCTTGCGGCGCGCCGGTCAGGCTGAGCCCGCCTTCGGGGAAGATCGCCTGCGTCACGCCGCCATCGGTCGCCATGCCCACGTAGCGGGCCAGAACCCGCCGGTAGAGGTCGTCGCGCGATCTGCGGCGGATGAAATAGGCCCCCATGGCCTTGATCAGCCGTGACAGCGGCCAGACGCGCGCCCATTCCCCCACGGCATAACTGAGCGCCGAGCGTTCGGCGGCCAGCCACGTGACCAGGACGTAATCCATGTTGGAGCGGTGGTTCATCACGAAAACGACGGTCGCGTCGCGATCGATTCCGGCGAGGGCCTCGTCCTCGAAATGCCCCAGGCGCACGTTATACAAGGCTTGGCTGACCCATTTTGCCAGGGTGATTGCCAACCCGAAATACACGCTGGCGGAAAAGCTGGGCACGATCTCGCGCGCATAGCCCCGAGCCCGCGCGAAGGCCACGTTTTCAGGAACACCGCGCGCCTTGGCGTGATCGACGATGGCCCGAGTGACCTCGGGATCGTAGATCAGCCGCTGGATCATGTCATGGCGCCGCGCCAGCTTGAACGGCTCGATCGGGCGTTGCAGCCGTTTGTTGAGCTTGGTGACCGCCCGCTCCAGCCTGCGGCGGAAGAACCATCGCACGGACGGAAACAGGAAATGCGACGCGAAGGTGACCGTCGCGAACCCGAGCAACAACAGCAGGACCCAGACGGGCATCTCGATAGTTTGAAACATGCCCCCTACTTTCTGAACGACGCGATGCCCGGCAGGCGCGGTATTGGGCTCAGCGTGTCGCGTTCGCGCAAGTGTACTGGCCATCCGGCCGCTGCTCGGCCTCGACGAACACGCCGTCGCCAACGGCGCACAGGAAGGTGCCGGGCGGGAACGGCTCGCCCTCGGGGTTACGGGCATCTCGCACGGCGCGGTATGTCCCGCGCGCACCCTTGTAGACCAGCTTGCCCGCGCCGACGGCCGTGTTCGCGGCAAGACGCCCGGCGCCCCACACGACGTCGCCTGTATTTTCCGTGACCTGTTCGGCTGTGCAGGCGCCGAGCGAGACGAAACCTGCAACAGCGATAACCGAGAAGCTCGATTTCATCGGTGAACCTCCTTAATGGACAATCAGTCGTGGAACGTATCGTCCGGACCCCGTCAAGACAACCGCCCGCGCGACGCCGCGTTGCAGCGAATTGACAGCGCCAGTTTGTTACTTGTAATGTGCAGCGAACGTAACAAAATTACGCCAAACGATTCACGAGGCTCGTCCATGTCGCAGACGCAAAATGACACGCAAACCGGCCCGTCCGGTCGCCCGGCCGATCGCCCGTGGCTGATCCGCACCTATGCGGGCCATTCCACCGCCGAGGCGTCGAACGCGCTGTATCGCGGCAACCTCGCCAAGGGCCAGACGGGCCTGTCGGTGGCCTTCGACCTGCCGACACAGACCGGTTATGACAGCGACCATGTCCTCGCCCGTGGCGAGGTCGGCAAGGTCGGCGTGCCGGTCTGCCATCTTGGCGACATGCGCACGCTGTTCGACCAGATCCCGCTGGACCAGATGAACACCTCGATGACGATCAACGCCACTGCGCCGTGGCTGTTGGCCCTGTATATCGCAGTGGCCGAGGAACAGGGCGCGGATACCACCAAGCTGCAAGGCACCGTGCAGAACGACCTGATCAAGGAATACCTGTCGCGCGGCACCTATATCTGTCCGCCCGCGCCAAGCCTCAAGATGATCGGCGACGTGGCCGAATACTGCTACAAGCACGTGCCGAAATGGAACCCGATGAATGTCTGTTCCTACCACCTGCAAGAGGCTGGCGCGACGCCCGAGCAGGAGCTGGCCTTCGCGCTGGCCACCGCCACGGCAGTCCTTGACGAGCTGCGCCCGCGCGTGCCGGCCGAGGATTTCCCGATCCTTGCCGGCCGGATCTCGTTCTTCGTCAATGCCGGCATCCGTTTCGTCACCGAAATGTGCAAGATGCGCGCCTTCGTCGATCTCTGGGACGAGATCCTGCAGGACCGATACGGCATCGAGGATCCGAAATTCCGCCGCTTCCGCTACGGCGTACAGGTCAACAGCCTTGGCCTGACTGAACAGCAGCCTGAAAACAACGTCTACCGCATCCTGATCGAGATGCTGGCGGTGACCCTGTCGAAAAAGGCCCGCGCAAGGGCGGTACAACTGCCCGCCTGGAACGAGGCGCTTGGCCTGCCGCGGCCCTGGGACCAGCAATGGTCGATGCGGATGCAGCAGATCCTCGCCTACGAGACCGACCTGCTGGAATTCGACGACCTCTTCGACGAGAATCCCGCGGTCGAGGCCAAGGTCGCGACGCTCAAGGACGGCGCCCGTGCCGAACTGGCCAATATCGACAGCATGGGCGGCGCGGTCTCGTCGATCGAATACATGAAATCGCGGCTGGTCGACAGCAACGCCGAACGCCTCGGCCGGATCGAACGCAACGAGACGATCGTGGTCGGCGTGAACAAGTGGCAGGCCGGCGAGCCGTCGCCGCTGCAATCCGAGGATGGCGGGATCATGGTCGTCGACCCCAAGGTCGAGGCCGAGCAGATCGGGCGGCTTGACGCATGGCGCGCCGCGCGCGACGCGTCTGCCGTCAAGACCGCCCTTGCCGAACTGCGCGCCGCCGCGCAGGAAGGGCGCAACATCATGCCCGCCTCGATAGACTGCGCACGGGCGGGGGTGACGACCGGCGAATGGGCCGAACAGATGCGCGCGATGTACGGCGAGTATCGCGGCCCGACCGGCGTGTCCCCGAACCCGTCGAACATGACCGAGGGGCTGGACGACATCCGCAACGCGGTCGACGCGGTCAGTGACCGGCTTGGACGGCGTCTGAAGTTCGTGCTGGGCAAGCCGGGCCTGGACGGTCACTCCAACGGCGCCGAGCAGATCGTTTTTCGCGCCCGCGATTGCGGCATGGATATCGGCTATCAGGGCATACGCCTGACGCCCGAGGAAATCGTCCGCGCCGCGCTGGAAGAACAGGCGCATGTCGTGGGCCTGTCGATCCTGTCGGGCAGCCACATGTCGCTGATGGAAGACCTGATGCAGCGAATGCGCGAGGCGGGTCTTGGCGATGTCCCGGTGATCGTCGGCGGCATCATCCCCGAAGACGACGCCAGACGGTTGCGCCAGCTGGGGGTCGCGCGGGTCTACACCCCCAAGGATTTCGAGCTGAACACGATCATGATGGATATCGTAGCGCTGGCTGACGCGCGAGACGTCGCCGCAGAGTGACACGCGGCAGACCATCCCCGGCGGATCACCTCACAAGGTGGTCCGCCGGGGATGAAAGGTGCGTCACTCTCCGCGCACTTCGGTAAGACGCTCAATCACGCGCTGATTCAGCTCTTCGTTGTTGCCGGCCGCATTGGCGATCGACACGTAGCTGTCGACATCCATGTTCTCGACCGCATCCACGGCGGCAAAGGCCGCCTCGTTGGCCTCTTGCACCAGTTTCTGCTGGGCTGCCTCATCCTCGGCATCTTCGATGACGGGGCCATATTCGTCGCGCACCTCTTCGACCGCGAGAATCGCATCGACAAACGCCTCGACCTGGGCGTCGGTGACATCCTCGGCGGCGATCTGGGCCGGCTGCCCGTCTTGCGCGACTGCGGGCGCTGCAAATGCAAGCGCGGCAGCGCCAAAGATCGCGGCAAGGCTGGTTCTGAAGGTCATCGAGTCAGACTCCTGTTCGTGGTTTGAAACAATCGAGCGTCAGAAGTGGGCAAGATACGCCGGGGTGACAACCCCATGCGCAGAAAAATGCCGGGCACAGGGGATGATCACCTCTGGTCATGGCCCGCGGTCCGGCGCAGACTTGCGCGACACCACCACGCGAAAGGCCGCCCATGACCCTGACGATCCGACCCGTCGAGACCGGTGACAAGCCCGCCTGGGCGCGGCTCTGGCGCGCCTACCTCGCGTTCTACGAGACGTCCCTGCCCGATGCCGTTTACGACCTGACCTTCGAGCGGCTTAACTCGTCCGATCATCCCGCGCAGAACGGGTTGATCGCTGCGCAAGACGGCGAGATCGCGGGCCTCGTGCACTTCATCTACCACCCGCATAACTGGCGGATCGAGAAGGTGTGTTATCTTCAGGATCTCTATGTCGCGCCCGAGGCCCGCAACACCGGCGCGGGGCGCGCCTTGATCGAGGCCGTCTACGCGCAGGCCGATCGCGACGGGTGCCCGTCGGTGTACTGGACCACACAGGAGTTCAACACGACGGCGCGCCGACTTTACGACCGGGTGGGCACGCTGACCCCGTTCATCAAGTACACCAGATAACGCCCGCGCCAAATGCCCGCGCGTTCCATTTGGACGCGACGGGGCGTGACTCAGTTGCCTCACTCGGTCTTGAGCGGCGCGCCCCCGGCAAAGCTGTTGCCATGCACGTAGTCGCATGGCGCCTCCTGCATTTCCAGATGCAGGCCGGTGCCGTGATAGGGATGCGCCCGCGCGAGGGCCTCGTCGACCTCGATCCCCAGACCCGGTGCCTCGGGCGGTGTGACAAAACCCTCTTCCGTGCGGATGCCACCCTTGATCAACGCGTCGTGAAACGGGGTCTCGATGGTCTCGGCCATCAGGATGTTCGGGATCGACGCCGCAAGGTTGATATTGGCGGCCCATTCGACGGGCCCGGCGTAAAGATGGGGGGCCACCTGGGCGTTATACGCCTCTGCGATCGCGGCGATCTTCTTGGTCTCCCACAGGCCGCCGGACCGGCCGAGGGCCGGTTGCAGGATCTCTGCCGCCCCGGCCTGAAGGATCGCGGCGAACTCCGCCTTGGTGGTCAGCCGCTCGCCAGTGGCCACCGGGATGCGCACCGCGTCCGCCACGCGCGCCATCGCCGCGATGTCGTCCGGGGGCACGGGTTCTTCGTACCAGAGGGGCGAGAACGCCTCGATCGCCTGGCCGAGGCGGATCGCACCGGCCGTGGTGAACTGCCCGTGCGTGCCGAAAAGCAGGTCCGCGCGGTCGCCGACGGCGTCGCGAATGGCCCGGCAGAACGCGACCGACAGCGAGATGTCCGACATCGCGGGCATGTGGCCGCCCCGCATCGTGTAGGGTCCGGCCGGATCGACCTTTACCGCCGTGTAACCGCGCGCCACGCAGTCAAGCGCGCTTTCGGCGGCCATCTCGGGCGAGGTCCAGAACGCGGCGAGGTCGTGATGCGGCAGCGGGTAGAGGTAGGTATAGGCGCGGATGCGGTCGGTCATCCGGCCCCCCAGCAAGGCCCAGACGGGTCTGTCGCGCGCCTTGCCCAGGACGTCCCAGCAGGCGATCTCGAGCCCCGAGAACGCCCCCATCACGGTCAGGTCGGGACGCTGCGTGAACCCCGAGGAATAGGCGCGGCGGAACATCCGCTCGACATTCTCGGGGCTCTCGCCCTGCATGTGGCGTGCGAAGACATCCTCGATCACGGCGCGCATGGCTTGCGGGCCGATGCTGGTGCCGTAGCATTCGCCCCAGCCGGTGATGCCGTCATCCGTGGTCAGCTTGACGAGAATCCAGTACTGGCCGCCCCAGCCCGGCGCCGGCGGCGAGGTGACGATGATGTCGAGGTCCTGCAATTTCATGATGTCGGCTCCGCTTTGGTGTTTCGGATCGCTGCGCGATCCGACCGGGGCGAGGGGCGCTGCCCCTCGCGCTCCCCGGAGTATTGTTGGAAAGATGAAGCCCGGATCGTCATGGGAAGGTGATGACGTTGCGCCGCGCCGCGCCGCTTCTGGTATCGGTGATCGCCTCGTTGATCCGGTCAAGCGACCAGCGGCCCGAGATAAGCTCGTCCAGTTTCAGCCGGCCTTGCGCATAGAGATCGACCATCCAAGGGATATCGCGGCGAATGACGGCTTCACCCATCTTGGAGCCGATCATGGCCTGTCCGGCGGCCGCGAAATTTCCCGCCTCGTAGCGGCTTTCGGCACCGGAATGCGGCATGCCCACCATGATCATCCGGCCCCCGCCGGCAAGGTAACGCGGCGCCGCGTCATAGGCCCCGGCCGCACCGACGGTGACCAGCACGACATCGGCGCCCCGGCCCATGATCGCCTTGGCCGCGCGCCACGGTGTCTCGTTGGTCGCGAGAACGCCGTCGGTCGCGCCGAACTCGCGCGCCGCTGCCAGCTTGGCCTCGGTCATGTCCACGGCGACGATGCGGCGCGCGCCCGCGATGCGCGCGCCCTGTATGGCGTTGAGACCGACGCCGCCTGCCCCGATCACCACCACATCCTGCCCCGCCCGCAGGCGGGCGGCATTGACCACCGCGCCCACGCCGGTGATCACGCCACAGGCCAGCAGCGACGCGGCGGCCATGTCGATGCCCTCGGGGATGCGCACGACCTGGCTGTGATGGACGACGACGCGCTCGGCAAACGCCCCGCAGGACATCGCCTGGTGCAGTTTGCCGCCGGCAGACGTGGTCAGGGGGCCCTGATCCCCGTCATGCGGCGTTTCGCATCCCGTGGGGCGTCCGCCACTGCAGGACGGGCACTGTCCGCAGGCGCGAATGAGGGTGACGACCACGGGATCGCCCTCGGAGAGCCCCGTGACACCCGCGCCGATGCCGCGCACGCGGCCCGTCGCCTCATGGCCATAGACCGCCGGAAGCGATCCGCCCCAGCCGCCATCGGCATAGGTGATGTCGGAATGGCAGATCGCGACAGCCGCGATCTCGATCTCGACCTCGCCGGCCTGCGGATCTGCGATCTGCACGTCCTCGACCACCAGAGGGGCACCGAATTCGTGGCAGACGGCGGCTTTCATGGTTCGCATCGTCACCTCCTGTTTGAGGCGACAGATGAGGCGGATTCGGCCGCGAGCGCAAGCCGGTTTCCATCGGGACGCGTTCCGTGTCGGGCGCCCGGACCGGGCCGGGCCGTCACTGGCCGAACCGGCGCAACGCGTCGCCGAACACCCCCGCATCGACATTGCCACCCGAGATGGTGCAGATCACCGCGTCGCCCTCGATCTCGTCACCATGATACAGGGCTGCGGCGAGGGCCACGGCACCGCCCGGCTCGGCGACCAGCTTGAGCCGCGAGAACGCCGCCGCCATGGCGCGCAGCGCCTCGTCCTCGGTGACCACGAGACCGGGGCCGCACAGGCGCTGCATGATCGGAAACGTGATCTCGCCCGGCTGTGGCGTGACGATGGCATCGCAGAGCCCGCCCGCACCTTGCGCGTTGCGCACGATCCGGCCGGAGGCGAGCGATCGGGCCGCGTCGTCGAACCCCTCGGGCTCGACGGGCCGCGCGCGCAGGCCGGGCGCATCGGCCTCGAGCGCGAGCGCGATGCCGGAGGTCAGGCCCCCGCCCCCGCAACAGACCAGCACATCGGCGGTCTCGATACCGAGATCCGCGGCATCCTCGGCGATTTCAAGCCCGGTGGTGCCCTGTCCCGCGATCACGAGGGGATCATCGAATGGCTTGATGAGGGTCAGACCCCGCTCGGCGCTCAGCTGCGCCCCGATGGCGTCGCGATCCTCTTCCACACGGTCGTAAAGTACCACCTCGGCCCCGAGCGCGCGGGTGTTGTCGATCTTGAGGCGCGGCGCGTCACCGGGCATGATGATGACACTGGGCACACCGAATTCGCGCGCCGCAAGCGCCACGCCCTGCGCGTGATTGCCCGAAGAGAACGCGATCACCCCATGCGCCCGCGTATCCGGGTCGAGCGCCGAGAGGGCCGAACGCGCCCCGCGATACTTGAAGCTTCCGGTATGTTGCAGGCATTCGGGCTTTACCAGTACCTGCCGCCCCGCGATCTCGTCGAGAAACGGCGAGGACAGCAGCGGCGTGCGCCGGGCATGCCCGGCCAGGCGCGAGGCCGCGGCACGAACCAATGTTATGTCGGTCATTTTACGTCTTTCAACAGGTCACGAATCGCCGCCAGCGACTCGGGCTCGTCGAGGAAGGGCACGTGACCCCGGTCCGCGACGGTGACGGTCATCATGCGCGGATGGCGTTCCCGCATTCTCGCAACTGTCCCGGTGCTCAGCAGATCCGAGTTCTTACCGCGGATCAGCGCCGTGGGGATATCACGCAGGGCGTCGAACATCTGCCACAGGTCTGGCGCCTCGCCGGCGCCGGCCTGCCCCACAAGCGCGTCGCGCAGCCGTGGATCATATTGCAGACCCAGCCCGCCACCGGGTGTCTCCTGATACATGAACCCGGCCTGCGCGCGCCACCGGTCAAGCGGCACCCCGTGAAAGCTGCCGGCGTGGGTATGCGCGAGCGCCCCCGCCGCGTCGAGATCGGGCAGGTCCGGCGCCCGGCCCACGTAATCCATGATCCGCGCGATCCCCTCATCGGCGACCTCGGGGCCGATATCGTTGAGCACGACCCCGGCGAGGCGGTCATGATGGGCATGCGCAAGCGCCATGGCGATCAGCCCGCCGCGCGAGGTGCCGATCAACGTGACGCGGTCGAGGCCCAGGTGATCCATCAACTCGATCGCGTCCTGCCCCTCGCGCATTATGTTGTAGGACATGAAATCCGGGGCATGGTCGGAGTGTCCGCGCCCGCGATAGTCCATGCAGATCATGCGATACCCGGTCAGGTGCGGGGCAAGAAAGCTGAAATCGGCGCTGTTGCGCGTCAGTCCGGCCAGGCACAGGATCGGCTGACCGTGCCCCGCGTCGGTGTAATGCAGCGACAGTCCGTCGGATGTGGTGAACCGCGCCATCAGGTACACATTTCCACAAGGCCGGACAGGTCGGACATCTGCCGGTCGGGGGATGCAGGCAGACGGTCCACGGGATCGCCCGCCCGATTGACCCAGACGGTCTGAAAGCCATAGGCGGCGGCGGCGCAGGCATCCCAACCGTTGGACGACACGAAAAGCACCTCTTCGGGCGCGCAGTCGAAGCGCTGGCCGACAAGATCGTAGACGACGCGCGCCGGCTTGAAGATGCCGACACTCTCGACCGACAGCACCGCGTCGAGCCGCGCGCCGAGGCCCGCCGACTCGACCGCCGCGTCCAGCATATCGGGCGACCCGTTGGACAGGATCGCGGTGGATGTGCCGGCCTCGCGGAGCGCGGTCAGAACGCCCGGTACCTCGGGGAACGCGTCAAGTTCCCAGTAAAGCTGCAAAAGCCGCGCGCGCAGATCGGTATCGCCCGACAGCCCCTGCGATTCGAGCGCCCAATCAAGCCCGTCTTGCGTGACCTGCCAAAAGCCCACGTGATCGCCGGTGACCGCGCGCAGCCACGTGTACTGCAATTGCTTGGCGCGCCATTTCTCGGCGATCGCGGGCCAGTGTTCGGCGAATGTCTCGCGTCCCGGTTCGGTCGCGGCGCGGCGGGCGGCAGCGGCTACGTCGAACAGGGTGCCGTAGGCGTCAAAGACGCAGGTTGTGATCGTCATGAAACCTCTCTGCGGTGACTTGGCAGCGAGATTGGCACGGAAGTGGTATGGGGAAAAGCCCCAAGGCATCCGGGACCGTTCCGTGGACAGGATCGGTTTGCAAATCCCGTAACGGACAATTACGTTTAACAAAGTCACACGAGCACCCGCGCGCGAAACGGCGTGGCCTCGCAAACTCAACGCTGCCACAGATTGGACATCTCATGACGCAAGTCAAATCGGGCGACACCGTCCGCGTACACTACAAGGGTACCCTGACGGACGGCCAAACCTTTGATTCCAGTGAAGGAAAGGACCCGCTGGAATTCACGGTCGGGTCGGGCCAGATCATCCCCGGCCTCGACGCCGCCGTTGAAGGCATGACCGTCGGTGACAAGAAAACCGTCGAGGTTCCCGTCGATCAGGCCTACGGCCAGCCGGACCCCAACGCGCAACAGGCCGTGCCACGGACCGATATCCCCGAGGATATCCCGCTCGATCTGGGCACGCAGTTGCAGGTGCAGACACCGCAGGGACAGGTCATGCCCGTGACCGTGGTCGAAGTGACCGATGAACAGGTCGTGCTCGACGCCAACCACCCGCTGGCGGGCAAGGATCTGACCTTTGCGATCGAGGTCGTCGACATCACCTGAGCCGAAAAACAAAGAGGGGGCCTTCGGGCGCCCTCTTTCAGTCCGGACGGACCTGCGGCCATGCAATCCGTACGGGCCAGAAAGCCCGCCGACAGCTGGACAGGCCGGTCCAACAGTCCGTCGACCTATCGTCCGGACATGGCGGCAACGGCGTGGACACGCGCGCGGGCTTGTGGTCGCGTATACCCGAGAGTATCCCTGACACGCGATCCCAAGAAGGCCGCGAAGATGAGTGATACCCCCCTGCCCCTTTCGACACGCTTGCGCGACACTGCGGTCGGCATGGCCATGTACGCGCCGATCGCTGTCACCAGGCTTCTTCCCTATCGCTGGCGCATTCCGTTGATGGGCTGGCTTGCGGCGCGGGTCGTCGCGCCGATCGCGGGCTATGACAGGCGGGTGCGTGAAAACCTCGCCCATGTGCTGCCCGATCTGCCGGAACCCGAGGTGCGTCGCCTGGTGCGCGCCGTGCCCGACAATGCCGGGCGCAACATGGCAGAGCTGTATTCGACACGCGAGTTCATCGCGCGCGCGCGGCGTGCCAAGGTTCGCGGTCCCGGTGTCGCGGCGATCCGCGCGGCGCAGCACGAAAACCGGCCGATCATCTTCGTCACCGGACATTTCGGCAATTTCAACGCGGCCCGAATCGCCATGATCGGACAGGGGTTCGAGATGGGGGTGTTCTACCGCAGGATGCACAATCGCTGGTTCAACCGGCGGTACACCGCCGCCATGGGCGCGTTGAGCCAGCCGATGTTCGAACAGGGGCGACGCGGGATGCTGCACATGGTCCGGCACTTGCGCAGCGGTGGCGTGCTGGCGATCCTCACGGATCTGAATTCACATGACGGTGTGCCGCTGGATTTTTTCGGCAAACCGGCAATGTCGCCACTGGCCACGGCCGAGCTTGCGTTGAAGTTCAACGCGCCCCTTGTGCCGACCTGGGGCATACGGTGCAAGAACGGTCTGGATTTCGAGATCGTGGTGGAAGAGCCGGTCCCGGCCACCGATCCGGTCACCATGACGCAAGAGGTCAACGACCGGCTGGAACGACAGGTGCGCGACCGGATGGATCAATGGTTCTGGATCCACCGGCGGTGGAAAGACGGCACCGGCCCGCTCGCCGATCGCGGCGCCGCGCAGCTTGATGCGATGCGTCAAAAGGACTGAGCACGCCTGCGCCCTGTGTTCGCAGCGCGGTCATCCTGCCCCCGCGCTATGCAGCCCATGCTCACGGGGTCTCGCGGAGGTCTTGCCGTGGGCGCTGGTATGATCGCAGTCGAGGTGACCGAGATCGTCGGGACCAGTCCGGAATCCTGAGACAAGGCGGCGGCGATCGCGATCGCGCGCGCGTCGGGAACGCTGCGCGATTTGCGAATCGCCGAAGTCACCGAACAGGATCTGGTGATCGAGAACGGCAAGGTCAGCCTCTACCGCACCAAACTGAAGGTCTCCCTCAAGCTCGAGGACTGATCCGGCGAGGCACCGTAGGCCGGGAGGATCGCCCGGCCTGCGCGCGGATCGGACGTGGCCCGTGCGTGTTGTACACGCAAATTTCAGCGATGATTTAATGGGGTCTGTGAGGGGTGTTCGACAGCGCGGATGTAATGATCTTCCCTGTCAGAACATCGCTCAAGATTTAACTTGCTACTAACAGCGCGGTCGGGCGAAGATGTGTGTGGTTGACCGTGACTGATCAGCTATCATTAAGCAGTAATTTATTAAATTTACTTTATGAACAATCACGTTAAGTAAAAATAGCTCCATAAATCCAAGACGCCACTACGCTAAGTACTATTGAGCCGATAATGGAAAGAATAATTTTAAAACGAGACTTTCTTTTTCTACTTTTAAGATAATCAAGATATCTTTGATCAGAATCTGTGATTCTAAATACAATATTTTGCGCCTCAGGTGAGCCCACCTTAGAAATCGAAACACCCACTAAAACTCCAATAAGGATTGCGATGCTTAAAAAGGTAAGACCTCGCACAACAAGCTTTTCAGGGCTAGGCTCTGCGTGATTGGACGCACCTATAGGAGAGACAACCCTCAACCCTTCGAAAACGAAAGTATCCCAAGCGAAATAAATTGTCGTTAAAAATATGATAGACGATACAATTCCGACAATTACAGGTACTTCTTCATGAGCAAAAATCGTATTCCTCAAGAGAAACCGAGCATCTGAAAATGATGGCGCCTCAACACAAACGACTCTCTTTACACTTTCCAGAACATCCTCCGCCCAGCTACGATTATGGTACTCAACTTCAATGTTTCCAACAGCTAACACAAATCTACCTACGTACCTTGGCATCGATCGGGCCCTAAAGGATAAGGAAACTACTTCCCGAACCGGTGCATTTGAATTTGGATAGTTATTGATGAAGGTGTATTCAGCCGTTAAGGCTTCTGTATGAACTGTACCGGTAGGTGACAAATCAAAAATCTTCGACAGTTCACCAGTCTTAAAGCCGCGTCCATCAGAAAACTTTATGGAATACCTTGTTGCAACAAAAGCAGAACCGGCTTGCCTATCTACACGCTCACTGAAACTACTCTCCAAGCCTAAAAGCGTGTCACGAGTAACCTCAATATCCGAGATTATCGCATACTCTAGCTTGTCGGAACCGCTAATAAGCCTGCCAACAAAGTCCGCGAAATCATTTTTTGCAACGGGAAGGGTGACTTGGTAATCACTCCAGCCTTCACCTTCTAAGCCGTTACTTTCGCTCATCATACCACCTATTGAGCTTGAAGATTTAAATGCTTAATATTGCCATTATTTGTATCGAAAGTCACGTGATTTCTGAGAAACGCCTTTTTACTAGGCTCAAGACGTATAGCCAATAAATGGCCAGCGCCGAGAGGCAGGGGAATCGCAGTTGGCTTTTAGGCTCTGAGCTGACCCTCTTGCTGCCGGGCTCGTGATGGATTCTGGGTAGGGA